>CAMNHH010000009.1 GCA_946539175.1 uncultured Clostridia bacterium | reverse complement strand
TCATGACCTGGGTACGGAAGAAGTAGGCGATGCCCAGCCAGCCTGTGACGGTCAGGGCGAAGATGAAGCTCCAGAAGCCGGAGCCGATGATGTACACCAGCACGGAGATCAGCAGGATGTAGGGCACGTTGGCGATGATGTTGTAGATGACGATCATCACCGCGTCCACCTTCTTGGAGTAGCCCCACAGGGCGCCCACGATGATGCCCACCACCATATTGATGGCGGCGCAGATCACGGCCAGGGTCAGAGAGGTCTTGGCGGAGGCCACGATGCCGTAGAAGATGGAGTTACCCATGGCGCCGGTGCCCAGGCACCACTTCAGGGAGAAGGAGCCATTGTTGAAGTACTTCAGGGCCTTGGCGGGGCTCAGATTGAAGGTGGCGGCGTTCTGCACGTTCTCCATGGGATCATAGTGCCAGAAGCTGGGCATGATGAAGGAGATCAGCAGGATCAGCGCCAGGGCCACCAGCATGAAGATATTGATCTTCTTGCGGAAGAAGACGCGGAACACGGACTTCCAGTAGGAATAGCGGGGCGCCACGATCTTCTCGGAGGAGATGGAGTTGCTGTCGATAAAGCGGAACAGGTCCTCGCTGCTCTGCGGCACGTTCTTTTTCTTTTCGTTCATCGTCCGCCACCTCCTTCGCTGGAAAGGGAAATTCTCGGGTCATACTTGGCCAGCAGCAGGTCGCCCAGGATCAGAGAGATGATGGACAGCGAGGTGTAGAACACGGTACAGGCCACGATCACGCCGTTGTCGTGCTTGTTGATGGCTGTGGTCAGCAGGTTGCCCACGCCGGGAACGCCGTAGACGCGCTCGGTGATGATGGCGCCGGTGAGACAGGCCAGGATGTTGGCCGGGATGCCGTGGACCAGATAGATCAGGGCGTTCCGGGAGATGTGGATCCGGTAGATCTCCTTCTCAGACAGGCCCTCGGCCCGGGCGAACTTCACGTAGTCGGAGTTCATCTGGTCGATCATATAGCGGCGCATCCACTTCATCAGGCTGCCGATGGAGGGCAGGGCCAGAGAAATGGTGGGCAGCACGTAGGCCATCCACTTGACCTCCGCCGTGGCGAACTTGTAGGGCAGGCCGAAGACCTTGGTGCCGATGGCGGCGAAGAGGAAGATGTAGGCCAGGGAGGGCACAGACATGATGAAGATGATGTACACGTTGCCCAGCTTGTCCGCCAGCTTGTCCTTGCGGCGGGCCATCAGAATGCCCAGGGGCAGGCCCAGGGAGTAGGCAATGATCAGGGAGATGATGCCGATGACGAAGGAGTTCTCCAGCATGGAGAAGCCCATCATGTGGTAGGAGTAAGAGGTATAGCGGTCGGGGAACTGCTCCAGCTCCGCGTCGGTGGGGGGCGCGGGATTGTAGGTCAGGGAGTGGAAGTCGATGGCGGTATCCACGTACTCATCGGTGCCGATCTTGTTGGGGAACTGCTGGAGCTTGTTGTTCATGGCGCCGGTGGGGGTGTTGATGACCTGGGTGATTTCCTGGCCCCGGTAGGTGGTATAGGAGGAGCCCAGATTGATGTGGATGAAGTTCTGATGGATGAAGGGGAAACGGCCGTCAAAGTACAGCAGGTACTTGTGCTGGGTGCCGGAGCCCGTTATGGCAAAGAGGCCGGAGTAGGGGTCCTTCTCAAAGTGGACGTAACGCTCGGTGAGGGCAGGGTCCTCCACGTCGTTCTTGGTCTCCACGCTGAAGAAGCCGGTGATATAATTCCAAAGGCGGCTGGTGACAGGCAGCTCGTTGACGGCCACCAGATAGCCGGTGCCGCCGGTTTTCAGTTTGCCGGACTTGAACTTGACCGGCTCCAGATACTCGATCTTATAGCCTTCCGCCTCATATTTCTTGATGAATTCCTGCACGGTGGGGTTCTCCAGATAGGTTTTGGAATTCTGGATGGCCTGCCGGTCCGTGGTGAAGTCCGGCTGGGTCTCGTATTCCGCGCCGTAGAGGTTCACGTACTTCTGCTTGACGAAGCTGGAATAGTCCGCGTAGTTCAGATAGCCGTACTTCTGATACTGGGCGTATTCATACATCTTCTGGTCGTTGTTGCTTCTCTTGTTCCACACGTCGTCCTGCTGGAAAATGACGTTCCGGTTAATTGCCGTATACACCAGCAGCATAACCACCATAACCACAACCAGCAGAGAGAAGATGGAGAACAGAATGCGCTTGAACATGTACTTTTTCATAGTTCTGCTCCGCATCACAGGCGAACGGTGACGAACCCGCCGCCTGCGTGACAGCCTCCTTTTCTGAGTAGTCTCGCCGGGGAAAAGCTAAGTTCCGCTCCCACGCTCCGTGGGGGCGCGCCCCTGCCTGGGAAAAGAACTCAGCTTTCCGCCCATGCAACGGGGTAAAAAAGAGGACAACGCCGCAGACCCTCCGGGATGCTCCGCAGGATCTGCGGCGTCCTTGGCGCCGCATAGGGGAGCAGGCTCCCCTATGCGGTCAGTTCGCATACTTGCCTGTTATGAAGATTGTCCGATCAGAACAGACCCTCGACCTTCAGCATGTAGCCGTCGACGTTGTAGTCGAAGGTGTTGAGGTAGGTGCAGGGATCGCCGTAGTCGGGGCCCCAGCCGGAGCCGTAGAACATATCGAAGTTGCCGGCCTCGCCGTTGGCGGCACGGTAGCCGCAGGCGTAGAAGTCCTCGGGGGTGGTAGCCTCGATCAGGTTCACGACCACGTTCTCGGTGCCCAGGGTGCCCTCGATGGAGGCCTTGTAGGCGTTGGCCTGAGCGGTCTGGGTATCGTTGGCGGAGTAGTAAACCACGTCGATCTTGATGGGCCAGGTGACGTTCTCGCCCAGCTCAGCCTTGGCAGCCTCAAGGTACTCCTTGGCGGCAGTGGGGTTGAACCAGCCGTCCACGCCGTCAGCGCAGTTCACCTTGCAGCCGATCTGATCGCAGTAGTACTGGACCAGGTCGCCGTACTCGGTGCCGGCAGTGAAGGTGTGGCCGTCGGAGTCGGTGACGTCGTTCTCAAGACGCATGAAGGCGGGGATGGTGTACATGTTGCGGAGGTTGGTCTCAGCCAGCTCCTCGCCGCGGGACACAGCGTTCTGGGTCTTCTTGTCGAAGGCGTGCTGCATGGCCTTGCGGAAGTTCTTGTTGTTCAGAGCGGTGACGGTGTCAGCCTTCTCCTGCTCGGTCTTGGTGGTGGCGCAGGCGCCGGACTCCAGACCGAAGGTGCCGCGGTTGACGTTCAGGCCGCCGAAGTAGGTGGTGGAGGTGGTGTCGGAGATGTAGGCGTACTTGTCGAAGTTGCCGTCGGCAATGGCCTTGTCCAGCAGGCCGGAGGCCTTGCCCAGGGTGACGCCGGCGTAGACGCCCTTCAGGCAGTCATTGTAGGTGGCGTCGGGGTTCTCGCCGTTGTCGAAGACCCACTTGATGGAGTTCAGGGTGACCTTGTCGGCATCCCAGTACTTCTCGTTCTTGACGCAGAGGATCTCGGAGTCGCCCTGCAGCTTCTGCAGCAGGAACGGACCGCAGTAGACCTGAGAGGAAACGTCGGTGTTCAGGCCGAACTTGTAGGTGTCGGTGTTGCGCTGGGCATACTCCTCGATGCCGTACACACCGCCGTTGGCTTCGTAGAAGGAGGTGCAGATGGGCAGGAAGATGGAGTAGGTCAGCATGGTCATGAAGAAGGGAACGGGCTTGGCCAGGGTGTACTGCAGGGTGTAGTCGTCAACAGCCTTGACGCCCACGTTGTCGAAGGAGCCGCCCTCGTAGAGGTAGGCGTCGACGCCCACGATCTCAGCGTTGCCGCCGCCGCAGAGGTACTCCAGACCGGCCTGGGCGTCCAGCATGTGGTGCATGGCGGTCACGAAGTCGTTGGCGGTCACTTCGGCGTACTCGGTACCCTCAGCGGTGTACCACTTCACGCCCTGGCGCAGATGGAAGGTGTAGGTCAGGCCGTCGTCGGAAACTTCCCAGGACTCAGCCAGCTTGGGCTGCAGGTTGCCCAGGTTGTCGTACTCCACCAGGCCGTCAACGGTCTGCACGGTGACCTCGGTGTCGGACTGAGAAGCGGTGTTCAGCCAGTCCAGGGTAACGGGAGGCGTGGAGAAGGAGTAGGTGTAGTCGGTCTGCAGGGTGTGGCCCTTGCTCTCCAGGTAGGCGGCGGGATCATAGGTGCCTTCGCCGGCAACAGCCTTGTCCCACATGTCCAGCAGCTCGTTGCGCTCCTCGGGGGTCAGGAACTCGTCGGAGATGACCATGGAGTGCCAGCGGTCATCGTCGTTGCCCCACTGGACGTAGGGAACGGTGCGGGGCGCCACGCGGGAGATGGTGTAGGCGCCGCCCTGGGTGGTGTTGGGGATCATGGTAGCGGTGTCCAGCAGCACGGCCTCGGCCTTGGCTTCGAGAATGAAGCGCTCGTCGTTGGACTCAGCGTTGCGGGCCTCCTCCATCAGAGCGGCGAATTCGCCGTAGATGGACTCGTAGATCTCCTCATCGTCGCCGCGGACGTAGTTGCCCTCGGCGTCCAGCTGGCTGACGTAGCCCTCGTATTCCACGGGGCCGACGGGCTCGTCAGTGGCAGGCGTGTCAGTGGCGGGAGCGTCAGTGGCAGGTGCGTCAGTCTTGGCGGGCTCGCCGGTGGCGGGCGCGTCAGTCTTGGCGGCATCGGTCTCCTTACCGGTGTTGCTCTCCTGGCAGCCGGCGAACATAGCGGCGACCATGGCAACAACCAGCAGAAGAGCAAGAAGCTTCTTGATGTTCTTCATGGGTATTCCTCCTATAAAATTTTATATTTACAGCCATAGGCGCTGCAAATATCAGCAAAGAACGGGCATTGCCAAGTGCTCATCATCCTGCCCGAAGGGCGGGATGGAGGGGGCTTTCCGCGTGCCATGGCACGCACGAAAGGAACACAAGGAACCCGTGCGTATATATATTACCACATATTGCCGCGTTTTGCAATTCCTATTTCACATTTTTTTGTCAGCCTGCCAGAGGACGTCCGGGGCAGGCTCCGAAGCCTTTCGCCAAAATGCACAAAATTCCGCGGCGCGCAAAAACACCGCCGATGCATAAGCATCGGCGGTGCTGAATTCTGATACGCCCCGAGGGCGGGTCAACGCCAGAGCAGCCAGAGCAGAAGCACGAAAAGCACCGTGCCGCCTCCGATGACGCCCACCACGGTCAGTCCGGCCAGGGTGGCGTAGAAGGTGTAGCGCAGGGTCTCCCGGCGGGTCAGGGCCTCGCCCCGGTCGATCCGGGCCTGGAGCTCAGCCCTGGCCTGGGCCCGGTCCTGCTTCTTCCGCCCGCTCTGATACCAGGGCATGCCCTCCACGTTCATATCCACGAGGGTGCGGCCGTCGTCGTCCTCAAAGCGCTTCGGCTCCCGGGCCATCAGTCGTAGAGATGGCAGGCAACAAAGTGGCCGGGCTCGACCTCCTTGGTCTTAGGGGCGACCTTGCTGCAGATGCCCATGCACTTGGCGCAGCGGGTGTGGAACTTACAGCCGCTGGGCGGATTGGCGGGAGAGGGGATGCTGCCCTGCAGGATGACCCGCTTCATCTTCACGTCCGGATCGGGGATGGGGATGGCGGAGAAGAGGGCCTCGGTGTAGGGATGCAGCGGATTGGCGAAGATCTGCTTCTTGCTGGCATACTCCACCATATTGCCCAGGTACATAACGCCGATGGTATCGGAGATGTGCTGGACCACGGACAGGTCGTGGGAGATGAAGAGGTAGGTCAACCCCAGCTCCTTCTGCAGGTCCATCATCAGGTTGATGATCTGGGCCTGGATGGACACGTCCAGGGCGGAGACGGGCTCGTCGCAGATGATGAAGTCGGGCTTCAGCGCGATGGATCTGGCGATGCAGATACGCTGACGCTGGCCGCCGGAGAACTCGTGGGGATAGCGGTCCTTGTGATAGGGCTGCAGGCCGCACTGCTTCATGACCTGATCCAGATACTCGTCCATCTCGTTGGCGGGGACGATGTTGTGTTCCCGAACGGCCTCACCGATGATCTCCGCGATGGGCAGACGGGGGGACAGGCTGGAGTAGGGGTCCTGGAAGATCATCTGGATCTTGGGACGGAGCTTCCGCATTTCCTTCTTGGGCAGGTCGTGGATCTCCACGCCGTTGAAGCACACCTGGCCGGCGGTCTTATCCGTGAGCCGGAGGATGGTCTTGCCAACGGTGGTCTTGCCGCAGCCGGACTCGCCCACAAGGCCCATGGTGGTGCCCCGCTTGATGTTGAAGGAGACGCCGTCCACGGCCCGGACGTAGCCGGTAACGCGGGAGAACAGGCCGGTCTTGATGGGGAAATACTTGATGAGGTTGTGGACCTCCAGCACGTTCTGCGGATCGTGCTGAATGGGAGGCTCCTTCTTGACCTCTTCGATGTGGTTCTTGAGCTGCTGGAAGATCTCGGCCCGGCTGAGCTGAGCCACCTCTTCCGCCGCTTCCTTCTTGACAGATTCAGCCATGTTAGCCCTCCTTCTTGTCTTCGTACAGGTAGCAGGCTACCATGTGCGTGGGACTGACGTAAACCTCGTGGGGGTATTCGCCGCTGCACTTGGCGGTACACTTCTCACAGCGGTCACGGAAGTAGCAGTAGTTCGGCATGTTGATGGGGTTGGGCACGGAGCCGGGAATGCTGTAGAGCCGATCCACTTCCTTGTTTACGACAGGCTTGGAGGCCATCAGACCGATGGTGTAGGGGTGGCAGGGGTTGTGGAAAACCTCGGCGGCGGTGCCCCGCTCCACCACTCTGCCGGAGTACATGACCACCACGTAGTCCGCCATCTCCGCGATGACGCCCAGATCGTGGGTGATCAGCATGATGGAGGAGTTGATGCGGTCCTTCAGATTCCGGAGCAGATCCAGGATCTGGGCCTGGATGGTCACGTCCAGGGCGGTGGTGGGCTCGTCGGCAATGATCAGCTTGGGGTCGCAGGCCAGGGCCATGGCGATCATGACACGCTGACGCATACCGCCGGAGAGCTCGTGGGGATACATCATGTAGACGCCCTCGGCGTTGGCGATGCCAACCAGCTTCAGCATCTCAATGGTGCGGTCCTTGACTCGCTCCTCGCTCCAGTCGGGATAGTGGAGCTCCAGCACCTCATTGACCTGCTGGCCGATGCGGAACACGGGGTTCAGGGAGGTCATGGGCTCCTGGAAGATCATGGAGATCTTGGAGCCGCGGATGGTCTGCATGACCTCGGTGGGGGTGTTGACAATGTCATAAACCTTGCCGTCGCCGGCGTTGAAGCGGATCTGGCCCTCCACGGTCTGACCCTGGGGCCGCTGGACCAGCTGCATCAGAGACAGAGAGGTGACGGACTTGCCGCAGCCGGACTCGCCCACGACGCCCACGGTCTTGCCCTGGGGCACGTTGAAGGAGACGCCGTCCACCGCGCGGACCGTGCCGATGTCGGTGAAGAAGAAGGTATGGACGTTGTCGAACTCCACAACGTTGTCGGGATCCTTCATCTGGGTCATGTACTCAGAGGGATCCACGTGCTTGCGGTTCCGCTTCTTCTCGATGGCGTTGGTGATTCTGCGGTTCTCCCTGGAAATCCGGGCGGATTCCTTCCGGGAGATATAATTCATGCCTTTATTCTTAGCCATATTCTGTCACCTCATTTATCGCTTCATCTTCGGGTCGAAGGCGTCACGCAGACCGTCGCCCACGAAGTTGAAGCCCAGAACCGTGGTCAGGATGAACAGACCGGCGGGGATCCAGATCCACCATGCGGTCTTCATGACCTGCATATCGTTTACCTGGTTGATGATGGAGCCCCAGGAGGCCATGGGGTACTTGACGCCCAGACCCAGGAAGCCCAGGGTAGCCTCCGTCAGGATGATGCCGCCGAGGCTGGCAGTGGCGTTGACGATCAGCAGAGGCATGACGTTGGGGATCAGGTGACGGAAAATCCGGCGGCTGGTGCGGATGCCGGTGGCCTCGGCCGCGATCATGAAGTCCTGCTCACGCAGGGAGAGGATCTGGCCGCGGACCAGACGGGCGATGCCGGTCCAGCCCAGAATACCCAGGATGACCATGGTCATCATCAAGCGCTGATAGGCGCCTACGTGGAGGTTGTCCATGACGGAGCCCAGAATGATCAGCATGGGGTAGAAGGGGATGGCGTTGAACAGCTCCACGAAACGCATCAGGCAGGTGTCCACCACGCCGCCGAAGTAGCCGGAGACGCCGCCGATGATGACGCCCAGGAAGAGCTCGAAGAACACCACCACAAAGCCCACGATCAGAGAGACGCGGCCGCCGTACATCAGACGGGTGAACACGTCCATGCCGTTGACGTCGGTGCCCAGCCAGTGCTTGGAGCTGGGAGCGGAACGGCCGTCGATCAGGGAGGTCTTCTGCATGGTGGAGACGTAGTAGTTGTTGTTGACCAGCGTGATGGTGGCCTGGGTCTCCTCGCCGTGCTGGTCCACGAAGCTGAAGTTGGTCTGCTTGCTCCGCATGGCCTCCTGCAGCTTCTTGACGAAGTCCACCGTCAGCTCGATGCCCTTGTTCTCGGCGCCGTAGGCCACGTCGGACACCAGCAGGATGTCGTCACCGGCCTGGTTGAGAATGGTGTAGTCCGCGCCGTTGTCCACCAGGCCGAACTGCTCGCCCTCGAACGCAAAGCTGGCAGCGCCATCCGCGATGGCGGTCTCGGCGGCAAAGGCGAATTCCATGCTGTCGTTGAGCAGGTCGTACTTGGACTCCACGGGGTCGAAGCTGTTGCTCACCGTCAGCACCAGCTCGCCGTTGCCGTTGGTGACGTGGATCTCCGTCTCGGTCTTCTCAATGGAATAGTCGGCGCTGCTGTCCTCGGGGCCGAAGGAGAAGGTCGTCTCCTCCGCGTCCAGAGCGGCCTGCATGGCCGCCACGAAGGCCTCGGGATCCTCGAGGGTGGACTGGAACTCCACCTCCTCGGTGACAGCGTTGCCGTCCGCGCCTTCCTTCTCCACGCGGACCTTGCCGAAGCGGAAGTCCCGGGTGATGATGAAGAGGTCGGAGCCGTTGGCGGAGAGTACATAGCCGTTGACGGCGTCTCCGCTGATGCCGTAGCTGACGCCCTTGTACTCCAGAGCGGTCTCGCCCGCCATGACGGCCGCGCTGACGCTGTGGAGGAACTCGGTGTCGGCCTGCAGCTCGGCCACCTTGCCCAGGGTGGGGGTGTAGATGTTGAAGGTGGAGACGGCCATGGGTTCCTGGGCGGGGGCGTAATACTTACGCTCCAGCTTGGTGACCTCCGCGGAGATCTTGATGCCGTTGTACTCGATCTCGGTGGCCTTCTTGTCGCCGCTCTCGAAGTTTTCCATCAGCACGGCCTGCATGCCCGCGTCCACGCGGGTCTCATCCAGCTGGGTGAACTTGCCCATGGAGATGGTGGCGATCAGGTCGCTGCCGTAGATGGCGCAGGCGGGAGCGGTCTCGCTGGGGTTCAGGACCTTCAGGGTGTAGTGCTTGTCGCCGGCGGTGAAGGGGATCTCCTGGCCCGCGGTCAGAACGTACTTGCCGCCAGACTTGGTTTTGCCAAGGGCCTTCAGCACGGCGGACTGGACCCGGGTGGAGGCGTCGCCCACGAAGCGGGAATCGGTATTGAACTTGCCGGTGGCATACTTGCCGGGCTCCTCCACGTCCTTGGTGAAGATCTGGGCGCGGGCATAGGGAGAGAACAGGGGGCCCAGGAAGGAGTAGACGAACATGACGGCCAGGATGATGATGCCGGCCACAGCAAGCTTGTTTCGGATGAATCGCTTAAAGACCAGCATGCCCGGGGAAAGGACCTTGACGCGTCGGGCGTCGTCAAGCTTCATTTCCTCTTGAGGTGCTTCCTGTTTCTTCAGCTCTTCGGCTTTGTTGTTACTCATTTCGGCACCTCCTTAGTTGACGCGGACACGGGGGTCAACCACGGCGTACATGATATCCGACAGGATCAGGCTCACCTGGGTCAGAACCATAAGGAACGTGGTGTAAAACATAGCAAACGGGATGTCGCCCTGAAGCATGGCTTCAAAGGATTTATATCCGATACCAGGGATCTGGAAGATGGTTTCTGTGATCATAGCGCCGCCGAAGAAGCTGGGCAGCAGACCGCTGAACGCGGTAACGAGGGGGATCAGGGTGTTGCGGAAGGCATGCTTGTTGATGACGACCTTCTCAGACAGACCCTTGGCACGGGCGGTACGGATGTAGTCCGCGTTCAGTACCTCCAGCATGTTGGTACGGGTATAACGCATCAACGAGCCGATGGAGAGGATGGCCAGGGTCGCAACAGGCATAATCAGGTGAAGGGCAACGTCGCCGATCTTGCCCCAGGTGCCCATGGAGTTGTAGTAACGACCCCACAGACCGTAGAGCGGGAGCACCTCCAGCTTGACGGCGAACACGTATTTCAGCACAGTGCCGATGTAGAAGGAAGGCAGCGAAATACAGGCCAGGGCAAAGACCGTGACGATGTAGTCCGCGGCGTGGTACTGCTTGCGGGCAGCAAGAATACCGAGGGGGATGGAGACAAGGACTTCCACGAAGAGCGTGATGATGTTCATCAGAACAGACCACCAGATCACGTCGGAGAAAACCTTGGTGACGGGCTGCATGTACTTCCAGGAATCACCGAAGTTGCCCCGGAGCGCATCTCCCAGCCATCTGACGAAGCCGGAGATGATGCTGCCGTCCATGTTGTACTGACGGTTGAGCTCTGCCAGCAGGTCCTGCCATTTGACACGACCCTGGGAGCCCGCGGATAACTGTCTGGCCATTTTTTCCATGTAGGACGCAGGCAGACAGCGAATAACTGAATAAGTGACCAGCGCGCCGAGTACGACGATCATCAGACCCAGCAGCAGTCTCCTAACAAGGAATTTCCACATGTGTACCACCTCTTGCAGCGCAAGGCCGCGACGATTTTAACGGAATGTCGGTGCGCCCACCAAACTGGTGGGCGCACCCTTTTGGTTACTTGTTACGGCTTGGGTTGCGGGGGGATTTAGCGCATCTCGAGTTTCTCGATGTCGTTCATCCAGCCCCAGAACGTGGTGATGTCGGGAGTCAGGGTGTCGATGTTGATCCGCTCGGTGGAGAAGATGATGCAGTTCTGACGCTGGTAAGCGGGGATTTCAACGGCCCAGTCAACGATGATGTCCAGGCACTGCTTGTAAGCGGACTTACGGAAGCTCTGGTCGTCGGAGGTACGGGCTTCCATGATCAGCTCGTTCAGCTCAGGGTCGTCGATGTGGTAGTGGTTGGAATCGGTGCCGCCCTTGCCAACGATGTTGTTGCCGTGGTAGACCTGATACATATCGGGGTCGATGGTGGAGCCCCAAGCGGCGCACCACAGCTCCTGAGAGCCGGCGTCCAGGGTATCCCACAGAACGTTGGAGTCAGCGGGGTCGTTGATGATCAGCTCGATGCCGATCTCCTGCAGGGCCTCCTTGGCCATGGTGAGAACGGTGTAGGAGGGGTGATCGCCCTGGCCGTCAGCGGGGATAATGACCTCGTAGGACAGCTTGGCGCCCTCGGGAGCGGCGGTGACCTTGCCGTCCTCGACGGTGTAGCCGGCAGCCTCGAACCAGGTCAGGGCAGCGGCCTTGGCAGCCTCGTACTTCTGCTCGGGCGTCATGTCGGCAGTGTAGATGTCATTGCCGTCGGCGTCCTGAGAGAAGGCCAGCTTGTAGTCGGGGTCGGAAGCCTGGGGAGCGGCCCAGGAGGTGTTGGAGATGGGGTACTGGATGACGGAAGCGGCTTCGCCGTAGTAGGAGTCGTAAGCCACGTCGCGGTACACGGCCAGGATGGTGGCAATGCCCTTACGCAGAGCCTTGGAGGCATCGGAGGCAGGATCGCCGCCCACGTTCATGGTGTCGGCGTTCATGCCGATGTAGCCGTAGCCCAGGTTGTCAACCTTGGAGGTGGTGATGACGTCGCCGGTGATCTCGCCGTTGGAGTTGATGGCGGCAACTTCCTCGAAACGGGTACGGGAGCCGGTCATTTCGCCCGCGTCGGCGTCGCCGGTGGAAACAGCGGTGGCAACTTCAGCGGAAGAGGTTTCCTTGAAGAGGATGGTCTTGATCTTGGGCTCGCCCTTGTACCAGTTGGGGTTGGCCTTGAAGGTGACGACCTTGTCCTTGTAGGACTCGAAGATGTAGGGGCCGGCGCCGCGAGGCGTCTCGGTCAGATCCTTGACCTTGCTCAGGTCGTTCTCCTCGAAGCCGTACAGGCCGTTGTCAGGATCCCACTTGTCGGGATCGCCGTAGTAGTGCATGGGGGTGATGGTGATGCCCAGGATGGAGTAAACAGCGGGAGCGGAGTAGCCCTTGACGGTGACTTCCACAGTGTAGTCGTCAACCATCTTGATGCCGGAGATGGAGGTGATCTTCTCGCCGCCCATTTCGTCCACGCCGAACTTCTCAATGAAGCTGCTGCGGGCGTAAGCGTCGATGTCGCCATCGTCGGCACCGGAGGATTCCACGGAGTAGAACTCAGAGGGGTCGCCGTCGTAGGCAGCCTTGGTCACGGCAACGTAGTCCTCGATGGTGGGGAAGGTCTCGACCAGATCATAGGTCTTCAGGCCGGCGGCATCGGCAAAGCTGCCGTCCTCGCCCAGCTTGCCGAAGCCCCACAGCGCCATGCCGTAGGCGATCTTCAGGCCTTCGTTCTCGGCGATCTCAGCGTAGGTCGTCTTGCCAACCATGCTGGCGTAATCGTCCACGTTGTAGTTCTCGTTGACGTAGTTCACGATGCCCTCAACGACGTTGGTCCAACGCTCGTTGATCTTGCCCCAGAACTCGGTGTACATCTCTTCGGTGTACTCGTCGTTGGCCACGTAGCCTTCGCCCTCGCCGTCCTCCAGCATCTTGTCAACGAGGCCGTTGTACTTCTCGAAGACTTCGTCGGAGGTCTGGGTCCGCCAGCTGTTGAGGCCCACGATGTCGTAGGAGCTCAGAGAGGTGGAGCCGACGTAAGCGGGATCCAGGTAGGTGTAGTAGGTGAACAGGATGTCCTTGGCGGTGACGGGCTCGCCGTCCCAGAACTTCAGGTCTTCCCGCAGCTTGGCGGTGTAGACGGTCAGGTCGTTGGCCTCATCGTACTCAACCTTCAGATCAGCAGGACCGGTGTAGGTGTAGTCGGTGCCGTTGTAGTTGACGGTCTCGCCCTCGATGGCGTTGTAGATGATGCCGCCCATACGGTCGGTGGTCATCAGGCCCAGGCCCACCAAGCCGGCCACGTCCTGGTCATAGGCGGTGTCCGCATAGAAGGGGCTGAACTTCTGAGAGAAGGGGCTGTAAGCGACAACCAGGGGGGTGTCGTTTTCGGGAGCGGGCTCTTCGCCCTTGGTGGTCTCGGGGGCGGGCTCGGTCTTGGTGCCCTCGGTGCCCTTGGTGCCCTCGGTGGCGGGAGCAGCGGTGGTGTCCTTGTTGCCCTCAGTGCCGGAGCAGGCAACCAGCGCGAAAACCATCACAAGAGCCAGCAGGAGCGCAAGGATTTTCTTCAGGTTTTGCATGTTATTCCTCCTAATAGATTTTTTATCTGATCACCCGCGGCAGGCCGCGGATGTCTGATACGGATTCAAGTCCCCTCGTCCCCCTCCTCCAGGGTTTCGGGGCGGACGCGGCGGAACAGCTTCCAGACGGCCAGCTCCGCTCCCGCCGACAGGGCCAGCAGCAGCAGATACAGACCGTCCCGCAGGGTGTAGGCCAGCCTCGGCTCCAGGCCGCCGGCGGCGTTGACGATCCAGAAGATCCCGGTGCCCAGGGCGCCCAGACCCATCACCGCCAGGGCAAAAACGGCGCTGTGGCCCACCCGGACGAAGCTCTTGTCGTACTGCTGCCGCTCCATGCGGCGCCGGGCGGCAGGGAGGGCGAAGGCACCCAGGACCCCGTAGGCCAGGGGGAAGACGGCGATCATCAGCACGGGGACGTACCACTTGTTGGTCATGGGCGCCGGCAGGACCTGAATGGCACCGGCGAAGGCCAGCACCGCGACGCCCAGCAGCAGCCGCATCCACAGGACGATTTTGCGGTATTCCTCCGGCTCGTTGGCGGGTAGGATCCACTTGCCCACGTAGACCACCCGGCGCTCCCGGGAGCCGCCCATGGCGGGCAGAACCTTGTAGTCGCCGGTGTAGCGGTAGCGCCTGCCGATGATCCGGTCGGACCGTTTCTCGTTCTTGGGTTGATTTTTCGCCATAGACGCTGCCTCCGGGCCGGAAGCCGGTTTCCCGCGGAAAACGCCTCTTCCGTTGTTCTTCCCTATTTTAGCATACAGATCCGCTTTTTTCAATCACTTTTTAACACAAATTTCATAAATTCTGATATTTGGGAAAATTCCTAAAGAGTGCAACCGCCCCGGGGCCCTATTCCGGTAGCTTTCACAAGGAAAGGCCTTGAAAAAGCCGGTTTTTCCCTGGAATATACGGTTATTCACTTCTTTTTTTCATTGCGTTTTTGGTCGAAATGATGAATAATTGCATGTTTTTCCCGTGTATGCAGTATTTCCAGGCGCTTTTTACAGCTCCCGGAACAGCTTGCCCAGCTTTTCGTGGAGCACCAGGTCGGCCTCCCGGTCATAGGGGGTCTCGTCCCGGTTGATCAGCGCCAGGCGGCTGCCCCGGTAATAGCGGATCATGCCCGCCGCCGGGTAGACGGTCAGGGAGGTACCCGCCACGATCAGCAGGTCCGCCTCGGAGATGGCCCGGGCGGCCCGGTACATCACGTCCTGGTCCAGGCTCTCCTCGTAGAGCACCACGTCGGGCTTGACGATGCCGCCGCAGTCGCACAGCGGCACGCCCCGGCTGTTCTTGACAAACTCGGCGGAGTAGCTCTTATGGCAGCGGACGCAGTAGTTCCGCAGCACGGAGCCGTGGAGCTCCAGCACATTTTTGCTGCCGGCCTTCTGGTGCAGGCCGTCGATGTTCTGGGTCACCACCGCCAGCAGCTTCCCCTCCCGCTCCCAGCGGGCCAGGACCTTGTGGGTCACGTTGGGCTCGAAGCCCAGGGGCAGCATCTTCTCCTTGTAGAACTCGAAAAACTCCTCGGGCCGCTGCTCAAAGAAGCTGTGGGAAATGATGGTCTCCGGCGGGTACTTGAACTTCTGGTTGTAGAGACCGTCCACGGAGCGAAAGTCGGGAATGCCGCTCTCGGTGGAGACCCCGGCTCCGCCGAAGAAAACGATGCGTCGGGCCTCATCGACCCAGGTTTTCAGCGTATCGAGCTTGGAATTCATGGTCTTCCTCCTCCAGTTCCTGAATGAATTTCTTTTCGGCTTTCGTTTTGTCGGGCAGGCGCAGCCGGGCGAAGAGGTCCGGGCGGCGGCGCATGGTGCGGAGGATGGACTGCTTGCGGCGCCAGCGGGCCACCTTGGCGTGGTCCCCCGAGGTGAGGATCTCCGGCACGGGCCGGTCGTGCCAGACGGCAGGGCGGCTGTACTGAGGATATTCCAACAGCCCGTTCCAGTGACTCTCCTCCTCAAAGCATTCCGGATCGGAGAGCACTCCGGGCAGCAGGCGGCAGACGGCGTCAGTGACGGCCATGGCTGCGATCTCCCCGCCGGTCAGGACGAAATCCCCCAGAGACAGCTCCTCGTCCACGCACTCGTCGATGAAGCGCTGGTCGATCCCCTCGTAGTGGCCGCAGACCAGAATCAGATTCTCATAGTCGGCGGCCAGGCGGCGGGCGTGGCCCTGGTCAAAGACCGCGCCGCAGGGGGACATATAGATTGTATGCGGGCGGACGCCGGTTTCTTCGCAGATATGGACCCAGCAGCGATAGAGGGGATCCGCCTGCATGACGGCCCCGTGGCCGCCCCCGTAGGGGTAGTCGTCCACCTGGTTCTGCTTGTTGGTGGTCCAGTCCCGGATCTGGTGGGTGCGGATCGTAACGAAGCCCCGCTCCTGGGCCCTGCCGATGATGGACTCCGAAAGCACGTCCCCCACGGTATCCGGGAATAATGTCATGATGTCAATTCTCATCGGTCCGCATCCCCTCAATGAGATTCACTTCCAGGTATCCCTTGGAAAAATCCAGGGAGGGCACGAAGGCCTTGACCTGGGGGATCATATAGGTATGCTCCCCCTTCACCACCCAGACGTCGGAGGCGGGCATGGATAGGATCTCCTCGATTTTGCCGATCTCCGCGCCGTCGGCCCGGACCGGCAGGCCGATCAGATCCGCGTGGAACACGGTGCCCGCCGGAATATGGGAGTCGTCCCGGGCGATGTACAGCACCTTGTCCCGGAGCTGCTGGGCCTGCTCCACGGTGTCGACGCCCTTGAATTTGATCAGCACCACGGTCTTCTGGACGCGGCTGCTCTCTACAGTCAGCGCCGAAGGGGCGGACATCGACCGTCCTTCTCCCTTGGGCTGGGCAACGCTCGCCCCTGCAAGGTAAAAGGTCTTGAAGCGGGTCAGAAACTCCGGCGTGTCCGCCCAGGGCAGGACCTTCACTTCCCCGCGAATGCCGTGGGTGGAAACGATCTTTCCGGTTTCCAGATATTTTTCGTTCATTTATCATTTCTCCTGTGAAAAACACTTTCTTTGCACCCTTGTTCCGGCCCACCATTCCAGCAGGTTTTCCGCGTCCTCTCGATCCGCCGCGAAAATACGATGGTTTGTCCGTCAGGACAGCTGCAGCGGCAATCCCAGCCGCCCAAATCGTTGTACTTGTTGCCGGGTTTCACCAGCATCTCCGAAATGAAGCTCCGATGCAGTGCCGCCCGCCCCGCCCAAATCATCACATTTGCACCGAGAAAATGCAGACTGTTCGGATACAACGGTTTCGCGGCCTCAAAGAGAAGTCTCAACCCATAATCGCTCGTCTGAAGCCGAATCAGTCGATGCTCCAGCACGACTCGTATCAATCCATAGACAAGGCAGCACACAAAAATCAGCAGCCAGCCACCGACAACAGTCATCATGGCGTCGCGTTCCGCATCAAAAAACAACCCGAAAATCAACGTCAGGATGGGATCAGAAAAGCAAATCAGTCCTGCGAGAACACACGACTTTGTGAAATAACGCTTATCGGATTGCCACATCGCAGCGTTTCCTTTCATCACGTTTTCTTCGCCGGTTCTGCAATTTGCTTTTTTCTGTTTCAGGACGCGGGGAACGGCGGACGAGCGATGCTCGTCCCTGCAGCAGGAGCGCCACGTGATTGTCATTGCGCGGCCAGTGCGCACACCGGTCGCGGAATCCGTTTCCCCCGTCCCCTACTTTTATAATACCCGACAATTTTCAATTGTCAATTCTCAATTTTCAATTACAAAAAGGGCCGCTGCCTCACAGCAGCAGCCCTTTTTGGCTTCAGTCCACGATCTCTACGCTGACGCGAACGCCCTGGCGCTGGGCAACGGACTTCATGATGGCCCGGATCTCCTTGGCGATCCGGCCGCCGCGGCCGATGACCTTGCCCATATCCTCGGGGGCAACGCGAAGCTCCAGGACCAGGGGGTCGCCCTCAAAGGACTCCACCGTGACCTGCTCCGGGTGCTCCACCAGACTGCGGGCGATATAGAGCAGCAGTTCTTTCATCGTTCAGCCCTCGGTTCTTACAGAACGCCGGCCTTCTTCAGCAGTCCTCTCGCGGTGTCGGTGGGCTGGGCGCCGTTCTTGATCCAGTTCTGGGCCTTCTCCACGTCCACGGTGATGGCAGCGGGATTGGTGCGGGGATCGTAGGAGCCGATCTCCTCGATGCAGCGGCCGTCGCGGGGGCTGCGGGAGTCAGCGACAACGATGCGGTAGTAGGGGCTCTTCTTGGCGCCCATTCTTCTCAGTCTGATCTTAACCATGGTAATATCTCCTTAATTTAATAATAATATGTTTTTGTTTTATCGAAACCCTGTGCGGGTCGAATTGAAAATTGAAAGTTGAAAATTGAAAATGGAGGAGTTTTTCAGATTGCCATCTGAAAAACGGAAATAGGAACGGATTGAAAGCTGTTTTCTCTTTTCCATCGTTCAAATGGCAATTTGAACGATACCGAAACTTTCCATTTTCCATTTTCCATTTTCATCTCATCCAAGTCCCGGGAAGCCGCCCATACCCGGGAAGCCGCCTCGTTTTTGCAGCTTGCGCAGCTTCTTGCCCGCGCCCTTTCCGGTGAACTGCTTCACCATCTGCTGCATGCTCTGGAACTGCTTGAGCAGCTTGTTCACGTCCTCCACCCTGGTGCCGCTGCCGGCGGCGATGCGCTTCTTGCGGCTGGAGCCCAGGATGCCGGGGTTCTCCCGCTCCTGGGGCGTCATGGACCGGATGATGGCCTCCACCCGGGACAGGGCCTTTTCGTCCACCTGCAGGTCCTTCATGCTGCCCATGCCGGGGATCATCCCCATCAGATCCTGAAGGTTCCCCATGTTCTTCAGCTGGCTCAGCTGGTCCAGGAAGTCGGTGAGGGTGAATTTGTTCTGCCGCAGCCGCTCCTCCAGCTCGGCGGCCTTTTTCTTGTCGATGGCCTGCTCCGCCTTCTCGATGAGGCTCAGCACGTCGCCCATGCCCAGGATGCGGCCCGCCATGCGGCCGGGGTGGAAGGGCTCGATCTGGTCCAGCTTCTCCCCCACGCCGATGAACTTGATGGGCTTGCCGGTGACGGCCTTGACGGACAGGGCCGCGCCGCCTCTGGCGTCGCCGTCCAGCTTGGAGAGCATCACGCCGTCGATGTCCAGCCGCTCGTTAAAGCTCTGGGCCGCGTTCACCGCGTCCTGTCCGGTCATGGCGTCCACCACCAGCAGGATTTCGTTGGGCTTCACCTCGTCCTTGATGGCCTGCAGCTCCTCCATGAGCTTCTCGTCGATGTGCAGACGGCCGGCGGTGTCCAGAAAGACCATGTCGTTGCCGTGCTGCTGAGCATGGCGCAGACCCGCCTTGGCGATCTTCACGGGATCATCCTGACCCATCTGGAAGACGGGGAGGTCCAGCTGGCCGCCCACCACCTCCAGCTGCTTGATGGCGGCAGGACGGTACACGTCGCAGGCCACCAGCAGGGGACGCTTGCCCTGGGTCTTCTTGAACCAGCCCGCCAGCTTGGCGCCGTTGGTGGTTTTGCCCGCGCCCTGCAGGCCCACCAGCATCACTACGGTGGGGCCGTTGGAGGCCATGTTCAGCTTCTGGTTCTCGCTGCCCATCAGGGCCGTGAGCTCCTCGTTGACCACCTTCACCACCATCTGGGCGGGATTCAGTCCCTCCAGCACGTCGCTGCCCACGCAGCGCTCGGTGACGGTCTTGGTAAAGTCCTTGACGACCTTATAGCTGACGTCCGCCTCCAGCAGAGCCAGGCGAATCTCCCGCATGGCCTCCTTCACGTCGTTGGGGGTCAGCCGACCCTTGCTCCGCAGCTTTTGGAAGGCTCCGGAGAGTTTTTCGGTTAAACCTTCAAATGCCATGTTTACTCCTTCATTTCCCGGACGACAGCCTCCAGACGGTCCGTGACCGCCGGGATCCCCGCCGCCCCTTGCTGCCGCAGCCTGCCGGAAAGACGCTCCAGCTCTGAGGCGATCTCCGCCCAGCGCCGGGCGTTGGCGATGCTGTGGGTGATCTCCTCCAGCCGGCGGAGCTGGGTCTGGGCCCGACTGATGGCGTCATAGACGCTTTGGCGGCTGGTGCCCTGCAGCTCCGCGATCTCGGCCAGGGTGTAATCCTGATTGCAGTAAAGATCGAGGCATTCCTGTTGTTTTTCCGTGAGCAGCGCCCCGTAGACGTCGAAATACACAGCCATGTTCAGCTTGTCCGGCTTCATGGGGCGCCCTCCTTGTCAAAGCATTTCCATTGACAGCCTGCACAGTATAGCACAGACCGGGCGCTTTGTCAAGGGGAAAAATTTGACAGACCTTGGCTCAGCCCAGATCCTCATCGGTGTCGTCGCTGTAGTCGTATTTCACGTCCTCTTCCGTATCATCGTAATGATAGCTTGGCGCGGTCTGGGTGGAGTCCGGCTGGCTCTCCGCCGGGCTGTTCTCACTGGGGGCAGGCTGGCTCTCCGCCGGGCTCTGCCGGGTCTCGGTCCGGTTCTCCCCGCTTTCCGCCGGGGCAGGCTCGGTCTGATCCCGGTCCGCAGGAACCGCGGTCTCGGTGGGACCGCCCTCCGTGGCGGCCCGGGTCTCGTCAGCGCCTTCGTTGGCGCCGCTCTCCGGGGCGGTGCCGCTGCCCTCGGGCTGCTCCGGCACGGGCAGTGTCAGGCCGGCAGTGGTCTCCGTCTCCGGCTGCTTGTCGCCGCAGGCCGTCAGCAGGCCCAGGCAAAGCATCAAGGCCAGCAGCAGGGCGGCATATTTCGCATATCTCATGGTCATTTTCCTCCGTTTCGATCCTTCCGGGGCAGGGGGCGCTTGTTCCCCTTTTCGTCCACCAGATAGGTGTTGTCCAGATGATTGGTGAGGCTGGCCTTGACGGCGGCCACGTATTGCTTCCGCAAATCCTCCCGCTCGGCGCTTTCCTCCGGCGTCAGGCCCTCGGCCCTGGCCTTCCGGGCCAGCTGGTTGATGCGGTCGATCTTCCATTGTTCCATTTGCTTTTCTCTCTTATTTCCTGTGATTGGCCTTATCCCACCGCGTTGGAGACCGTCGCCAGAAGCCGCATGGATTCCGGATCCGTGACGTAAAACTCTCCCGGTGAGCAGATATAGAGCAGGCCGTCCAGCAGCATGGCTCTGGCCCCGGCGGGCAGATACTCCAGCTCGAAAACGCCCTTCTCCTTGAAGCTTGAGCCGGCCCAGCGGATCAGCAGGTATTCCCCTTTTCCGTCGGCGGCGGGGAAGCCGATCAGGGCGTTGCCTGGGTCGCTGAACACGGCCCCCGGATCGCTGAGCCCGGCAGCCGGGCCCCGGTCCTTCAGCTTCAGACTGTCCGCCAGCCTGGGCTCGGCGGGGTCGGAGAGGTCGTACATCATCAGCTGCCAGCTTCCGTCCTCGTCCGAGACCGCCAGACCCAGCACCAGGTTTTCCCCGAAGGGCCGCAGCAGCAGCCGGTCGCCCCCCGCGGGCAGGCTCCCGGTCATGGCGGGGCCGTCCTCCCGGGACAGGGCCGCCGTAAAGAGCCGTTCGTCTCCCGCGGAGGCGGTCATCCAGGCGTTGTTGCCCACAAAGCGGCAGGCGGTGACGCCCGCCTCGCCCCCCAGCTGACTGAGGGAGCCGGTGACGTTCAGGCTCCCGTCCAGCAGGGAGAGCAGGCTGCTGTGGCTGCGCTCCAGCTTTTCGTAGTTGGTCCAGCCGTGCTTCTCGTCGGTGTAGGCGGCGTAGCTGCGGCTGTCCTGCTCCGTGGCTGCCCGCAGTACGTTGTTTTGCAGACTCAGGGCCGCCGGGTCCGGCAGGGCGCCCTCCAGAAGACAGCCTCCCTCCAGCCGCAGGGTCCCGTCCAGAGCCAGGCGCTTGATCTCCGTGCGGGCCGCGCTTTTGGCGGGCTGCACGGTGTAGGGCTCCTCCCGGTAGGACGCGCCGGGGGTCTCGGTCCAGAGGCTCCGGGCCAGGCAGAGCACCGGCCCCTCGCCGCAGACCGCCTCCACGCCGCCGGTGAAGGCCAGGGCGTCCGCAATCCTGCCATCCTCCAGCCGCAGGGCAGCCACCAGGCTCAGGGCGGTGCGCTCCGGGACGGGGCTCAGATACACGTCGCCGGGCCGGAGGCTGGCGCTGCTGCCGTTCTCGCTGAGCCGGGGCAGCAGCTGCTCCGCCTGCTCCCGGTCCGGCAGACCCACAAAGCTCAGCCGGGTCACCAGATAGAGGCTGCCGTCATAGCAGTAGGCGTCCACCAGGGCTCCGTCCACGGCCGCCTCCGCCAGCTTTTGGGGTGCGCGGGGGTCGGAGCTGTCCAGCAGGGTCACCCGGACCTGGGGGCTGTCCTTCCAGCCCTCGCCCTCCGGGCTGTCCACGGAGACGGTGCTGACGATGGCCACCCGGTTTTCGCCCAGATAGATCCGCTCGGACCAGCCGGAGCCGCCCCGTTCCACCCGGGTGTAGGACAGGATCTCACTCCCGGCGCCGGCGGCGGAGGCCAGGATCAGGCCGTAGCTGTCCAGCATATAGAGATAGCTGCCGTCTGTGACCACGGTGTCGCCGTCCCGGCGGCTGTCCGTCAGCAGCTGGAGCCCGGCCCCGTCGGCCTCCGGCTCCTCCCATTCCGGGCCATGGCTCCGGCCCACGGCGGAGAGGGCCTCCAGAATGGCCTCCGCGTCCTTGGCCGCGGTCAAGTCTCCGACGTCCTCCCGCTCCGTCCGGCCCCGCTGGGCAAAGAGCGGCTCCCCGGCCTTCTCTTCGCCGCAGCCCGTGAAGAGCCCGGACAGCAGGAAGCATACTGTAATCAGGCAAACGATCTTTTTCACCGCTGGACCTCCCTGTGTCAAAGGATTGTCAATCGAAAACGTTCCCCATGCAAAGCGGAGGCCTTGCATGGGGAACGGCGTTTGTTTGGCTTACTCGGCGTCCTCGGCCAGAGCCTGCGCCTGCTCCTCCACGGTGGGCTCCAGCAGGGCCCGGATGGAGAGGGAGATGCGCTTGTTCTCCGCGTCGATGTCGATGATCTTGGCGTCCACTTCCTGGCCCACGGTCAGCACGTCCTCGGGCTTGCCGATGCGGCGGTCTGCAATCTGGGAGATATGGATCAGGCCGTCCACGCCGGGAATGATCTCGGCAAAGGCGCCGAAGGTCATCATCTTCACGATCTTGACGGTGGCCACGTCGCCCACGTTGAACTTGGCGGTGAACTGGTTCCAGGGGTTCATCTCCGCGGTCTTGTAGCCCAGGGAGATCTTGCGCTTCTCGGGATCCAGACCGATGACAAAGACGTCGATGACGTCACCGACCTTGACCACCTCGGCGGGGTTCTTGATCCGCCGCCAGCTGAGCTCGGAAACATGGACCATGCCGTCCACGCCGCCGATATCCACGAAGGCGCCGTAGGAAGTCAGAGACTTGACGGTGCCGGTGTACTTCTTGCCCACCTCGATCTCGGACCAGATCTTCTCCTGGGCAGCCTTGCGCTCCTCGTTGGCCACAGCGCGGATGGAGCCCACCACACGGCCGCCGCGGCGCTCGCGGTTGACCTCGGTGATGCGGATGCGAACGGTCTGGCCCTTCAGCTCCTCCAGGTTGCCGCCCCGGGCCACGCCGGAAGCGGAGGCGGGGATGAACACCCGGACGCCCTTGAAGTTGGCCACCAGGCCGCCCTTGTTGGTCTCGGTGATCTTGGCTTCCACGGGAGTCTTGGTGTCGGCGGCTTCCTGCAGCTCGTCCCAGACCCGCATGCCGTCCAGCTTCTTGCGGCTGAGCTGCACGGTGCCCTCCTGATCGTTGACGCGAACGACGAAGACCTTGATCTCGTCGCCCACATGGAGGATGTCCTCAGGCTTGACGTTGGGATCAGCGCTGACTTCATCGAAGGGGATATAACCGGCGTGCTTGGTCCCAAGATCAACCTGGACTTCGGTGGTGCCGATGGCGACGACTGTGCCTGTGACCGTATCTCCTGTGTTCAGAGTCTTGATACTGGCGTCAAGCAGCGCCTCGAAGCTTTCCTCCGTTGCAGCAGTATCTACTGTTTTGATTTCATCCATGGTTTGATTGACCTCCTTTATAATCCACGCAGGCGTCGATGCCCCTGCCGTGATACCGATGGTATGAACGTCTGAAAAATCGCAATCCGCCAGCTCGGCGGCGTTGTCCACCGCAAAGACCCTTCCGCAATGGGCTCTGCAAATGGCGGCCAGCTGCCGGGTGTTGGAGCTGGTCCGGTCGCCCACCACCACCATGGCGTCGCTTCTGGCGGCCAGGGCAGCAGCTGCATTTTGCCGATTTTCAGTCGCTTCGCATATTGTATCAAATTTTTTGCAGTTTGTACAGTAGAAATTTGCGATTTCTCCAAATTTTTTCCACAAATTTTGATTTGAAGTGGTTTGGGCCACCAGGGCCAGGGGCTGTTGGGCCCGCGCCGGGTCCTCCCGCAGCCAATTTTCCAGCTCCTCGGGGCTTTCCATCACCAGCGGGTGCCTGCACCAGCCGGAGATGCCCACCACCTCCGGGTGGGTCCTGGAGCCGAAAATGACGGCCTGCCGGCCCTCCTCCTCCGCCCGGCGCACCAGCTTGTGGATCCGGTCCACAAAGGGGCAGGTGGCGTCCACCACCCGCAGACCCCGGGCCGCAAGGGCCTCGTAGACGCCCCGGCCCACCCCATGGGCCCGGATGATCACGGTGGCCCCGTCGGGGATCTCCTCCACGGAGGCGGCCTCCCGGACCCCCAAAGACTCGAAGCGGGCCACCACGTGGCGGTTGTGAACGATTGGCCCCAGGGTCACCACAGGGCGGCCCTCCCCGGCGGTCCGCTCCACCGTGTCCACGGCCCGCTGCACGCCGAAGCAGAAGCCCGAATTTTCCGACACAATCACGTTCATTTCGATGCTTCCCCCATCTCGTAAATGCGTTCCATCAGTTCCCTGGTGTGCCGCTCCAGCTCCTCGGCGTCGGGGCGGCGGGAGCTGTAGGCCGGGGTGTAGGCCCGGCCCATGACGACCCGGATGGGCTGGAAGGGCTTGCGGCCGCGGGTGATGTACACCGGCACCAGGGGCACTCCGGCCCGCTGGGCCAGCAGCACCGCTCCGGACTTGGGCTCGGATTTCTTGCCCTTCTTCACCCGGGTTCCCTCCGGGAAGATCAGCAGCTTCTCCCCGTTCTTCAGCACGGAGAGGGATTTCTTGACGGCGGCCATGTCCGCGTGGTCCCGGTCCACCGGGAAGGCGCGGAAGGCCGCCAGAAAGCGGCCGAAGACCGGCTTCTCAAAGAGGCTCTTCCGGGCCATGGTCCAGGGCGGCATCCGGGTTTTCATCAGCAGAAAGACCCACAGCGGGTCCGCGAAGCCGGAATGGTTGCCGCAGATGACGCAGGGACCCTCCGGCAGATTCTCCCGGCCCCGGAAGCTGGGCCAGTGGTACAGGGGCAGCAAGATCCGCAGCAGCCACCAGAGGAT
>CAMNHH010000008.1 GCA_946539175.1 uncultured Clostridia bacterium | reverse complement strand
TGGACGGCGCAAGCTGTGCGCCGCTGCCACAATCATTGGAGGAAAACATGAAATACATCATTCACGGCGCCTGCGGGCGCATGGGCCAGGTGGTGCGGCGGGTCTTCCGGGAGAAGCTGCCCGACGCGGATCTGATCCCCGTGGACCCCATGGCCAAGGACGGCGAGGCCTACGTCGCGCTGACGGACTACAGCGGCCCCGCCGACTGCATCGTAGACTTTTCCCACCACAGCTTGACCAAGGCCCTGACCGCCTACGCCGCCGCCCGGCGGCTGCCCCTGGTGATCGCCACCACGGGCCAGACGGAGGAGGAGCTGGCAGCCATCCGGGCGGCGGCTCAGACCGTTCCGGTGCTCTTTGCCAGCAATTTCTCCCTGGGCATCGTGGTGCTGACCGCCCTGGCCCGGCAGGCCGCCAAGGCCTTCCCGGACGCGGACATTGAGATCGTGGAGGCCCACCACAACCGGAAGCTGGACGTGCCCAGTGGCACCGCCCTAACCCTGGCCCAGGCGGTCCAGTCCGTGCGGCCCGGCAGCCGCCTGGTGATCGGCCGCCACGAGAACGGCAAGCGGGACCCCGCCGACATCGGCGTCCATTCCCTGCGGATGGGCAACGTGGTGGGAGTCCACGAGATCCACGTCTGCACCGACACCCAGACCCTGACCCTCCGCCACGAGGCCCATGACCGGGCCCTCTTCGCGGAAGGCGCTCTCACCGCCGCCCAGTGGGTGACCACCATGGCGCCCGGGCTCTACGACATGCAGAGCATTCTGAACGGCATTTTACAGTAAAACCCAAGAAACCCACGGGCGGCATTGCCCATGCCGCCCGATATTCTTTTTGGAGGTGTTATCTATGAAAACCCGCATTGCGATTCTCGGCTACGGCAATCTCGGCAAGGGCGTGGAGGCTGCCATCGCCCAAAACAAAGACCTGGAGCTGGCCGCCGTGTTCACCCGGCGAGATCCCGCTTCCCTGACCCTGCATACCCCCGGCGTCCCCGCAGTACCCGCGGAGGAGCTGCCCGCCTGGAGGGACCGGGTGGACGTGCTGATTCTCTGCGGCGGCAGCGCCACGGACCTGCCCGTTCAGACGCCCCAATACGCTTCCCTGTTCAACGTGGTGGACAGCTTCGACACCCATAAGAAGATCCCCCAGCACTTCGCCGCGGTGGACGCCGCCGCCAAGGCCGCCGGTACCGTGGGGCTGATCTCCTGCGGCTGGGATCCCGGCCTCTTCTCTCTGGCCCGGGTCTATGCCGGCGCCGTGCTGCCCCAGGGCAAGGATGAGACCTTCTGGGGCCGGGGCGTCAGCCAGGGCCACTCCGACGCCATCCGCCGCATTGCGGGCGTGGTGGACGCCCGGCAGTACACCGTACCCATCCAGGCGGCGGTGGACGCCGTGCGCCGGGGCGAGCAGCCGGAGCTGACGGCCCGGGACAAACACCTGCGGGAGTGTTACGTCGTGGCCGCCGAGGGGGCCGACAAGGCCCGCATTGAGCGGGAGATCAAGACCATGCCCTACTACTTTGACGAGTACGACACCAGCGTCACCTTCATCAGCGCCGAGGAGCTGGCCCGGGATCACGCGGGTCTGCCCCACGGGGGCTCCGTGCTGCGGGGCGGCGTGACGGGCTTTGACGGAGAACACAAGGAAACCATCGAGTTCTCCCTGCAGCTGGACTCCAACCCGGAGTTCACCGGCTCCGTGCTGGCCGCCTGCGCCCGGGCCGTCCATCGGATGCACCTGGCGGGCATGACCGGCTGCAAGACCATCCTGGACGTTCCTCCCGCCTGGCTCAGTCCCCTCCCCGCCGAGGAGCTCCGGGCCCATCTGCTGTAAATGAAGCGGCTGCTCTATCTGCTCTGCCAATGGACCTGGGGCCTGCCCCAGAATCTGGTGGGTCTTGTCATTTATCTGTACTACCGGGCAAGGGGCTGCCCCAGCTTCCGCTATCAGGGCGCCTTCGGCCTGGTCTGGACCCAGCGCTCCGGCTCCATGTCCATGGGCAGCTTCCTCTTCATGCACCCCAGCTGGACCCCGGCGGACCGGGCGCTGCTGGCCCATGAGTACGGCCACACCATTCAATCTCTGATTTTCGGCCCCCTCTACCTGCTGACGGTGGGCCTGCCCTCCGTCATCTGGGCCGGGGCCCCCGCCCTGAAGCGCCGCCGCCGGGAGCGACACATTGACTACTACTCCGTCTACCCGGAGCGCTCCGCCACCCGGCTGGGCAGGCGCTTTGCCCAAAAAGCCGTGCCGATGCCGAAAGGGCGGAAAAAACCGCCCGCGCCTGTAGGGGCGGCCATTGGCCGCCCGCCCGAGGCGCCTGACCGGTCGTAGGGAGCGATGTCTTCATCGCTCCTGTCATTGCCGCAGGCAATGACGCCGCCGCGGCGCGGCGGCAGGAGGCATCAGGGGATGCCTCCCTACGGAGGACACCCACGTCCGCGCTGTAGGGGGCGCCGCTTTTGGCTGTCGTTTGGACTGCAATCTGGAGGCTTCCATGTTTTTTGATACCGGTGATCTCAAATATGAAGACGTGCGGCTGATGCTTCATCATACCTGCGACAGCGACCCATCCCGCAATCATCTGCCGGTGTATTATTTTCGGATCTGCGGCGCCGACGGAAGGACCGCGGGCTGGTGCGATTTTCGGGTAGGGCACAACGACTACACGTATTACGCCGGAAATATCGGGTATCAGGTGGAAGAGGCATATCGCGGGCATCACTATGCCGGAAAAGCGATCATCATTCTGCTGGAGCTGGCGAGGAAGCACGGCTTTTCGCACTTGTACGTCAGCTGCGCCACGGATAATATTGCCTCCCGGAAATCCTGCGAATATGCAGGGGGCAGTCTTGCGGAGATCGTCAAGCCCCCCAAAGGCCTCGGACTGGACGAAGAACGTGAAATTTGCGTTTATGATTTTGACGTAAACTGTCAACCGTTTTGCGGGTCGGAGCGTCTATATCAGTGAAAGGCCGATCAAGAAAACGCCCGGAAGGACCAAAACAAGGTCTTTTCGGGCGATATTTCTGTTTTTCAGTATAATATTATTGACAAACAATAATTTCAGTGGTAAAATGCAGTTAATCTATCCTGTTGATCCCGTGGTGCACACTGTGCGCCGCTACATGGAGGTTCCACATGAAAAACAAAGCAGTAAAATTTTCCCTGGCGGCGGTGGCGGTATTCTTCGCCGCGGCCGTGGCGCTGGCGGCGGCCATGCCCTGGCTGCTGAACTGGTACGTCCAATACCGGCATCTGCGGGACACCGGGCGGATTGCGATTCAGGTGGGCTTCTACGGCTGCCTGCCCTTCGTGCTGACGGCCCTGGTCTGCCTGTGGCGGCTGCTGCGGAACATCCAGCGGGAGCGGGTCTTTCTGGAGGAGAACAACCGCATGATGGCGCTGATCTCCTGGTGCTGCGCGGGGGTGGCCGCCGTGACCCTGGGAGCCTGCCGCTGGTATCCGCCCCTGGGCTTTGTGACGGTCTCCATGGCCTTTCTCTTTCTGATCGTGCGGGTGGTGCGCAACTGCTTCATCGCCGCCATCGCCCTGAAGGAAGAGAACGCCCTGACCATATAGGAGGCTGCCATGGCGATCATCGTAAACCTGGACGTGATGCTGGCCAAGCGCAAAATGTCCTCCCAGGAGCTGGCGGAGCGCGTCGGCATCACCCCCGCCAACCTCTCCATTCTGAAAACCGGAAAGGCCAAGGCTGTCCGCTTCTCCACCCTGGACGCCATCTGCCGGGCCCTGGACTGCCAGCCGGGAGACATTCTGGAGTTTACAAGCGACAATTGATACTGAACTCCCATAGAAAGATTGAAAAATGTTCCGTGCAGGAATTGCGTCAGACGAGGCGGAGGACGCAGGCGGGCTTGACGCCCGGCAAGGACGACAACGAAGTATGACACAATTCCTGCCAAAACAGATGAAAGGTTTCTATGGGAGTTCAGTATGATACCGGAGGAACACAAATGACAACTGCAAATGCGAAGCAACAAGGCAATTTGCCGCGGTGGGCAATCCTGCTAACGATCTGGACGAGGCGAAGGATCTGACGGAATTTCTGAAACAATACTGCGGCTGGTCCGAGATACGCTGATCCATCAGACAAAATCGTTGCCAGCTATGGAGGTTTTACCATGGACGAACATACATCTTCCCCGCAAGCTCCCGCGGAGCAGACGAACGCTCCCGTCAGCTCCCCTGCCGATCCCCGGGCTGCCGGGGACGGCGCCGCCGTCGTTCAGGGTCTGCCCCGGACGGTCCTTCCCCTTCGACCCGCCTACCCCAGGCGCCGGGGCACCGGACGGGATCTGGCCCTGGCGGCGGCGCTGCTGGCGGCCTGCTTCCTGCTCTGGGACGCCCTGTGCTGGGCCGCCGGCCTGGGACTGGGGGAGGCCCTGGGGCTGCTGGCTCTGCTGCCCGCCGTGCTGTTCTATCTCCGGGACCGCCCGGAGCGGATGAGCGGCTTCGGCTGGGTCTGGGCCGCCCTCTACGCCCTGGGCTCCGTCAGCCTGGCGCTCTCCGGCGACGGAGTTTTGAAGGCCCTGACCCTCCCGGCCCTGTCCCTGCTGCTGCTTCTGGTGATTTATGCGCGGCTGGGACTCTGGACCGGGACCGGGCTTCTGTCCAGACTCAGCGACGTGCTGGCCGGCTGCTCCATGAGCTGGGGCCGTATGCGGGTGGGCGCCTGGGCCCTGACCCACACAGGCGCCGAGGACAGCCAGCGCGGCAAGCGCAGCCGGGCCATCCTGACGGGCCTGCTCTGTGCCGTGCCCGCCCTGCTGGTGCTGGTGCCGCTGCTGATCTCCTCCGACGCCGCCTTCGAGGGCATGGTGGGGGCGCTGGACTGGTCCGCGGCCGGCCGGGGCCTGGTGGCCCTGGGCTGCGGCGGTCTGATGGCCCTGCTGCTCTTCACCCTGCTGTTCAGCTCCGACCGGGGCCCCGCCGCCCGGAAGTCCGGCGGCGGCAAGGGCATGGAGCCCGCCGCGGCAGCCGCCTTCCTGGGGGCCGTCAGCGCCGCCTATCTGCTGTATCTGATCGCCCAGTTCGCCTACTTCACCGACGCCTTCCGGGGTCTGCTGCCCAAAAACTTCACCGTGGCCCAGTACGCCCGCCGGGGCTTCTTTGAGATGTGCGGCATCGTATCCATCAACCTGGGCCTGATCGTGCTGGCCCTGGGGGTCGTGCGGAAGGAGGGCGGCCGGGTGCCGGGGGCCGTCAAGGGCCTGTCTGTCTTCCTCTGCGTCTTCTCCCTGGGGCTGGTGGCCACGGCCCTGTCCAAAATGGTCCTCTACATGGGCAGCTTCGGGCTGACCCGGCTGCGGGTGCTGACCTCCGTGTTTATGGTGTATCTGGCGGTGGTGGTCCTGGCGGTGGCCCTGCGGCTCTATGCCAAAAAGCTGCCGGTGCTGCGGCTGGCGGCGGCCCTGGGCATGGCGGTGCTGATCGCCCTGAGTCTGGCCAACGTGGACGGCATGGTGGCCCGCTACAACGTGGGCGCCTGGAAAAGCGGCAGACTGGACAGCCTGGATATGAAGACCGTCTGCTCTCTCGGCGACGGCGCCGTCCCGGTGATCGCAGAGCTGGCCGGAGATTCCGATCCCGAAATCGGGGCGAAGGCCCGCGACGAGCTCAAGCTCCGCAGCGTGGAGGAGGACTGGCGCAGCTGGAACCTCGTCACCGCCCAGGCCAACGCCGCCCTCGAAAAAATAAGTTGGCAGACAAAAATCGGCAGGTAGGGGCCGATGTGGGCATACCTCACGGCGCTTTGATACTGAACTCCATTAAGACGGCTTTTGTCAAGGATAATTTTATCCACTGATTGGAAGCTTCTGCAAATTGCACCAAACCAGACAAATCCGAACCCGAGACCGGTTGGCCAGGGATTCGGATTTGCCTGGTTTTTGATTGATCGAACTCGTTTTTCGGAATCAGCCGCTGCAGAAGAAAACTCCCTAAGAAGAAAACTCCCTAAGATGAGACAGGGATATGCTCCCTCTATGAGAAGCAGTTTGTCAAGGGGAATGATATCCTTTGTCAGAGTTGTTGATTTGGGAATTCACGCATTGAAAAAATGCCCCTGATGCAGGGCTGGTTCGGACCGGGACCTGCTTCAGGGGCCTTTGTATTTGGATCGAAAGACGTTTCTGCGTCAGGCTGCTTGATATCTGGGAAGCGGTTTACAGCTGGCTCTTGTAGAGCTCGACGATCTCCTCGACGCTGGTGTCTCTGGGGTTGCCGGGACGGCAGGCGTCGGCGTAAGCGGACTCAGACAGGAACAGGATATCCTCCTCCTTCAGGATACCGTGGAGGTTGGCGGGGATGCCCACGTCGGCGGAGAGCTTCTTGACCGCGGCGATGGTGGCGTCAGCGGCCTCCTCGTCGGTCATCCGGTCGATGCCGGCGACCTCCATGACCTTGCCGATGGCGCGGTAGCGCTTGCCGGCCACGGGCTTGTTGTACTCCAGACCCACCGGCAGCAGGATCGCGCAGGCGACGCCGTGGGGCGTGTCATACAGAGCAGACAGGCCGTGCGCCATGGAGTGGACGATGCCGAGGCCCACGTTGGAGAAGCCCATGCCGGCAATGTACTGGCCCAGGGCCATGCCCTCGCGGCCGTCGGGATCGTTCTGGACCGCGGCGCGGAGGCTCTTGGCGATCAGGCGGATCGCTTCGAGATGGAACATATCGGAAATGGCGCAGGCGCCCTTGGTGATGTAGCCCTCGATGGCGTGGGTCAGGGCGTCCATGCCGGTGGCGGCGGTGAGGCCCTTTGGCATGGAGGACATCATATCGGGGTCGACTACGGCGACCTCGGGGATGTCGTTGGTGTCGACGCAGACGAACTTGCGCTTCTTCTCCACGTCGGTGATGACGTAGTTGATGGTGACCTCCGCGGCGGTGCCGGCGGTGGTGGGGACGGCGATCGTGAAGACCGCGTGCTTCTTGGTGGGGGCCACGCCCTCCAGGGAGCGGACGTCGGCGAACTCGGGGTTCTCGATGATGATGCCGATGGCCTTGGCGGTGTCCATGGAGGAACCGCCGCCGATGGCGATGATGCAGTCGGCCTCAGCTTCTTTGAATGCCTTGACGCCGTTCTGTACGTTCTCAATGGTGGGATTGGGCTTGATGTCGGAGTAGACGCTGTAGGCGAAGCCGGCGGCGTCCAGCAGGTCCGTGACCTTCTTGGTGACGCCGAACTTGATGAGGGCGGCGTCGGAGGTCACAAAGGCCTTCTTGTAGCCGCGCTTCTGCAGCTCGGGTACGATGTTTTCGATGGCCCCGTGGCCGTGGTAGGAGATAGTGTTCAGTACAATGCGATCTGCCATGTCAGGTTCCTCCTTCAATGATTTGGCAAATTCAGTATAACACAAAGATGCATGTTTTTCTGTAAATTATCTGTAAACGAAGAAGCTTGGCTTGCCCACAAATAATCGTCCATTACAGAGACTCGCGGAGAATGGCTGCGATATCGGACTCTGACAGCGGTACCCAGGCGTTTTCCAAGCCCTCGTTTACGGCGACGTGATGCGCCATCTCGTCGATGCGTTCCTCACCGATGCCCAGGTCCCGCAGGCGCATAGGGATTCCGATTTCCTCAAAGAAGATAAACGTGCGGTCTATTGCCTGCTCCGCGATCTCAAAGCTGTCCAGCGTTGGGTCAATGCCGAACACGTTGACGCCATATTTCACGAAGCGGTCTACGGTGCGCTCGGAAAGCACATAGCGCATCCAGCGCGGGGTAATGATGGCTAGGCCCTCGCCATGGGTGATGTCATAATAGGCGCTGAGCGCGTGCTCAATGCCGTGCAGCGGCCAGCCGGAGGGACTGTTGCCCAGTGAATAGATCCCGTTGCAGCCGAGCGTGCAGGCGAACATCATTTCGGCCCTGGCCCTGAAGTCCTCTGGATTTTCGAGGCAGGCTTTCGTGTTGATCATCAGGCTCTTCAGCCCCGCTTCACAGAAGCCGTCGTTCAGCAAGGTGTGGTCCTCGCAGAAATACTGCTCCATGATGTGATTCATGGCGTCAGCGCAGCCTGCCGCAGTCTGTTTTTTCGAGACTGTAAAGGTATATGTCGGGTCCAGGAACGAGCATACCGGATATACCAGCGGATCGCCGTAGCCGATCTTATCATTGGTCTCGGTCCTGGAGATAACGCCGTAGAAGTCATATTCGCTGCCGGTGGCGGCCAGAGTCAGAATATCCACGACGGGAAGCGCAGCCTTGGCCTTGACCTGATAGGAAATGAGGTCCCAGGGGTCACCGTCATATTTCGCACCTGCCGCAATTGCCTTGGAACAGTCCAGAACGCTGCCGCCGCCTACGGCAAGTATGACCTCGATCCCATGCTCCTTACACAGCCTTACGCCGTCCAAAACGCTGGGATCATATTTGGGATTGGGCTGGATGCCGGGCAGCTCCACGATTTCAAAATCCTTCAGCAGCTCCATCACCTTGTCGTACAATCCCATTTTCCGGATGCTGCCGCCGCCGTAGGCGAGCAGTACTTTCCTGCCAATTGCGCCGAGGACCTCCGGCAGCTTTTGAATCACGCCCTCTCCGAAAATCAGGCGCGTGGGAGTCTGATAATCAAATCCTTGCATTCGCTGAGCCTCCTTTTGCATCGTCATGAATCGAAATTCGTAAAAAACAAGCAAAACGCAGACAACCCTGGCGGAAGGAGCTGCCTGCGCTTTACAGAACCGGATACATCGCATATCGACGGGCGAAAGGAACCCTATGCTCTGTGATCCTATGATAGCACAGTCCGTCAGTTTTGTATATTGCCGATTCGATATAGGGGGAATATCATCCTGCGCAACAGAGCGATCAACAGAAGATATAACCGGTCGGCAGAGAGTTCGCGCTGCCGACCGGTTTTGGCGATCCGAGCGGATACGCCGAGGCGATTATTTCTTTTTCTTCAGCGCAGCCTTCACAGAGCCCTTGGGATCGGTAATCAGCAGCCTGATCAGCCAGATGATCAGAGCCAGAGCCACCACGGAAAGGCCCAGGAAAGCGTCGTTCAGCATATCCGCCGCAGCGGGGGCAAAATAATCCGCCTTCAGCTCGGCATACTCAAAGATCGCGTCGCCCAGCCACATGAGGGAAGCGCCCCAGAACATGAAGCAGAGCATTCCAAGCTGCATGGTATCGTCCTTGCGGTTATACCACTTGACCGTCGCGATAATCGCGGCAAAAACGGTAATCAGCAGAGTCATACGGTTCCTCCTTATGCCTTCTGGGAGACAGGCTTATCCTTGCGCTTCATGATCGCGTCGGCAGCCAGGCAGATGCCGATCCACGCAACCGTGACCAGCACTGCCATCGTCACGCCGATGGTAGCCATCTCATGGAACATTTCGGCCTTGTCCTCCGGATCGGACATCGCGGTCAGGAACGGGAACCAGGGCACGACTTCTCCGTGCCAGACGTGCTCGAAGGCCAGCAGAATCGCGCCGCCCCAGAGCAGCCAGGTCAGCCATTTCAGCTTTCTGCTGAAGGGGATCTTCTCCACGGTTTCCTTCTTGGGAGCGGACTTGACCTCCCGCTTCTCCTCTGCCTTTTCTACGGCAGTCACAACCACAGCTTCAGCTGCAGAAACCAAAAAACATGCCATCTTCATTACCTCCGTAATTCTTTTCTCTTCTCTTTCGGAAGGGCGCCTGTCTTCGTGACAAGCAAAAAAGAAGGCAGACTCGGCCCCGTACACAGAGCCAGTATGCCTTCTTAGCCTACATGATCACAATATAGTTACGTGCTTCAGCACGGAGACGCAGCTTCCTGCCGCATCGTATTTCTGATATATTATAGCATATCAATCCCAATTTGACAAGATTTTTTTCAACTGCCCGAGGGCGTCCTGAATCAGCCTCGCCGTGTTGAAATCCGCGACTCCGGCGATGTAGTTGTCACAAGAATTGAAGGGGATCATGATTCGAACGGCGTCTGCCTGCGCGACAGCCTGCGCCATCGCAGGCGTGATTTCCCCCAGCATGGAATCGGCGATCACCATGCCCACTGGCCCAATGATCACATCCGCCTTCCGGCTGGCAACCAGGACAGAGTTTTCGCCGGTGGCGGCCTCGTCCGCGCCGGCCTTCAGCATGGCGGCCGCAGCGGCCGTATTGGTGCCGACGGCCAGGATCTTCACATCCTCCGGCTCCTTACGGATTCCGGCGATCAGCTGCCTGCCAAGCCCTCCCCCCTGGGCGTCCACAATCAAAACCACGGGTTTTTCGTTCCGTTTCATTGCCTTGTTCCTCCTTCCGTACAAACCGGCTTCCAGACCAGCATCGCGACATTCATTTGCGTTTCATCTGCCAGGAAGCCGTTTTCCTGGTGCTTCTCAAAAAACGACTTCAAATAGGAGACAGAGGCCTCCTGCTCCATACCGAAAATCTCAAAATACGTGGGAAACTGCCACAGCAGCTCCTCGAGACTTGTGTTCCGTTTCGTAAAGCGCTCCATGGTCCAGACTGTGACGTCTCGTCCCATGGCCCGAAGCACGTCCAGGTAGGTGCTGTACTCTGTGATCATGCCCTCGGGCCGCAGATTCAGCTCCCGCATCATCTGACTGCGGTATTTGTCCGCGGAGCCCTTCATCACCGTTACCAGAACGCAGGTTTCTCTGGCGCAGGCCTCCATGGCCAGGAGCTCTTCCGGATTGCAGATCGCCGGACACATGGCGGAGATCACCAGGTCCCAGGCATCCCCCGGACGTCCGTCATTCCAGGAGGCGCAAAGCGCGGTGAGGTTTTCCGTATGCGTTCCTGCACAGCGCTCTCGTAGAACTTCAATGGCGGTTTCGTTGGAATCCACGGCTGTAACAGAGCGGCAGAGCCGCGCCAGCTCCAGGGCGGTCCCGCCGGTGCCGCAGCCGATGTCCAGAACCGCGGCTTCCGGATGTACGAGCCCTTGCTCCGCCAGGGTACGGACGACAGGACCGGGCTCCGCGGGGATCGTATAGGGCTGCCCCAGCTGCGCCTGATAGATCAGGCTGTAGTAGGGCGACCACCTGGCCTCCCGCGCCTTTCGTTCTGCGACACTCCCATACCGATATTGTCGCTCCCACCCTTCCCGGAGGGCTTGAAGCCGGTCCGTGTCAGGCGCGGCAGGATAAAAACCAAGCTTGTTCATGGGATCAATTCCCCTTTCCGCTGCTTTCGTTTTTGGCCGGACCCCGGAGACAGAAGCGGAGACTCAGGATCGTGGCAATGCTCCAGCCGATGGGCCAGGCGCACCAGATGCCGGTGGAGCCCAGACCGGTTTTGGACAGGAGAATCGCCAGCACCACCCGCAGGATCAGGTCCGTGAAGGTGGCGATCATAAAGAGATTCATCCGTTTGGCGCCTCGCAGGACCCCGTCCGCCGCCAGCTTGGCGGAGACCACGAAGTAGAAGGGGGCCAGGATCTTCAGGTAGATCACGCCGGTACGGACCGCCGTCTCGGTGGGCTCGTCGATGAAGAAGCGGACCAGGGGCTCGCCGAGGAAGAAATACAGCACGGCAAAGACCAGGCTCAGAGCCCAGACCAGCTTCAGTCCGGCCCTGAAGCCCTCCCGGACCCGGCTCTGCTTCCCCGCGCCCAGGTTCTGAGCGGTGAAGTTGGAGATGCCGTTGCAGAGGGTCGTGAAGGAGGTGATCACCAGGTTGTTCAGCTTGACCCCCGCCGCGTAGCCCGCGATGACGCCGGAGCCGAAGCCGTTGATGACCCGCTGGATCACGATGTTGCCCACGGAAATGAAGCTCTGCTGGAGGACGCTGGGCACGGCAACCTTCAAAAACTGGCCAAGAATGAGCCGGTCGAACAACTTCGGACGCTCTGTTGTCTCCATCTTTTTGAGTCGGAGCAGAACCGCCGTCAGTGCCAGCACGCAGCTGACGCCTTGGCAGAGGAAGGTGGCCCAGGCTACGCCGGCCACGCCCATTTTGAAAACCGCCACAAAGAGCACGTCCACCGCCACGTTGGCCGTGGAGGAGACTGCCAGGAACCAGAAGGGCGTTTTTGAATCCCCCAGGGCGGAGAAAATGCCGGTAGAGATGTTGTAGAAGAAGACGAAGGGCAGCCCCAGGGCGTAGATCCGCAGATAGAGCAGGGAGTCCGCCATCAACTCCTCCGGGGTGCGGATCAGCCGCAGCAGGGCTTCCCCGCCCAACAGACCCGCCAGCATCAGCGCCAGGCAGACGGCCCCGCTGGTGAGCATGGTGGTGGAGACGGTGGTTTTGAGGCTCCGGTAGTTTCCCGCACCAAAGAAGGTGGAAACTACAACAGAGCAGCCGATGTTGCAGCCGAAGGCAAAAGCAATGAAAATCAGGGTGATCTCATAGCTGTTGCCCACGGCGGCCAGGGCGTTCTCGCCGATCAGCTTTCCGGCCACCAGGGAGTCCGCGATATTGTAGAGCTGTTGAAAAATCACGCTGCCGAAGAGGGGCAGGCAAAACCGCCAGAGCACGCCCTCAGGCTTGCCTACGGTCAAATCACGGTTCAAGAGGATTCGCTTCCTTTATCTGTTACTGCTTGTGATATCCTACCATAATGCACGGAAAAAGTAAACAAAAAAGTCACCAAAGGCAGACAGCCCGTCCCACCAGGCTGCCTGCCCCCGGCTTTATAGAAAGGAGGTTTTTCAAACGCCATTTCCGGCGATTGAATCAAATTACCGCTTACAGTAGTCGATGTGCAGCAGCTCGTGGGTGCGGCCCTTGAGCAGACCGTTGTAGAGCTCCGTCATCAGAGGGTTGTCCTGAGAGCGGCGAATCGTGCTGACTTTATCGGAGCGGTACAGCCCTTCCCCGCGCTTGACACGGTCCTTGAGCCCCACATAGGGCTGACCGGCGCCGCTGACACAGCCGCCGCGGCAGGCCATGACCTCTACCAGGTCGTAGCACAGCTCGCCGGCCTGCAGCCGCTTGATGATGGCTCTGGCATTGGCAAGGCCGCTGACCACGGCGATCCGGACCTCCCGGTCTCCGTAGGGGATGACGGCCTCCTTGCAGCCCTCCATCCCGCGCACGCCGGTAAACTCCAGTCGCGCCAGCGCGGAACGGGCGTCTGAGCCGGACAGCTTCCGCAGAACGGCTTCCGTTACGCCGCCGGTGACGCCGAAAATTACACCCGCGCCGGACATGCTGCCAAAGGGCAGATCCACCGCTTCCGGCTCCAGATCTGTAAAGCGGATGCCGGAACGCTTGATCATGTGGATCAGCTCCTGGGTCGTGACGACGTCGTCCGTCTCAGGACCGTCGGCGCTGCGCAGCTCAGGCCGTTTGGCCTCGTACTTTTTGGCGGTACAGGGCATCAGAGCCACGTGATAGTGGCGCTTTTTGCCTTCCGGCAGCCGATCTTTGAAATAATCCTTGATGACAGCCGCGAACATGCCCATGGGAGAACGGCAGGTGGAGAGATTGGAACGGAACTCCGGATACTTTTTCTCCACATACTGGACCCAGGCGGGACAGCAGGAGGTAAACAGGGGGAGCTTCTCACCGCCCTGCAGGCGTTCCACAAATTCGTTGGCCTCCTCGATAACCGTCAGATCTGCACCGGTAGCGGTGTCGTAGACCTGATCGAAGCCCAGACGATGCAAGGCTGCGATCACGAGGCCCATGGCGTTCTCGCCCTCACCCAGACCCAGCTCACGGCTGATGCCCACGCGGACCGCGGGAGCGATCTCGCAGCTTACAAAGGCCTCGGGATCGTCCAGCTTCTCCCAGACGCGGTTGGTATCGTCCCTGACGGTAATCGCACCGGTGGGACAGACCGCGGCGCATTGGCCGCAGCCCACGCAAAGGGTCTCGGCGATGGGCGTCTGGAAAGCGGTGCTGATCCTGGCCTCGGAGCCGCGGAAGGCAAAGTCGATGGCGCCGACGCGCTGGATCTCGTTGCACTCCCGGACGCAGTCGCCGCAGAGGATGCACTTGCTGGCGTCCCGCAGAATACTGGCGGAGGAGTCGTCCAGAACGGACTTCGTCTTATCGTTGGGGAAGCGGATGGTCTTGATGCCGAACTGAGCGGCGAGGTCCTGCAGAGTACAGCTGCCGCTCTTGGGGCAGGTGGTGCAGTCCCGGCAGTGACTGGCCAGCAGCAGCTCCAGAATGTTCTTGCGGTACTTGCGCAACCGGCCTGTGTTGGTTTTTACGATCATGCCTGCTTTGGGCTGGGTGGAGCAGGCGGCCATGAGACGGCCCCGCTCGTCCTCCACCATACACATACGGCATGCGCCGTATATGGAAAGATCGGAGTGGTAGCAGAAGACGGGCAGCTCTACGCCGGCCTTGCGGATGACTTCCAGCAGGTTCCGTTCGCCTTCGATTTGGACGGGAGCGCCGTCCACTTCCATGATTTGTCTCGTCTGCATACTCAGGCCTCCTCTTTCACAGCGCCGAAGCTGCAATTCGTCTTGCAAGCGCCGCACTTGATACATTTCTCCTGGTCGATCACATAGGGGGATTTGAGCTGTCCGCTGATGGCGTTGACCGGGCAGTTTCTGGCACACTTGGAGCAGCCCTTACACAGCGCCGGATCGATGGCAAAGCGCCGGAGTTTTGCACACTGACCGGCGGGACAGCGCTTTTCGCGGATATGGGCCTCATACTCCTCCCGGAAGCTCCGGATCGTGGAGACCACAGGGGAAGCGGCTGTCTTGCCCAGACCGCAGAGGGCCGTGTTGGAGATGGTGTCCGCCAGCTCCTCCAGCAGCTCGATGTCGCCCTCCTGTCCCTTTCCCTCCGTGATCCGGTTCAGGATCTCCAACATCCGCTTGGTGCCCTCGCGGCAGGGAACGCATTTGCCGCAGGACTCGTTTTGGGTAAAGTTCATAAAGAAGCGGGCAACCTCCACCATGCAGGTGGTGTCGTCCATGACGACCAGACCGCCGGAGCCGATCATGGCGCCGACCTTCTTCAGAGAGTCGAAATCCAGAGGAATGTCGAGATCCTTCTCCGTCAGGCAGCCGCCGGAGGGGCCGCCGATCTGGACAGCCTTGAATTTGCTGCCGTCCCGCATGCCGCCGCCGATGTCAAAAATGACCTCCCGCAGGGTGGTGCCCATGGGGACCTCGATCAGGCCCGTATTTTTGATCCTGCCGGTCAGGGCAAACGCCTTGGTGCCGGGGCTGTTCTCGGGGCCGATGGAGCGGTACCAGTCCGCCCCGTTCAGAATGATGGCGGGGACGTTGGCGTAGGTCTCTACGTTGTTCAGGTTCGTGGGCTTTTCAAACAGGCCGTGCTCCACAGTCCTGGGGGGCTTGACCCGCGGCATGCCCCGCTTGCCCTCGATGGAGGCGGTCAGGGCGGAGCCCTCGCCGCAGACGAAGGCGCCGGCGCCGCGGTTGATATGGATACGGAAGCTGAAATCCGTTCCCAGGATGTTGTCGCCCAGCAGACCGAGTTCCTCGGCCTGCTCGATCGCTGTACGCAGCCGCTCCACCGCCAGGGGATATTCGGCGCGGACGTAAATGTAGCCCTCCTGAGAGCCGATCGCAATGCCGGAAATCATCATGCCCTCCAGCAGCCTGTGGGGATCGCCCTCCATGATGGAGCGGTCCATGAAGGCGCCGGGGTCGCCCTCATCGCCGTTGCAGACGATGTACTTGGGCGTCTCCCGCTGCACAGCGCAGGAGGCCCACTTCTTTCCGGTGGGGAACCCGCCGCCGCCTCTGCCGCGGAGGTTGGATTTGGTGACTGCCTCGCCGATCAGAGGCGGGTCCAGCTCAAAGAGGCACTTTTCCAGAGCGGAATAGCCGCCCATGGCAACGTACTCCCGGATGGACGAGGCGTTGATGTGGCCGCAGGAGCCCAAAACCAGCCGCGTCTGCTTCTGATAGAAGGGGATCTCCTCCTGTCTGCGATAGATCTCCCCGTTCTGCCGATAGGCCAGACGATCGATGGGTTCTCCGCCCAGGATTGTCTTTTCCACGATCTCCTCGCAGTCGGAGAGTTGGACCTTGGTGTACAGCCAGCCCTGGGGCTCGATGCGGACCAGGGGCCCCATCTCGCAGAAGCCGTGGCAGCCGCTCTTCTTGATTCCAACCACGTCGCGGTGGGGCTCCTCCGCCAGCTCCAGCTCCACGGGGATGCCCCGCTGGGTCAGCAGCTCCTGCAGTCTGGCGTAGATTTTCAGAGAGCCGCCGGCCACGCAGCCGGTGCCGCCGCAGATCAGGATCTTGGTGCGCTCGCAGCGAAGGGCCTGCTCGCAGGCTTCACGGAAGCTCCGAAGGGCCTCATGGGAGTTCAGTTTATTCATTTCCGGCCTCCTTCTCGATTTCCGCCCGGAGCGTCTTCAGCAGCTCGGAGGCCGATGCCGGCGTCATGGCGGGATGGACCTCGCCGTTGACGGTCAGCACAGGCGCCAGGCCGCAGGCGCCCAGGCAGGAGACGGTTTCCACAGTGAAATTCAGATCGTCCGTGGTCTTTTTCGTTTCGCTGAGTCCCAGTTCCTTGCGCAGCTGGTTCAGGATGGGGGTGGAGCCGCGCACGTGACAGGCGGTGCCGTCGCAGCAGCGGATCACGTACTTGCCCTTGGGCTCCAGAGAGAAGTTTTCATAGAAGGTCGCGACGCCGTAGAGCCGGGCTTCGCCAACGCCGATGGCCTTCGCCACATAGGGAAAAACCTCCCTGGGCAGGTAATGGTAGTGCTCCTGGATGTCCTGCAGAATGGCAATGGTGGAATGCTCGTTCCGCGGATAGCTTGTCAGGATCTCATCGACCTTTGTAAAATCAAATCTTTTTTCCATAGTCGTTCCTCTGTCAGAAATAGCTGACCTTGATGCGCTTTCCCATCTGCTCCAGGCAGGCGGAAAGCTCCTTGACAAGGTTCATCTTGATACTGAAATTGATGGGGAGCTTGGGGTCCTGATGGGCGGGATTGATGGCCCGGCCAACATAGAAATTGATGTCGGTGGCTTCCTCGAAGAGCAACCGCGCGATCTGAGAGGCTGCGTCCGCCTGGAAGTTCCATTTTTCGTAGCTCGTGTTATCGGCCAGATAGTCCTTTGCATATTCCAACACCTTGTTCACAGTGATGACGCCCTCGGTGACCAGATCGACGCCTTCGATTTTGGAAATCGGCGGAACGTCCCTGCTCACGTAATTCAGCGTGGTATCCAGCCGTTTGCCCAAATATTTCGCGGCGATGGAGGCGGTGGTGCCGCCGCAGATGATGTGCTTGCCCTCCTTGGAAAAGAACAGGGACATCATGCGGGGACCGTCGTCCCGGTTGGCGGGCGGGCCGAAGAGCATGTTCATGGGCGTGCGCTTGCGGATCTTGACCACGCAGGCCGTGGCGTCGTCGCCCGGCTGACCGCCGTAGAGCTGGAAGCACTCGTTGACCAGCAGAGTCGCCAGGGTCTTAGCGGTATAACCCACCGTCGCCAGCGGCTCCATAAAGTCGATGATCTCCTCCCGCCGCCATCCGAAATTGTATGCGACGCCGATCCCGGCGTGGGGGCAGCCGTCGCTCATGAGGATAAAGGTGTCGTTCTCCTGCAGACGAAGGCTGGAGCGGTAGATCTTTTTCCCCTCCACCCGGGCTTCCGTGCGGGGATAGTCGCAGTTCACGCCGTCCCGGATCAGGATCGCCAGCGGGTTGTCATACTGGATCAGATCCGCCGTCACGTTGTTGCGGATATGCAGGATGGTGAAGGTGGAGTAGGCCACGCCGCGCTGCGCGTCCACAGGAAGGGTGGCGGCGATGGTGGATACGCAGTCCTCCAGGGACAGCCCCGCCGCCAGCATGGTGGAGATGATCTTCGAGGTCAGCGTCGAAAGAATGCTCGCCTTGACGCCGCTGCCAAGACCGTCCGCCAGTACGACAACGGTGGAGCTTTCGTCCCCGGGCACCACGTCTACATGGTCGCCGCAGAGCTCTTCCCCATAGTGATTGACGCTCAGATAACCGATGTCAGCGCAAAAGTTACTCATGGATGGACTCCTTCAGCTTGGTCAGCGCAATTTTCGTCTCAGCCGCCGTCTCACCCAACAGGGAGGCGATCTGCTGGACGATGCGCATCTGCTTTTCCACCACCCGGTCGGCGACCTCCGCGGTCTGACGGTTCAGGCTTTCCTTCTGCTCCCGATCCCGCTCGGCCTCAGTGACATCGCGCATAATGCAGATCAGCTGATGGTACTCGCGGTCGTAGACGATGGTCTGCTCTACGGTTTTGTCATACTCCGCCAGATAGATCCGCTTTTCCCGGACGCTCCGGCCGGTGCGAAGGACCTCCATAAAGGGAGCGGGCTCCAGGATTCGGATCACCTGGTCTCCCAGGATATCGGAGGCATAGCGGATGTTCAGCAGCTTTTGCGCGGCGGCGTTGACCTGCTGTACCTCCAGGCTGTCGTTCAGAAGAAGCACAGCATTCGGCGTATTGTTCATGATATTCCCGGAGAAGCTCTCCGCCTTGCCCTTCAGGAAAGGCAGGCACATGGAGATATCCGCTTTGCCCTGATAGATGGCGACGGCCTTGTCCCGGCAGGTGTTATAGCCGCAGCTGCCGCAGTTGAGCTCGTCCTCCGGCTTTGTCTTGCCCATTTTGCGCAGGATTTCGGCAAGCTGGGTCTCGGAGGGCCGGTCCGCCAGGGCGGTGCGGGGCTGGAACTGCTTGCGAAGCTCTTGTGCCGAGGGCTGAGAGACAGAAAAATCCGTCTTGCCCGCATAGCTGTTGACCGCCATATTGCCGCTGATGACGGCCTTGTGATACTTCTCCATGACCGGCCCGCTGATGCAGCTTCCGGGACAGGCGGACATTTCGATGAAGCATTTGTGGATCTGTCCCTTCTCCAGCTCCCGCAGGGCGGCGATCACGTTGTCCATCCCGCCGATGGCGATGTAGTTGCAGCCCGGAGCATTCAGGTTCATGGATCTCAGAATGCCGCCGGTGGTGGGGAAAAGTCTCGCCTTGCCTGTGTCGCTGTCCTCCGGCTCCGGCGTCAGCTTGATCTTCTCCCGCTTCAGCCACTGGGTCAGCTCCTCGAAGGTCAACACCGCGTCCACAATGCCCTTATAGCGCTGCGCCTCGTCCTTTTTGGCGACGCAGGGGCCGATGAAGACCGTCTTTGCTTCGGGATGCTCCCGTTTGATGGCCGCGCAGTGCGCCTGCATGGGAGACTGCACGTCCGCCAGACAGTGCAGAACGGAGGGAAAATACTTCTCGATCATCAGATTGACAGAATGGCAGCAGGAGGAGATCACCACGTCCCGTTTTTCCTCGTTGAGAATCCGTTCATATTCGGTCTTTACTACGGTGGCGCCGAGCGCGGTCTCCTCCACGCCGGCGAAGCCCAGCTTTTTCAGCGCGGTGCGCATGGCGTTGATGCCGATCCCCTCATAGTTCGCCACAAAGGAAGGCGCGATGCTGGCATAGACCGGATCGCCGGCAGACAGCAGAACCTTGACCTTCTCGGTTTCGTCCACGATCTGCTTTGCGTTCTGCGGACAGACCACGAAGCACTGGCCGCACAGAACGCAGTCCTCCTCCATGATGTGCGCCTGATTGCCCGAAAAACGGATGGACTTCACAGGGCAGTAGCGAATGCACTTATAACAGTTCTTACAGTTTGATTTTTTCAGGGTCAGGCAGCTTGCCATGGCGGCTACCTCCCATTCGGGAATCTGCTGAGCACCTCACGGCGGAAGAAATCCTCCGTTGTCTCCGGGGCGACGGAATGCAGCGCTCCGTCCACGGTCACGCAGACGCCTTCCTGGCAGTGCCCCATGCAGAAGGCGCCGCTGAGCTCGACGCGGTCCTTCAGACCGTAGTCCGCAATGAACTTCTGCATCTTCTCAACCACATCTCTGGAGCCCTTGAGGTGACAGGAGCTTCCGATGCAAATGGTTACATTCAACATGTTTTGTTTCCTCCTCGGTCAGTTATTCATATTCTACGACGGACGTCCAACGACGGAGCAGCTCCTGCTCCTCGGCGATTCCCTTGATGGACTGGGAGGCGGCCACGATGGGCAGCCATCTCTGGACGTCCTGCCTGGCGGTGTCGCCCAAATCGCACATCAGCTTGAGATACTTCTCGGCCCATTCAAAGTTGCCCTGCAGGCAGAAGACCAGATAGGTGCGGGCCACGTCCGCATCGGGATTGCCCTGGGTGGCATGGGACCAGTCGATGATATAGGCTTCGTCGTCGGGCGTGATGATCACGTTGCTGGGGCAGAAATCGCCGTGGCAGACCTTGGTCTTCCGCTCCATGCTGCTCAGACGGGTGCGCAGCTCATAGCGGGTGGTGGCGTCCAGCTTGGTCTCACGGATCTTCCTGTGCATCTTATCGGTCAGATTGGTGAGCATGGGGCATTCCGCCTGGTGAAGCTCGATCTGTAGGCGGACCAGCCGTTCCAGATACTCATCAACTCTGTCCGGGTTCTCCTTCATCAGCCGGGACATACTCTTGCCGGGGATGTATTCGCTGATAATGGTCCATTTGCCTTCGTAGGTGGTGACCTCGCGCAGCTTGGGGACCTTGAGGCCGGTGGTCTCGATCTTCGCGAGATTCAGAGCCTCCGTGAGGACAGAGACCTTGGAAAAGTCGCTGTCAAACACCTTGGCGGTAAAATCGCCGTCCCGATAGACTGTCTTATTGTTCCGGACGGCAATGACTCGATCCAATTTCATAGCTTTTCCTCCTTAAACCGCGTCGTCGTTGCCGTAGTAGGCGTTTAGATACATCTGTTTCAGCTCGCTCATCAGCGGATAGCGAGGGTTCGCGCCGGTGCACTGATCGTCAAAGGCCTGTTCGACCATGGCGTCCATCCGATTCAGGAAATCCTGCTCGTCGATGCCATAGTCGCGGATCGTCTTCTTGATGCCGACCCGCTCCTCCAACGCCTTGACGGCGGCAATCAGATTTTCCAGAGATTCTCTGTCGTCCTTGCCGCCGAAGCCCAGGGTCTCAGCCACCTCCGCGTAGCGCCGCAGGGTGTGGGGATGGTCATACTGGGGGAAGGTGCCCATTTTGGTGGGAACCTCGCTGGCGTTGAAGCGCAGGACCTGGCAGATCAGCAGCGCGTTGGCGACGCCGTGGGGGAGATGATGGAAAGCGCCCAGCTTATGGGCCATAGAGTGGCAGACACCCAGGAAGGCGTTGGCAAAGGCCATGCCCGCCATGGTAGCCGCGTTGGCCATCTTCTCTCTGGCCTCCACGTCGGTCTGTCCGTTGTCATAGGCCCGGGGCAGATAGGCGAAAATGTCCTTGAGGGCTTGAATCGCGAGGCTGTCGGTGTACTGGGTCGCCATCATGGAGGCGTAGGCCTCCAGCGCGTGGGTCACAGCGTCGATGCCGGAGGAGGCGGTAAGGCCTCTGGGCGCCGTCATGTGGAAGTCGGTGTCGATGATTGCCATCTTGGGCAGGAGCTCATAGTCAGCCAGCGGGTACTTGACGCCGGTCTTCTCGTCGGTGATGACTGCAAACGGAGTGACCTCGGAGCCGGTGCCCGCGGAGGTGGGGACGGCGATGAAGTAGGCCTTCTCCCCCATCTTGGGGAAGGTGTAGACACGCTTGCGAATGTCGATAAAACGCATGGCCATATCCATAAAGTCCACCTCGGGATGCTCGTAGAGGACCCACATGATCTTTCCTGCGTCCATAGCGGAGCCGCCGCCCAGCGCGATGATGCAATCGGGCTTGAAGATCTTCATCTGCTCGGCGCCGGCCTTTGCGGATGCCAGTGTGGGATCGGGCGCTACGTCAAAGAAGCAGGTGTGCACAATGCCCATTTCATCGAGCTTGTCTGTGATGGGCTTGGTGTGACCGTTCTCATAGAGAAAGCGATCCGTGACCACGAAGCAGCGCTTCTTGTGCATCACAGTTTTCAGTTCATCCAGAGCCACCGGCAGGCAGCCCTTCTTGAGATAGACCTTCTCCGGGGCGCGGAACCAAAGCATGTTTTCTCTCCTTTCGGCCACGGTTTTGATGTTCAGCAAGTGCTTGCAGCCCACGTTCTCGCTGACGGAGTTGCCGCCCCAGGAGCCGCAGCCCAAGGTCAGGGACGGGGTGAGCTTGAAGTTGTACAGGTCGCCCAGACCGCCGTGAGAGGAGGGCGTGTTGACCAGAATCCGGCAGGTCTTCATTCTCGCGGAGAACTCTTCGAGCTTGGCCTGTTCCGTCTTCACGTTCAAATAGATGGAGGAGGTATGGCCGTAACCGCCGTCGGCGATCAGCTGCTCCGCCTTGGTGAAGGCGTCCTGAATGTCGGAGGCCCGATACATCGCCAGCACGGGAGAGAGCTTCTCATGGGCAAACTCCTCGGAGAGCTCCACACTCTGCACCTCGCCGATCAGGATCTTGGCAGACTCGGGGACCATGAGGCCGGCCAGCGCCGCAATTTTCGCAGCCTTCTGGCCTACGATCTTCGCGTTCAAAGCACCGTTGATCAGAATGGTCTTGCGGACCTTCTCAGTTTCCCCGGCGTCCAGGAAGTAGCAGCCTCTTGCAGCGAACTCCGCCTTGACCTGCTCATAGACGCCGTCCAACACGATGACAGACTGCTCGGAGGCGCAGATCATGCCGTTGTCAAAGGTCTTGGAATGGATGATCGAGCTGACAGCCATCACAATATCCGCCGTGTCGTCAATGATGGCGGGCGTGTTGCCGGCGCCGACGCCCAGAGCGGGCTTGCCGCTGGAGTAGGCGGCCTTCACCATACCGGGACCGCCGGTGGCCAGGATCACGTCCGCTTCCTTCATCAGCAGGTTGGTCATTTCCAGGCTGGGGACGTCGATCCATGCGATGATCCCCTCGGGCGCGCCGGCCTTGACTGCGGCCTCCAGAACGATTTTCGCAGCCGCGGCGGTGCAGGCCTTGGCCCTGGGGTGGGGGCTGATGATCATGCCGTTGCGGGTCTTCAGTGCCAGCAGAGTCTTGAAGATCGCGGTGGAGGTTGGGTTTGTCGTGGGGATGACAGCGCCGACCAGGCCGACGGGCTCGGCAATGGTTTTCAGGCCGTAGGCCTTGTCCTCCGCAATCACGCCGCAGGTCTTGACGCCGCGATAGTGATTGTAGATGTACTCGGCCGCGTAGTGGTTTTTGATGACCTTGTCCTCCACCACGCCCATGCCGGTCTCAGCCACGGCCTGCCTGGCCAGGGGTATGCGCGCCTGATTCGCCGCGGTCGCCGCAGCCAGGAAGATCGCGTCCACCTGCTCCTGGGTGTAGGAGGCAAAACGTTGCTGCGCCGCCCGCACGCGGGCAATGGCTTCCTTGAGCGCCTCTACGCTGTCAACAATCAGATAGTTTTGTTCGTTCATCATGCGTTCCTTTCTGTTCGTTTTGTGATATGCGATGATCTGGTTTTCTTAGCGCACATGTGCAGATGGGCAATCGACAGAGCCAGGTTCTCCTGCTGGACGGAAACCCCCTCCGGGACCTCCAATCTGCACGGTGCGAAATTCCAGATTTCAGTAATGCCTGCGGCAGTCATTTTGTCGCAGACTTTTTGCGCCGCAGTCTCCGGGACTGTGATAATTCCGATGACGACATGATTTGTTTCACAGTATTCCGCCAGCTCCGTCATGGGGAACACAGGCTGCTTCCCGCCGGGGGCCTGCTTACGCGGATCGTCGTCAAAGGCTGCCAGAATCGAAAAGCCGAAGCGCCGAAAGCCCGGATACCCGATCAGAGCCTTTCCCAGCTTCCCCGCGCCGACAAGGATCACCGGCTCCAGACTGTCCAGACCCAGGGCTGCTTCCATGTCCCGTGCAAGTGCGTCCCGGACGTACCCGAGGCGGGGACGTCCCTCGCCGCTGACGATGCCCAGGTCCTTGCGGACGGTCACGTCGCCGTAGCCCAGTGCCTTGGCAATGGCCGCGGCGGAAATATACTGTGACTGCGGGCCGGTTTTCAGATAGTTCAGATAGATCGGCAGCCGGCCCAGCGTCGCTTTCGGAATCGATATTTGTTTACAGATACAGCATCCCTTCCTTTCCGGTAACGATCATAGGGAAATCCTGCCGAAGATTCCGTTGGCCTTCTCATATAGAAGCAGCTTTTTCTCTGCTTTTCGCAGGGAAATCTCGTGCGACAGCCGCCCGACATATCGGCCGTCCGCAAAAATCTGCGCGTTGCCGTTTTGTCCCGAGATCCGAATGCTGCATGTGTCCTGCAGAACCAGGCAGTGAGCATCTGAGCCATGTGGACAGATAGGAGTGAGCAGAATTGCACGGCTTTCTGAATCCAGGATCGGCCCCCCGGCGGAAAGACTGTATCCGGTCGAGCCTGTCGGCGTGGCGAGGATAAGCCCGTCTCCACGCAGGTGGAGCTCGTCTGTTTTCCGGATTCGTACCGAGAGCTCCACCGTCTGGCCGAAATTCTCCTTGGCGATGACCACATCGTTCAGCGCCAGTAGCCTTTTTCCCTTCATCTGCAGAGTAAGCAAGCTCCTGTAGGATAACCGGCAGGACGAAAAGCTTTCAGAAAATCGGCTCAGCCCGCGATAATCCATGGCGCAGAGAAAACCCAAACGACCGCTGTTGACTCCCAGCAGAGCTTTCCCGCAGGACAAAGCGATTTGCGCGGCCCGCAGGACAGCCCCGTCTCCGCCGAGAGAAACGATCAAATGGCTCTCGGCGGGGCCAAAAAGGCTGCGGCTCTCCGTATGATACAGGCGGCGGCTGTCCTCCAAAGAAACAGCGCAGGAATGTCCGCACGCTTCCAACAGGGAGACGCAGTGTCGCGCCTGCTCAGCCTGCTGCTCGGTAAAGCCGTTTGGGCAAAGGAAGATCTTCATGCTCTATTTGTTCATCAGGTACTCGTCGATGCCCTTGGCGGCGACCTTGCCGGCGCCCATGGCGGAAATGACGGTGGCCGCGCCCGTGACGGCGTCGCCGCCGGCGTAGACGCCCTCGCGGGAGGTCAGGCCGTCCTCGTTGACGATGATGCCGCCGTGCTTGTTGACCTCAAGGCCCTTGGTGGTGGATTTGATCAGGGGGTTCGGGCTGGTGCCGATGGCGATGATGACGGTGTCCACCTCCAGCTCAAACTCGGAGCCCTCGATGGGAACGGGTCTGCGGCGGCCCTTGGCGTCGGGCTCGCCCAGCTCCATCTTGATGCAGCGCAGGCCGGTGACGAAGCCGTTCTTGGGGTCCCGGGGGTTCTCGGGGTTGTTGTAGCCCAGGACCTCCACGGGGTTCTGCAGCAGACGGAAGTCGATGCCCTCCTCGATGGCGTGCTCGACCTCTTCCTTTCGGGCGGGCAGCTCCTCCATGGAGCGGCGGTAGACGATGTAGACGTGCTCGGCCCCCAGACGCAGGGCGGTTCTCGCGGCGTCCATGGCGACGTTGCCGCCGCCCACCACGGCCACCTTGCCGCCCTTCATGATGGGCGTCACGGGGTCGTCCTTGTAGGCCTTCATCAGGTTGGACCGGGTCAGGAACTCGTTGGCGGAATAGACGCCCTTGTAGCTCTCGCCGGGGATGTTCATAAAGTTGGGCAGGCCAGCGCCGGAGCCCACGAACACGGCCTCGTAGCCGTCCTCGAAGAGCTCGTCGATGGTCAGGGTCTTGCCGATGACCACGTTGGTCTCCACGTCCACGCCGAGGGCCTTGAGGCCCTCGACCTCCTTGGCCACGATGGCCTTGGGCAGACGGAACTCGGGAATGCCGTAGACCAGCACGCCGCCGGCGGTGTGCAGGGCCTCGAAGATGGAGACCT
>CAMNHH010000007.1 GCA_946539175.1 uncultured Clostridia bacterium | reverse complement strand
AGAACAGCGCGTCCGGCAAAGCGTCGGACGCGCTGTTTTTGCGGGTCAGATAGAGTTCCTCAGAGATTCAGCAGCACCAGGGCCGCCAGGATCAGACAGACGCCCAGGGTCTGGCGCCTTGTGAGCCGCTCCCGGAAGAAGAGGGCTCCGGCCAGCAGGGTCAGCAGAATAGCGCCTGTGCTGAAAACCGGGAAGACCAGGAAGGCCGGCAGACTTTGCAGGGAGCGCAGCAGGAGAAAGGAGGAAAAGTAGTTGGGGACGCCCACTGCCGCACCGGCGGCCAGCTCCCGCAGCACCAGCCTTTTCCCCGTGCGCCTGCCCTCCCGGAGGGCGAAGCCCGCCGTCATCAGCAGGGCGGTCACAAAGAGCCAGAAGAAGAAGCGGCTGTTCTCCGCGGGATCTCCCAGCTGCTCAAAAACCTTGGACATGGCGTCGGCCCCGCCGCTGAAGAACAGAGTCAGCAGCAGAATGCCGAAGCCCTTTTTGGAGCCGCCTTCGCCGCCGGCATGGATCAGCACCAGCGCCGCCAGCACCAGGGCCGCGCCCACAAGCTGCAGGGGAGCGGGCCGCTCCCCAAAGAAAAGCACGCTGACCAGCAGGGAGATCACCAGGCCCAGCCGGGCAAAGGCGGCGGTGAGTCCCGCGCCGTTCCGGTGGACGCTGGTCTGCATCCCCACCAGGGCCGCCACGTAGAAGAAGCCGGTGACGGCGCCCATGAGGACGGTGCCGCCGCTGCCGGAGAGGACGGAGCTGCCCCTGGGGGCCAGCAGCAGGGCCAGGAGGATGCAGGTCAGATAGTTGCCCAGGATGATGCCGTAACGGTTCCCGGCGGGGTCCCGGAACAGCCGCAGGGCCAGCGCCATGGAGGCGCTGCTGAGGATGGCTAACAATAAATAAAGCATCAATAGCTTCCTTTCCGATTTGGTCCCTGTATCATACACGAAGCGCCTCCGGATGTCAAGTCAGTCTTGCAATTCCGGGCGGAATGTGCTATGATAACAGCATCGAAGAATCGAAAGGAAAACGCTGTCATGACCTATCCCATCGAGATCGCCGGGCTGCGGCGGGAACTGCCCCTCTGCCGGGTCAGCGACGAGCTGTACGTGGCCGCCTTCATCCTCTTTGGCGACGCGGAGCTTACCGTGGCCTGCGCCGGGGCGCTGCTGGAGCGGACCGGGGATCTGGAATACGACTATCTGCTGACCTCCGAGGCCAAGGGCATCCCGCTGATCCACGAAATGGCCCGCCAGTCCGGGGCGGTGAAGTATTTTGTCGCCCGGAAGGGCCCCAAGAACTACATGCCGGACCCCATCTGCGTGGAGGACCGCTCCATCACCACCGAGGGCCCCCAGCGGCTCTATCTGGGCCGGGACGACGCGGAGCTGCTCCGGGGCAAGCGGGTGCTGCTGGTGGACGACGTGATCTCCAGGGGCGGCTCCATGCTGGCCATGGAGGCCCTGGTGAAGCTGGCGGGAGGCGTCGTGGCGGGCCGGGCGGCAGTGCTGGCGGAGGGCGCGGCCGGCAGGCGCGGCGACATCCGGGTGCTGGGGAAGATCCCCCTCTTCCGGGCCGACGGCAGCCCCATCGCGTAAACAGATCACGAAAGGAAGATACAAAATATGGACATTCACGAACGCTTCGCGCTCCAGGACTGCCCCCGCTGCGGCGGGCCCGGCCTTCTGGAGGAGGAAAACGGCTGGTGCGTCTACGCCGTCTGCATGGACTGCGGCGCCCAGACGGCTCCCTTTGAATACGGCAGCCCCGAGCAGCGGGAGGAGGCCGCCCGGAAGGTGGCCACCCTCTGGAACATGGGCAAGGTCATCCGCATGGAAAACGGCGAGTGAGCCGGCGCAGGGAAGAAGGAGGGACAGACCGTGAAAAACTATCGTTGCCACGAATGCGGAAAGCTCTATGACCCGGTGAAGAAGGATCTCTGCCCCGCCTGCGGCGCAGCGCCGGCCCCCGGCCTGCTGTCCACCATCGAGCGCAGGCGCAGTGCTGCGGAGCACCTGCGGGAGGAGCGGGCCAATTCCGCCGCCGACTGTCATGAGGACGACGCCTGGACCGGCAGCTACGGCGCCCAGGTCCACAGCCACGCCGCCCATTTCACCCCCAACACCGCCCCCCGGACCCGGCAGCCCGCGTCCCCCGAGCGGCAGACCGCCTCCCGCCCCGCCAAGGCCAGACTCGCGGCCAATCGGGGCAGGCAGCAGTCCAAGCCCTGGGCCTTCCTGGTGGTGTTTTTTCTCCCCTTCATCATTTTCCTCCTTGCCATCCTTGTCATGGCCCTGCGGCAGAGCATCTTCAGCTTCTTCCCCTGAGGGCCCGGAAGCACCCCGGCGCGGACACGCGCCGGGGTCTTTTTTGGGATGGAGGCGGCCCGGGGGAGCGGTCCGGGCCTGGTTATTTTTTCGGAATTAGGCAGTTGATATACACATGAATAAATAATGCGGAACAGAATTCAAATTTTGAGCGGAGGCCGGAAAGCCCCGGCAGAGTCCGGGTTTTTGAGCCCACCGCCCGGCGGCCCCGGGGCGGGCAGCGGGCCTGCCCGATTTTGTAGAATGTATGAAGATGTATTATTTTGGAGAATATTTGGAATATACAGCCAAAACACCGTCATAATACACGAAAATGAACGGGCGATATTGACTTTTTTCACAAAAAGTGATAAATTACGCTTGCCACCGAGGGCGCCTGCCGTCCTCAGACAACAAGAGAAAAAGAGGGAAAATCCGAAATGAACTCCGCGCAGAACACCAAGAAGATCAAGTGGCAAATGCTGGCCTTCATGGCCTTCTCCACGGTTTGGGGCTTTGGCAACGTCCTGAACGGCTTCGTCTATTTCAACGGCATCCAGGTCATCTTCTCCTGGATTCTCATGTTCGCCCTGTACTTCGTCCCCTACGCGCTGATGGTGGGCGAGCTGGGCTCCGCCTTCAAGAACTCCGGCGGCGGCGTCTCCTCCTGGGTCCATGACACCATGGGCTCCAAGCTGGGCTACTACGCCGGCTGGACCTACTGGGCCTGCCACATCACCTACATTGCCTCCAAGAGCTCCGGCGGTCTGAAGGCGCTGAGCTGGGCCATCTTCCGCAACGCCGAGACCTACGACACCTTCCCCACCCTGGCGGTGCAGCTGGTGACCCTGGCGGTGCTGCTGATCTTCGCCTTCATCGCCAGCCGCGGTCTGAAGCCGCTGAAGAGCCTCACCACCATCGCCGGCTCCTCCATGTTCGTCATGTCCCTGCTGTACATCGTCATGATGTTCGCCGCCCCGCTCATCAACCCCAACGGCGGCTACGTGGACCTGCATTTCACCAAGGAAGCGCTGATCCCCCACTTCAACGTGGGCTACTTCACCTCCCTGTCCATCCTGGTCTTCGCCGTGGGCGGCTGCGAGAAGATCTCCCCCTACGTCAATAAGGTGGAGAACCCCTCCAAGGGCTTCCCCAAGGGCATGATCGCCCTGGCCATCATGGTGGTGGTCTGCGCCATCCTGGGCACCGTTGCCATGGGCATGATGTTCGACCCCAATGAGATCAACGCCAGCGACAAGAGCTTCGCCTCCTATGCCGCCAACGGCTCCTACTGGGCCTTCCAGAAGCTGGGCAACTACTTCCACATCGGTGACAGCCTGCTGATCATCTACGCCGTCTGCAACATGATCGGCCAGCTGGCCACCCTGGTGCTGTCCATCGACGCCCCCCTGCGGATGCTGCTGGACAACGAGAAGACCCATCAGTACATCCCCGACCGTCTGCTGAAGAAGAACAAGTACGGCGCCTACGTCAACGGCATCTGGATGGTGGTCATCCTCTCCGGCAGCATCATCCTGATCCAGTCTCTGGTGCCCGGCGCGGCCTCCGTGCTGAAGCAGCTCACCAAGCTGAACTCCGTCTGCATGCCCCTGCGTTACTGCTGGGTCTTCGTGGCCTACATCGCCCTGCGGAAGGCCTACAAGACCATCCATGCCGATTACCGCTTCGTGAAGCGCCAGGGCCCCGCCTATTTCTTCGGCTGGTGGTGCCTGATCATCACCCTGGCCTGCTGCCTGATGGGAATGTACGACAAGGATACCTTCACCATGATCCTGAACATCGCCACCCCCTGCGTCCTCACCGCTCTGGGCCTGATCCTGCCCGCCATCGCCAAGAAGCAGAAGGGTTAATTGCAAAACTGCTGCAAGGGGCCGTTTTGGCCCCTTGCATTCGTTTTCGGAGTATAGTATAATATATAAAGATACAAACAAGGAGGAAACCTGTTATGGAAAATATGACTGCTGTGCAGGGCCTGATGGACTTTCTGAAGAAGAGCCCCTCCGCCTTCCACGCTGTGGAGAACCTGCGGCAGACGCTCCTGAAGGCCGGCTTCACCGAGCTGCCCGAGAGCAGGCGCTGGACCGTCCGGCCCGGCGGCGCCTACTTCACCACCCGCAACGGCTCCAGCATCCTGGCCTTCCGGGTGGGCACCGAGCTGTCTGAGCCCGCCTTCACCCTCACCGCCTCCCACTCCGACTCCCCCTGCTTCAAGCTCAAGGAGAACGCGGAGCTGCGGGTCCGGGACAAGTACGTGCAGCTCAACACCGAGGGCTACGGCGGCATGATCTGCTCCACCTGGCTGGACCGTCCCCTGGGCGTGGCGGGCCGGGTGCTGGTCCGGACCAAAACCGAGGCGGGGGAGCGCTACGAGACCCGGCTGCTGGACTTTGACCGGGACCTGGTGCTGATCCCCAACGTGGCCATCCACATGAACCGGAAGGTCAACGACGGCTTCAGCTTCAACAAGCAGATCGACATGCTGCCCCTCTTCGGCTCCGGCAAGCTGGAAAAGGGCGCCTTCAAGGCCCTGGTGGCCAAGGAGCTGGGGGTTGCCGAGGCGGATATCCTGGGCAGCGACCTGTTCCTTTACAACCGCATGGCCCCCACCGTCTGGGGCGCGGAGAACGAGTTCGTCTCCGCCGGCCGACTGGACGATCTGGAATGCGCCTGGGGCACCCTCCAGGGCTTCCTGCAGGGCAAAAATGAGAAGACCATCCAGGTCTGGTGCTGCTTCGACAACGAGGAGGTGGGCTCCGGCACCAAGCAGGGCGCCGACTCCACCATGCTGGAGGACGTGCTGCGCCGCATCGCGGGCGGCCTGGGCATGGACGACGAGGACTACCGCTGCGCCGTGGCCCGGAGCTTCATGCTCTCCTGCGACAACGCCCACGCGGTTCATCCCAACCACCCCGAGAAGACCGACGCCACCAACTGCACCTATATGAACGAGGGCATCGTGGTGAAGGCCCACGCGGGGCAGAAGTACACCTCCGACGCGGTCTCCGTGGCCCTGTTCCGGGGCGTCTGCCAGAAGGCGGGGGTTCCCGTCCAGTTCTTCGCCAACCGCTCCGACGAGGCGGGCGGCTCCACCCTGGGCAACATCGCCATGGCCCACGTGTCCATGAACACCGTGGATCTGGGGCTGCCCCAGCTGGCCATGCACTCCTCCTACGAGACCGCCGGCGTCAAGGATCTGCTCTGGCTGGAGCAGGCCAGCGCCGCCTTCTACAGCACCCGCTTCGCCGCCGACGGCATGGGCGGCTTCCGGGCCGAGTCAATGCAGCGTGCAGAATGAAGAATTGAGGCGTTTTCAAATTTCTGTTTGAACCCCTGCAAAACGCATTCAGGAGAGGATTATGATTCGGAAGCTGACGCCAAAGGATTACAAAACGACGGAATGGTCCGGCGGGACCACGACGCAGATCGCCATTTTTCCGCCGGAGGCCCTGTACGCAAAGCGGGACTTCCTCTGGCGGGTCAGCTCGGCCTCGGTGGAGCTGGAGGAATCGGAGTTCACGGCCCTGCCGGACTACGAGCGGCTGATCTCCATCCTGGAGGGGGAGCTGGTCCTCTCTCACAACGGCGGGCCGGAGCTGGGGCTGGCGCCCTTTCAGGTCCACCGCTTCTCCGGGGCCGACGCCACCCGCAGCCGGGGCCGCTGCACCGACTTCAACCTGATGCTCCGCCGGGGCAGGGTCCGGGGCAGGCTGGACGCCCTGGGTCTGGAGGAGGATGCCGCCGCCCTGTCCTGCGGGGCGGGGGAGCGCCTGCTGCTCTACTGCGCCGAGGGCGCCTGCAGCGTGGAGCCCTCCGGCTGCAGCCTGCGGCCCGGCGAGGCCCTGCTGGCGGAGGGCCCAGCCCTGCTGAGCCTCAGGGGGACGGTGCGGCTGATGCTCTGCCGGATGCAGACCGTATAAGCTCTGATTGAGAAACGATCCGCGGCCCCATCCGTCCTCCGCCTTCCCCGCAAGGGGCCGCGAACATCGTTTTCCGATTGCCTGTCACCGATCTCTTGCTGCCCAATGCAGCAGAAAACCGCCGGGGACCTTCACAAGGAAGGGTCCCCGGCGGCTTTTCGTATCCTCAGGCCTCATCCGGCTCCGGCAGGCTGAGGCGCATGCCGGCCACGGCGGTGACGGGAAGGGAGAAGCAGATGGCCTGGGCCTTGCTGCGGATGCCGCTCTGGTCCATAATGGCCCGCATCACCGCGTCCCGGTTCCGGCTGGGCACCACGATGTAGTGCATTTCCTTCTCCTCCGCCAGCACGAAGCCGAAAAACTTCTCGGAGCCCTTCTTGCCGGTGCCCTTGGCGTGGATCACGGTGCCGCCCCCCGCCTTGGCGGAGCGGGCCGCGTCCATGATCATCTCGGAGTAGCCCTGGTTGGAGATCACAACGATCAATTCCTGTTCTGTCTGCTTCACGGTCGATTCCTCCCCCATGATGAAGTCCTGCTCCCCCAGCAGCAGCTCCAGCTGCCGCTTGCCGCCCACGGCGCTGAGGGGGACCAGAAAGACGATGCCGGTGCCCGGCACGTCGATGATAAAGCGCTTTTCCAGCTCCCGCCGGAGCCTGGGAAACAGCTCGTCGTTGACGACGGTGTGCAGCACCGCCTTTTCGGCCCGCTCCAGGCCGAAGGTGTTCAGAATCCGGGAGCTGGCGGTGCCCCGGCCGTAGCTCAGAAAGCTGACGCTGGCGCCGAACTCGTTGTAGAGCTTCTGGAAGCGCTCCGCGTTGACCTTGTTGGTGATGGTCACCATCATTGAAAGCTGGCTCATGTCAGACCTCCCTTACAGCCGGATAATGGCGTCCTCCTCCAGAGCCTCCCAGGCCTGGAGCAGCTTGGCCAGCCGCTGATCCTCCAGCCGCTTGCGCCGGTGGGCCAGCAGGCCCATGAACTGAATGGTGATCAGAGGCGTCATGGCCACCATGGCCACGATGCCGAAGGCGTCGGTCACCAGATTGCCCCCCACCGCCTGGCAGGCGCCCTGGGCAAAGGGCACCAGGAAAGCCGCCGTCATGGGGCCGGAGGCCACGCCGCCGGAGTCAAAGGCGATGGCGGTGTAGAGCTTGGGAACGAAGCAGGAGATGCCCAGGGCCAGGGCGTAGCCCGGCGCCAGAAAGTACAGAATGGAGAGCCCCGTCAGCACCCGCAGCATGCCGATGCCCACGGACACCGCCACGCCGACGGAGAGGGCCCGGCCCATGGCCGCCTCGGAGATGTTGCCGTCGGTCATCTCGGAGACCTGCTTGTTCAGCACGTAGACCGCGGGCTCCGCCCTGACGATGAAGCAGCCCATCAGCATGCCGATGGGGATCAGCAGCCAGCGGGCCTCCAGCCCGGCGATCTGGGCCCCCAGGTAGATCCCCGCGGGCATGAAGCCCACGTTGGCCCCGGTCAGGAACAGCACCAGCCCCAGGTAGGTGTAGACGATGCCCACCAGGACCCGGGACAGCCGGGCCCAGGGCAGCCGCAGCACCAGGACCTGGAAGAAGCCGAAAAAGACCGCAATGGGCAGCAGGGCCACGGCAATCTCCCCCAGATAGGTGGGCAGCCCGTTCTGAAACAGGGCCCAGAGGCTCCGGGAATCCGCCACGTTCTCCGGCATGGCCAGCACGTAGCCGCTGTCGGAGCTGCCGTAGACCGCCCCCAGGATCAGCACGGCGATCACCGGGCCGATGGAGCAGAGGGCGATGAGACCGAAGCTGTCGTTGGCGGCGTGCCGGTCGTTTCGGATGGCGGAGATGCCGACGCCCATGGCCATGATGAAGGGCACCGTCATGGGGCCCGTGGTGACGCCGCCGGAGTCGAAGGCCACGCAGAGGAAGTCCTTCGGCACGAAGAGGGCCAGCAGAAAGGCCAGCGCGTAGAAGCCGATCAGCAGCCGGGGCAGGGGAATGCCGAAGAGCATACGCAGCAGGGCCAGCACCAGAAACACAGCCACGCCCAGCGCCACTGCGGCGATCAGCACCAGATTGGGGATGGCGGGCACCAGCCCCGCCAGCACCTGCAGATCCGGCTCCGATACCGTGATGATGAAGCCCAGCACCAGGGCCAGCAGCACCATGACCCAGAGCTTGCGGCTCCTGGTCATCTGGGTGCCCACCATTTCGCCCATGGGGGAGATGGACAGCTCCGCGCCCAGGGTGAAGAACATCATGCCCAGAACCAGCAGGGCGCCGCCGGCCAGGAAGCTCAGCAGCACCCCCGAGGACACGGGCACCAGCAAAAAGCAGAGCACCAGCACGATGAAGACGATGGGAAGCACCGAAGCCAGAGCCTCCCGCAGCTTTTCGTTGAGACTTTTGCGCAGACCGTTCACCCGGCCCCCTCCCTTCGGCGCGGAGCGCCATGGTTTTTCTTGTTCTATTATACATGCTTTGGCGGGGCAGGTCAAGCCCCCCCGGGAAAGCCCCGGCGCATGAAAATTCGGGCGGGCAGCGGATATTTTTCGCTGCCCCCTTCCATTTTCGGAAACTTATGGTATAATAGAAGGTAGACATAACTGAAAGGAGCGGAACGTTATGACACAGGATCGCATGAGACAGATCTTCGCGGATACGGATTTTGTCCACACCAGCGGCTCAGCGGAGGAGCTGCGGGTGGCGGAGTATCTGAAGGCCCGCTGCGAGGAGCTGGGGCTCGCCGCCCGGATCGAGTCCTTTCCCGTGGCCATGGGGGAGATCGAGGAGGCCCGGCTGCTGGCCGACGGCGCGGAGATCCCCTGCAGGGCCTTCACCTGCTGCGGCAGCGGCGAGGCGGAGGGCGAGCTCTACTACATGCCCGCCCAGGACCCGGTCTCCATTGCCGGGGCCAGGGACAAGATCGTTCTGCTGGACGGCTCCGGCATCGGCTACTTCGCCTATCAGGATCTGATGAAGGCCGGGGCCAAGGGCATTCTGTTCCAGTACGGCAGCATGTACTACCCCCAGCGGGACATCGACCAGCGGGATCTGCGGGCCGCCGTGGTGGGGGAGGAGCGGAAGGTCCTCTGCGCCATGCTCCACACCGCCGACGCGGTGGAGCTGCGGCGGAAGGGGGTCCGCCGGGTGAAGCTCTCCGTTCAGCAGAAGGAATGGGAGGGCCGGTCCCGCAACGTGATCGCGGAGCTGCCCGGCAAGCGGGACGAGTGGATCGTCCTCTCCGCCCACTACGACACCACCGCCCTGTCCCACGGCTCCTACGACAACATGTCCGGCTGCGTGGGCATCCTGGGGGTGCTGGACGCGTTGAAGGACAGGGAACTGAACTACGGCCTGCGGCTGCTGTTCTGCGGCAGCGAGGAGCGGGGCCTGCTGGGCTCCAAGGCCTACGTCCGGGACCACGAGGGGGAGCTGGAGAAGATCGCCCTGAACGTGAATCTGGATATGATCGGCACCTGGCTGGGCAAGTTCATCGCCCGGGTCTCTGCGGAGGAGAAGCTGGCGGGCTACATCGGCTACACCGGCGCGGAGCTGGGCTTCCCGGTGGAGGCCAGGATCGGCGTCTACTCCAGCGACTCCACCCCCTTCGCGGACAAGGGCGTGCCGGCCCTGTCCTTCGCCCGGCTGGCCTCCGGCAACGCGGCCCCCATCCACTGCCGCTACGATCTGCCGGAGCTGCTGTCCATGGAGCAGATGGAAAAGGACGTGGCCTTCATCGCGGAATTTACCCGCCGCATGGCCTGCGCCGCCCTCTGCCCCGTCAGCCGGGAGATCCCCGAGAAGGTAAAAACGGAGCTGGATGAATATTTGTTCCGGAAGAGAAAACAATAGGGAACAGGCATCAGGGATCAGGCATCAGACCCGCCTGCAGCGGCGAGCATTGCTCGCCACGGGTACCCCGCACGGACGGGGCATCAGGGATCAGGCAACAGGCAATCGGGAATAGGAGGACGATATGGAATATAAAACTTTAGGAAATTCCGATTTGAAGGTATCGGTGATCGCCCTCGGCACCTGGGGGCTGGGGGGCGGCAGCGTCTGGTCGGACCGGGACTCCACCCCCGCCGAGGCCGCCCGGCTGCTGGACGCCTGCCTGGATCAGGGCGTCAACTACGTCGACACCGCCCCGGTCTACGGCACCGGCGCCAGCGAGGAGCTGCTGGGCGCGGCCCTGCGGGGCCGCCGCCAGGCCTTCGTTCTGCAGACGAAATGCTCCCTGAACTGGCGGGGGGAGGGGGGCAACTTCCACTATTCCAGAGACGGCTATACCGTCAACAACGACACCCGCCCCGCCGCCATCGTCCGGGACGTGGAGGACTCTCTGCGCAGGCTGCGGACGGACTGGCTGGACTGCCTCATCGTCCACTACGTCTGCAAGTCCTTCCCGGTGGAGGAGACGGTGGAGGCCCTGGAGGGTCTGATCCGGGCCGGAAAGATCCGGGCCTACGGCCTGTCCAACAGCCAGCCCGCCGACCTGGAGGCCTATCAGAGGGCCTCCGCCGGGCGGCAGGGGGCGTCGGTGGTCCAGGAGTTCTTCAGCATCCTCTCTCCCTTCCACGGCAGGGACTACTTCCCGGTCTGTCAGAAGCACGGTGTCAGCTTCCAGACCTACGGGGTGCTGGAGGAGGGCTTCCTGACGGGCCCCGCCTTCCTGGAGAGGCAATTCGCCGGGACGGACATCCGCTCCCGCATCCCCTGGGTGCAGCCCCGATACCACGAGGGCCTGCGCCGGGCCTTCGCCGCCTGGGCCCCCCTCTGCGAGGCCCACGGCTGCAGCTTCGCCCAACTGGTGGAGGCCTGGGCCCTGGCCCAGTTCCCCAACATGAGCCTGCTGGTGGGGATGCGGAAGCCCGAGAACGTGGCGGACAGCGCCCGCTGCCTGGCGCTGCGGCTGTCGCCGGAGGAGCTGAGCCGGATGGAGCAGACCGTCCGGGACATTCAGGTGGAGGTGCTGGACAAATGAAGATCGCGGCATGTCTCAGAAGCCTCGCGGCCATGGGACTTGCGGCGCTGCTGGCCTTGGGGGCGGCCGCGCCGCCGGCCCTGGCCAGAGAAGAACAAAGCGGCCTGCGCCGCGTCCGGGAGGGATCCCATATGGCATCCGAGCAGCCCAGCCCCGCCTGGCGGCACGCCGAAGTCAGCCAGGGGGTGCGGAATCTGGTGAAGCGGGCCTATCAGCTGACGGAGATCGGCTGGACGCCCCTGGCGGATCTGGAGGGCTGGAAGGGACTGGAGAAAAACCGCTTCCTGGCGGGGCAGCGATATACCGGCCTGCCCTACGGCCAGCCCCACCGCTCCGGCAGCTACGTCCCCTGGGAGACCTCGCTGAGCAGCTTTCTGGAGGAAGTCGCCAAGCCGGACAGCCCCATGTACAGCGGCCGCTCCGTCTCCCAGGTCCAGCAGAACACGGGTCCCTTCTTCTGCTGCGAGTGCAGCGCCTTCGTGTCCTACGCCTGGAATCTGCCCACCCGGCAGACCACCAGGACCCTGGAGGAGTACAGCGTCCCGGTGGAAAACCGGGTCAGCGCCCTGCAGGTGGGGGACTGCCTGAACCAGGTGGGCAAGCACGCCCGGCTGGTGACGGACCTCTGCTATGACCAGCAGGATCGGCTGGTGGGGGTGGAGATCTCCGAGGAGCGGGCCCCCGCCGCCCGGCGGATCTGGTATCTGGAGGGCAGCGCCGAGCATCCCCTGTCGGAGCTGCAGACCGAGTATCTGGACAAGGGCTATACGGTGCTGCGCTGCAGGACCCGGGACCGGGTGGGCTACACCCACAGCTGCGCGGTGCCCCTGGCGGGGGACCTCTGTCCCCTCTGCGGCTGCAATCCCTTTCAGGATGTGGATCTTGGGAAATGGTACGCCGGCGCGGCGGCCTTTGTGAACAACCAGGGTCTGATGGGCGGCACGGAGCCGGGAATCTTCGCCCCCAACGAGACCGTGACCCGGGCCATGGTGGTGACCATCCTCTGGCGGATGTACCACAGCCCCCTCGCCCAGGGGACCCTGCCCTTTACGGACGTCCGTACCAACGCCTACTATTACGCGGCCCTCCGCTGGGCCTGGACCCGGGGCTGCATCTCCGGCACGGGCCCCCGCAGCTTCAGCCCCAACGAGCTCTGCACCCGGGGGCAGATCGCGGCCATACTCTGGCAGGCCGCCGGTCGGCCCGCCCCCAAGAGCAGCGCGTGTCCCTTCTCCGACGTGGCCGCCGGCGCCTACTATCACGACGCGGTGTGCTGGGCCGTGGAGCAGGGCATCACGGCGGGCAAGGAGCCCGGTATCTTCGGCCCCAACGACCCCGCCACCCGGGCGGAGCTGGCCATGATGGCCTGGCGGACCTGCGTCTGCCTGGGCCTCTTCTCCTGAGCCTGCCGGCGGGGCAGGCCCCGCCCCGCGGGGCCGGGAGGACTTCCGAAGAATGGACAAAAAAGACGACGCCCAGGACTTTGGCGTCGTCTTTTTGCGGGGAAATCACTTGGTATATGGGAAAAGAGAGAGGTAAAAAGTCGGACCGTCGGGTGGAGTGGGCGTTCAGTCCCATCGGGTCCAAGTACATTTTACCAAAAACAAGGCTGTACAAACACGGACAAATATGCTATAATGAGAAAAAATAACACATAACCCATAAAATGTGAAAACGGGGGATGGATATGGGCACGACAGACCGCACCAAGCAGCTTCTGGCAAACGGCCTGATGGAGTTCACCGGGGAGATGAGCTTCCGCAAGATCCGGGTGGGGGCCCTCTGCCAGCGCTGCGGCGTCGACCGGCGGACCTTCTATTATCATTTCCGGGACATTTATGACCTGGCCGCCTGGATCTTCAACCGGATGGTGGACGACTACGTGCCGGAGCCGGACGGGCGCTTTCGCACTGCGGGCCTGGTCCGGGCCCTGGAGCGGATCCGGGAGGAGCCGGGCTTCTATCGCCGGACCCTGGCGGAGGACAGCCAGAACGCCCTGGGCTGGCACATCATGGACCACAACGGCAGGATGTACGAGGCGGCCCTCTGCCGCCTGCGGGGGGTGGACAGTCTGCCCGGCTATGACCGCTTTGCCATCAGCTATCACTGCTTCGGCAGCCTGGCCATGATCCGCCGCTGGGTCTTCTCGGATTTTTCCGTCAGCGCCGAGATCCTGGCGGAGCAGATGACCTATGCCATGGGCCCCGTCATGCGGGAGCTCTACGGCCTGCCCATCCATGAAACGGGAGGAAGAAAAAATGAACGATGAAGCCTTGAAATGGGAGCTTTCGGGGACCGAGACCCTGCTGCATACCCCGGTCTTCGAGGTGCTGGCCCAGCGGGAGCGGGCCGCCGGGGGCCTGGAGGGGGACTATATCGCCCTGGAGGCCCCGGACTGGGTCATGGTGATCCCGGAGCTGGGGGAGGACTTTCTGCTGGTGCGCCAGTGGCGCCACGCCGCCCGCTGCATGACGGTGGAGTTCCCCGGGGGCGTCCGGGACGGGGACGAGGACCCGGCCCATACCGCCGCCCGGGAGCTGGAGGAGGAGACGGGCTTCCGGGCGGGGGAGCTGATCTGCCTGGGCAGCTGCAGCCCCAATCCGGCCCTGTTCCGCAACCGCTTCTACTGCTTCCTGGCCCGGGACCTGGTCTGCGCCGGGTCCCAGCATCTGGACGCCGACGAGCTGCTGCGCTGTGAGCGCCGCCCCATCCGGGAGGTGCTGGCCTCCTTTGGCAGCCCCCTCTTTTCCCACGGCCTCATGGGCACGGCCCTGGCCTTCTATCTGACCCGGTCGGGCCGGGGGCAGGAGCCGGAGCCCCCGGACGCCCGGGCGCTCTGGTCCGCGGCGGGTCTTTCCGGGGCGCCGGAGGCCTGGAGCTTCGGCGGCGATCCCGACGGCCTGGCCCGGCTGGTGCTGGAGGGGAAGAAGCGGGCCACCAGCTCCGCCTTCCCCCTCTACGCCCTGGAGGGGGAGCCCCTGCCCCGGGCGGGGGACTGCAGTGTCCTGCTGGACGGGGCGGGGCGGGCCCTCTGCGTGCTGCGGACCACCCGGGTCCGGGTGCTGCCCTTCTGCCGGGTGCCCGCCGAGCACGCCGCGCTGGAGGGGGAGGGGGACCTGTCTCCGGAAACCTGGCGGGAGATCCACCGGAAGTTCTTCACGGAGGAAATGGCCGCCGCCGGGCTGGCCTTCCAGGAGGATACGGAAGTGGTCTGCGAAGAATTTGAAGTGCTTTACAGACCGTAAAAAAATGAATTATCCTCTTGCATATTGGAATATAAGCGTTATAATAAAGGGTGGATCAATACAGAACCCCGGAGGCGTTCCCTATGAAAAGCATGCTGAAAAAGCTCCCCCTCATCCTGCTTGGCAATCTGCTGCTGGCTGTCTGCGTGTCCCACTTCGTGGTGCCCACGGGACTGATTTCCGGCGGCATCACCGGCCTGTCCCTGGCCATGAACCATCTGCTGCCCGGCGTTCCCCTGGACGTGTTCATCTGGGGCTTCAGCCTGCTGTTCCTGGCGGCGGGCTATGTGTTCCTGGGCAGGGAATTCGCCCTCACCACCCTCATCAGCTCCGTGGCCTACCCGCTGTTTTTCAGCCTGCTGACGGCGCTGTCCAGGTCCTATCTGCCCCTGACGGAGGACATCGTCCTCAATACGGTCTACGCGGGCCTGCTTTTCGGGGTCGGCGTGGGCATGGTCCTGCGCTGCGGCGCCTCCACCGGCGGCTCCGACGTGATCTCCATGATTCTGAACCGGAAGCTGGGTCTGCCCATCTCCCCGGTGTCCTACGTGGTGGAGGCCCTGTTCCTGCTGAGCCAGATGTTCTACTCCGACGCCCAGAAGATCCTCTACGGTCTGATCTTCGTGCTGATCTATTCCGTCACCCTGGAGAAGGTGCTGCTCTTCGGCACCGGCAAGGTCCAGATCTCCATCTACTCCCAGGCCTATGAGCAGATCAACCGCATGATCGTCTCCACCATGGACCGGGGCAGCACCCTGTTCAAGGTGAAGGGCGGCTACTCCGGCTCGGAGACCTGGGTGGTGGAGACCGTGGTGCCCAAGCGTTCCCTCTTCAGCTTCCGGGAGAAGATCCTGGAAATCGACCCCAAGGCCTTTGTGGTGGTGAATCCCATCTCGGAGGTCAACGGCCGGGGCTTTACCATGCGGAAGGACGCCCGCTGAGGCGCTGCCGCCCGCTGTCCCCCGGACCCATCCAGCGAAGGGAGAAAGCCCTATGAAATCCAAATACAGATGGCTCCTGTGGCTTTTGGGAGCCGCCCTGCTGCTGCTTGTGCTGCTGGCAGGCTTCAATTTCGCCACGGACCCCCGGGGCGCCCTGGGGGACCAGGTGCTGGGCTGGTGGGCCTATGACATGACCGCCGCCCCCGGCGTGGCGAAGCCCGCCTATCTCAGCGCCCACCGGGCGGAATACGATTCCTTCCTCCTGGCCGGGGACGACAGCGCCCTGCCGGTGGAGGAGCTGGACCGCCTGCTGGGGGGCAGCTTCTACGATCTGAGCATCCCCGGGGCGCGGCCGGAGACCCTTGCCCGGACCGCGGCCTGGCTGCTCTCCGGCGGCGAGGTGAAGACGCTGGTGCTGGAGCTGAGCCCCGCCCTGGCCGCCGCCTCCGCCGAAACGGAGCCGGAGCTGGGCTGGCAGCTCCGGGACGGCTCCGCCGCGGGCCAATGGCTCCGGGCCCTGGCGACGGGGCTCCAGCCGGGGCTGGAGAAGCTCCGCTGCCGCAGCCGCCAGGGCTACCTGCGGGAGGACTGGGCCACGGTCCTGCCGGAGACCGGGGCCAGAGACCGGAGCCTGGAGGACGTGGAGCGGGTGGCGGAGCTGGACCGCTATCTGGCCCAGGAGGGTCGTGCCGCGGCCTTTGAGACGGTGGGGACCGACTGGTCCCTGCTCCGGCTGGAGGACCTGACCGGGGCCGTGGCGGAGATCCGGGCCCTCTGCGAGGCGGCGGGAACGGAGCTTCTGGTGCTCTGCCCCCCGGTCTACGCCGCCGACGGCAGCGCCCACCGGGCGGAGCGGGAGCGCTTCTGCCGGGCCCTGGCCCAGGTGACGGAGTTCTGGGACTTCACCGAGAGCAGTCTCAGCCGGGACCCCCGCTATTTCTACGATCCCGCCCACGCCCGCCGGTCGGTGGGCAGCATGGAGCTGGACCGGATGCTGGATCTGGATCAGGTCTGGCGGCCCGCCGACTTCGGCCGCTTCGTGGAGCGGGGAACCGTGCCGGACAGCCCCGCCGCCCCGGCCCTGCCGGAGACGGCGAACAGCGTCCGGCTCAGCATCCTGCGCTACCACCATCTGATCGAGGCGGGCGAGACCAGCATCGACATGATCACCATGGACGTGTTTCGGGACCAGATGGAGGCCATCCGGCAGGCGGGCTACAACACCGTGGATATCTGGCAGATCCGGGACTACGTGGAGCGGGGGACGCCCCTGCCGGAGAAGCCCCTGCTGATCTGCTTTGACGACGGCTATCGCAGCAACTATGAGCTGGCCTTCCCGGTGCTGCGGGAATACGGCTTCAAGGCCACCATCTTTGCCATCGGCGTCTCCATGGGCAAGGACAGCTACAAGGATACCGGCATTTCCATCATCCCCCATTTCTCCCTGGAGGAGGCCCGGGAGATGACGGCCTCCGGGCTGATCACCGTGGCCAGCCACGGCTACAACGTCCATGAGAACAAGAACGTGGATCAGAACCCCATCCGGCCCGGCGCCCTGCAGCGGGAGGACGAGACCGAGGCGGAATACGTGGCCTTTCTGACGGAGGACGCCCTGCATATGCAGGAGCTTCTGGGGGAGGCCGGGGGCTTCTTCGCCTATCCCACCTCCAGGCATGACGCCCGCTGCGTGCTGATTCTGAACCGGGCGGGGGTCTTCGCCACGGTCTGCGACGACGCCCCCTCCACCCTGCTGGTGCGGGGCCTGCCCCAGTGCCTGCTGGATATGCCCCGTCAGTTTGTCTCCCAAAACGAGACCGGCGCCGATCTGATCGCCCTGCTGACGGAGGAAAAGTGAAAAAAAGGAACGGCTGCCCGGGGGCAGCCGTTCTTGTATCTTGTAGATGGATACTTACAGGGAGGAGTAGCCGAAGCTGTTGACCAGGGCCTCCAGACGGCGGCCCGCCTTGCAGTAGGGGCACTCCCGGTAGTCGTAGCTGGCGTAGTCGGTCAGATCCCGGATGTCGAAGACGGAGTGGACCAGGATGCCGGCGGACTCCGGCATGGTGCTGTACAGGGCGGCGATGCCGGCGGCCTGGCCGCCGTAGTAGCGGATGGCCTCGATGGAGCGGTTGGCGGTGTAGCCCGTGGTGACGCTGGCCATCAGAATCAGAACGTGCTTGTCCCGGATCAGGGGCTGGGCGTTGTCACGGAAGATGATCTGGCTGTTGGCGTTGTATTCCGGCTCCAGCACACAAATATCCCGGCCCGCATTGACGGTGCGGGAGGCGCCCACCAGCTCCTTGGCCAGGCAGGTGCCGATGACGGCGGTGCCGTCCAGGCAGAGGATGGTGTCCACCAAGTCGTTGCGATACTTGGGGGCCAGCTCCTTGGCCACGGCAATGGCCTCATTCAGCCGGGTTTTCTGGGTGGAGATGTCGATGTAGTAATTGATGTGGCTGTGGTTCGTGGCGAAATGGCCGCGGGCGCCACGCAGAGGCACGTTGCCTCGCTTCATAAGCTCTTTGATCTCGATCATGATTCAGTCCTCCCTTTTCAATTTGCGGTCTTGCTGGCGAATGGTGTGCGGGGAAAACAAAAAAAGCGGGTCATGGGCGGCGTATGAACATACGGCCGGAACGCTTTTCTTTATTGTAACTCCTGTATGTGGGTTTTGTCAAGTGCTTCTAAGCTCCCGTTGACAAAAAAACAGGAATTGGTTATAATAGACAAAAACCCAGGAGGTGCATTCCCTTGACCACCGAAACGCTGATCCAGGCCATTGGTTATTTTTCCACCGTATTGATTTTGATCTCCTTTTTGATGACCTCAGTGGTGAAGCTGCGGCTTTTGAATCTGGCGGGCTCCGTCATTTTCGTGGTTTTCGCCTTTCTCACCGGCTCCTACCCCACGGCCATCATGAACATCGGCCTGTGTCTGATCAACATTTATTTTCTGATCCGGCTCTGGCGCTCCAAGCGGCTGACCCTGATGCTTCCCATCGAGACGGACAACGCCTATCTGCGGGAGTTTGTGAAGCTCTACCGGGAGGACATCTCCCGCTACTTCCCGGACTTCGACCCGGCGGCCCCCCAGGCGGATACCGCCTATTTCGTATACTACGATATGAACCCCGTGGGCCTGTGCATGGGCCGCCGCCGCCCCGACGGCAGCCTGGAGCTCTGCCTGGACTACACCACCCCCCAGTACCGGGACGCCTCCGTGGGCCGCTTCCTCTACCCCCATCTGCTGGGGGAGGCGGGCTTCACGGCCCTGGAGTTCCCGAAGGCCTCGGAGCAGCACGCCGCCTACCTGCGGAAGGTGGGCTTCCGGCAGCAGGGCGGCGGTTGGCGGCTGGAGCCATAAGGAGGAATCGGAATGAAGCTGCTATACGCGGAGGACGAGCGCAGCCTTTCGGAGGCTGTGGTGGACGTGCTGGAATACCACAAGTACAGGGTGGACCCGGTCTATGACGGCCAGGAGGCCCTGGATTACGCGGAAAACGACCAGTACGACGGCATCATCCTGGACGTGATGATGCCGCGGAAGAGCGGCCTGGAGGTGCTCAAGGCCCTTCGGGCCAAGGGCGACAAGACCCCCATTCTCCTGCTCACCGCCAAGGCCGAGGTGGAGGACCGGATCCAGGGTCTGGATCTGGGGGCGGACGACTATCTGCCCAAGCCCTTTGCCATGGGAGAGCTTCTGGCCCGGATCCGGGCCATGCTCCGCCGCCGGGAGGACTTCACCCCCGATCTTTTGCGCATGGGCAATCTGAGCCTGGAGCGGCAGAGCTATACCCTCCGGGTGGGGGAGAACAGCCTGCTGCTGCCCAAGCTGGAGTTCCAGCTGATGGAGCTTTTCCTGCTGAACCGGGGCATCTATCTCTCCACCGAGGACATCCTGGTGAAGGTCTGGGGCTATGACACCGAGGCCGAGATCGGCGTGGTCTGGGTCTATATCTCCTACCTGCGGAAGAAGCTGGCGGGCCTGGGGGCCAACGTGGTCATCAAGGCCAAGCGGAACATCGGCTATACGCTGGAGCTGGCGCCATGATCAAAACGCTGAAACGCCGCTTTATCGTGGCGGCCATGATCGCCGTGACGGTCCTGCTGGTGCTGCTGCTGGGGGCCGTGAACGCGGTGAACGCCTGGACCACCGGCCAGGAGACGGCAAGGCTGCTGGAAAACCTGGTGCAGATGGAGACCCAGGGCCGACCCGGCTTCCGGGGGGGCGAGGAGCCCCCGGAGTTCCCGGAGGGGCAGACGCCCCCGGACTGGTCCCAGGAGCCGGAGGAGAGCCGAGCCGAAGGGGACGCGGTCCCCGAGGAGTTCAATTGGGACGGCTGGGACGGACGCCGGGGCGGCTTTATGATGGGGGCCCTGACGGAGAACGACCGGCTCTCCGCCGTCTACTTCGTGGCCCGGGTGCGGGACGGGGCGGTCCAAACCGTGGACGTGAGCCGGATTTCGGATCTCTCCCAGCAGGAGGCCGCGGCGCTGTGCGCCTCCGTGATGGCGGAGGACTCCGGGGAGGGACGGATCGACAGCTTCCGCTACGCCTCCGGCCAGGGCCGGGACGGGGAGCGGGTCTACGTCTTTCTGGAGAACTCCAACCGCCGCAACGCGGTGCTGCGGGTGGCGGCCCTCTCCGCCCTGGCGGGGCTGGGGGGCTGGCTCATGATGCTGGCCCTGGTGAGTCTGCTGGCCAGGCGGACCATCGCCCCCATCGCGGAGAACATGGAGCGGCAGCGGCAGTTCGTCACCGACGCGGGCCACGAGCTGAAGACCCCCCTGGCCATCATTCAGGCCAACACCGAGGCCATGGAGCTGATCGCCGGGGAGAACAAGTGGAGCCGGAACATCAAGGCCCAGACCGCCCGGCTCACGGAGCTGACCCGGAATCTGCTGACCCTGGCCCGGGCGGAGGAGCTGCCCGCCCAGGGCAGCCTCGCCCCCCTGGATCTCTCCGCCCTGACGGAGAAGACGGCCCAGATGTTCCAGACCCCCATGGAGCGGAAGCAGCTGCGGCTGGACGCGGCGGTGGAGCCGGGGATCCGGGTGAAGGGCAGCGAGGCCCAGCTGGGGAATCTGTGCTCCATTCTATTTGACAACGCGGTGAAGTATGCCAGCCCCGGCAGCGAGCTGCGGCTGCGGCTCCAGGCGGGGGAGAAGACCTGCAGCCTCCGGCTGGAGAATCGCTGCGACAAGCTGCCGGACTGCCCCCCGGAGCGGCTCTTTGACCGCTTCTACCGGGGGGACGCCGCCCGGACCCAGAGCTCCGGCGGCTTCGGCATCGGCCTCTCCGCCGCCCAGGTCATCGCCCTCCAGCACCGGGGCCGCCTGGAGGCGGAATACCCCGCCGAGGACCGGGTGGCGTTTACCGTGACGCTGCCCCTTTAGCCCGCTTCCTAAGTGCAAAATGCAAAGTGAAAAACGGAACGTTTCGGTGTTTTCGCCATTTGAAAACGTTGGAAAAGGACGGTCCCTGCCGCGTGACAGGAACCGTCCCTTTTTCATAATCACTTATGACCGATTACTGATTACCGATTACTTCTTCATCGCAACGGCCTTCCGGCACTTCTCCGCCAGGACCTCGGGGGTCAGGCCGAAGTGCTCCAGCACGGCGGCGGCGGTGCCGCTGCGGCCGAAGCTGTCGTTGACGCCGTGACGGATCACGGGCACCGGGCAGTTCTCACCCAGGAACTCCGCCACCGCAGCCCCCAGGCCGCCCAGCACGGAGGCTTCCTCGGAGGTAACCACAGCGCCGGTCTCCTTGGCGGCCTTCAGCACCAGCTCCTCGTCCAGGGGCTTGATGGTGTGCATGTCGATGACCCGGACGGAAATGCCCTCGGCGGCCAGCAGCTCCCGGGCCTTCCGGGCCATGTTCACCATCATACCGGTGGCGACGACGGTGACGTCGCTGCCCTCGGCAATGGTGACGCCCTTGCCCAGCTCAAAGCTGTAGTCCGGCAGCTCGTCGGTGAAGGTCTCCACCGCGGGACGGCCCAGCCGCAAATAGGCGGGGCCCTCATACTCCATCAGCGCCGCCACGGCCTGGGTCATCTCGTTGCCGTCGCAGGGATTCAGCACCAGCATGCCGGGAATCTGCCGCATCAGGGCCAGGTCCTCGGTACACTGATGGGTGGCGCCGTCCTCGCCCACGGAGACGCCGCCGTGGGAGCCCACCACCGTCACGTTCAGATGGGGGTAGCAGATGGTGTTCCGCACCTGCTCATAGGAGCGGCCTGCGGCGAAAATGGCGAAGGTGTTGGTGAAGGGCTTCAGTCCGCAGGTGGCCATACCGGCGGCGATGCCCATCATGTTGTTCTCCGCGATGCCGCAGTCGTAGAAGCGGTCGGGATAGGCGGCGGCGAAATCCTTGGTCATGGTGGCCTTGGACAGGTCGGCGTCCAGCACCACCAGCTCGGGATACTTCTCAGCCAGTTCTACCAGGGCCTTGCCGTAGGCGCCCCGGGTTGCGATCTTTCCAGCCATATCAGTTCTCCTCCAGTTCTTTGATCTTGGACTCCAGCTCGGCCTTGGCGATGGCGAACTCGTCGTCGTTGGGGGCCTTGCCGTGCCAGCCGGCCTGGTTCTCCATGAAGGAGACGCCCTTGCCCTTGACGGTGGCCATCAGGATGGCGGTGGGTCTGCCCTTGGTGCGGCGGGCCTCGGAGAGGGCCGCCAGGATCTGGGAAACGTCGTGGCCGTCGATCTTGATGACGTGCCAGTTGAAGGCCTCCAGCTTCTTGTCCAGAGGCTCGGTGGGCATCACGTCCCTGGTGGCGCCGTCGATCTGCAGGCCGTTCACGTCGATGAAGACGCAGAGATTGTCCAGATCCCACTTGGCGGCGGCCATGACGGCCTCCCAGATCTGGCCCTCGGCCACCTCGCCGTCGCCGCAGATGGCGTAGCTCCGGTAAGCCTTGCCCAGGTGCTTGGCCGCCAGGGCCATGCCCACGGCGGTGGAGAGGCCCTGCCCCAGAGAGCCGGTGGACATGTCCACGCCGGGGACGTGCTTCATGTCCGGGTGGCCGGAGAGATGGCCCTCGATGGAGCGGAGCTTCTGCAGTTCCTCCACGGGGAAGAAGCCCCGCAGGGCCAGCACCGCGTAGAGGGCGGGGGCGCAGTGCCCCTTGGACAGGACGAAGCGGTCACGGTCCGGCCAGCCGGGGTCGTCGGGATTCAGGTTCATTTCATTGAAGTAGAGGGTGGTCAGGGCGTCCAGGCAGGACAGGGAACCGCCGGGGTGGCCGGACTTGGCCCGATGGATCGCGTCCACTGCCAGAAGCCTGGCTCTGTAGGCCATGACGGACAGGTCTTTTCCGAAGAGCTTTTCCATAGTATCCTTCCTTTATATCGTATTTGGCGGGTGATAAACCAAACGGTTTTCTATTGCTCCTCCTCATAGAGGAAGTTGTTCTGCCAGTAATAGCAGAGCTTCTGCATCAGGTTGTATTTTTCGCTCCAGGCGGCGGGGATGGTGGTGCTGAGACTGCCCGCAATGCTGACCCGGCCCTTGGTGGAATACACCGGGAAGGCCTCCATCATGTCGGCCATGGCCTGCAGATAGGCGGGACCCTTGCCCCAGCCCAGGGTGTCAAAGAGCACGTTCATCAGATAGCAGGGGGAGATGACGGGGCCCCTTTGCAGCGCGTCCCCGCAGCCCAGCAGCGCCCGGGCGGCGTCGTTCATCCAGATCACGTAGTCCGTGGAGTAGTAGTTGAAGAAGCCCGTCTCGGTGGACAGATCCACGTCCATGCCGAAGCGCTCGTAGGCGGCGGTGGTGTAGTTGTTGATGTCCTTGCCAAGGGTGGCCTTGTGGTCGCCGTAGGTCAGCAGGACGATGGGCCGCTCACAGCTGCGGAAACGGTCGATCAGCACCATCAGCTCCTCGTCCCGTCTGGCGCAGCAGCCCAGGTAGTTGTTCATGGCGTAGCCGTCGGAGCTGGCGGCGTCCTTCAGCACGTAGCGGCCCCGATAGAGATTGCTGCTGTAATTGTAGGGACCGTGGCCCTCGTAGGTGACGGAGAAATTGAAGTAGGGCGCGTCGCTGCGCTCCAGATGCTGCTGATACTGCGCCCAGATCTGCTCGTAGAGCACGTCGTCCCCGGCGATGTTCTCCGCCCCCACCAGCTGGTCGAAGCCGTCCTCCCGGAACAGATAGCGGTCGAAGCCCAGGTAGCGGTTGATGTTGAGCCGGTTGTAGAACCAGCCGTTGAAGGGGTGGGCCCCCTCGGTGACGTAACCCTGCTGCTTGAGATACCAGACGTAGGAGTTGGTGGGCTTGCGCCAGTCCCTGGGGGTGTAGCAGCCGGTGAGGAAACAGCGCTCGGCGTCCTTGGTGTTGCCGCCGAAGCCGTTGGTCACCAGATTGCCCATCAGCACGGACTCGTCCACCAGGCTGTGGTAGAGATCGTAGCCGGAGAAGTCCAGGGCCCCCGCCTCGCAGTCCAGCTCGGAGAGATCGGAGTAGCTCTCCCGCATGACCACGAAGACGTCGGCCTTCCGCGCCTCCGGGATCTGCTCCTCCTGATAGGCGGCCAGGGTCTCCCGGAGCTCCGCGGCGGAGTAGCCGGCGGGCTTGCCGTCGCCGTAGAAGATGGTGCGGACGAAGGAGTAGAAGGCGCCCCGGGAGACGAAAATCTCCGTGACGGACCAGGTGTTGACGTGGTCGTAGTGCTTGGTCAGATTGATCATCATGCCCGAGCTGCCCAGAACGCAGCTTCCGGCGAGCAGAAGGACCGCCAGTCCCAGGCCCACCCAGCGGCCCCCGGTCCAGCGGGGCTTCCAGCGGCTCAGCAGGGCCAGCAGCACCGTAAAGCCGACGGCGGCGCCGATGGCCAGCAGGATGGTGCCGCTGAGCTCCAGCTCATAGCCCTGGGTCCCGGTGATGGCCAGGGCCTCCCGCAGGCAGCTCAGATCCTGGAACTGCAGCGGGTCGCTGCGGATGATGATGAGATAGTAGTTGCCCAGCGTGACCCCCAGGGTCACCAGGGCCGTCAGCAGCCAGGCCAGCCAGGCCCGGCCCAGCAGAGCGAAAAGGGCCAGGCAGAGGGTGTAGATCAGCGCCAGGTTGATGCAGGGGATCCAGAGATCCTCCCAGTAGCCCAGCCAGATTTCCGGATTCAGATTGCTGTAGGACAGCCGAAGGGAGAAAAAGCACAGGACCCCGCAGGCCAGCAGCAGCAGACCCAGCTGCCACAGCAGAAAGAGCAGCCGTCTCCGCTCCGGCAGCCGCCTGCGCAGCAGCAGCGGCGCCTCGGCAGACTTGCGTTTTTTGCCTTGTTTCGCCATGGATTCGCCTTCTTCTTTTTGAAATTACCGCTTCTTCGCCAGGGGCTCGCTCTGCTCCTGGGCCTCCTGGAGGCGGCCGATGATCTGATTGGACACCAAAAAACCGGAGGGGGTCAGCACCCAGCGGTCGCCGTCCTGGACGAAGAGCCCCTTCTCCGCCATGGGAAGGATGGCCTCCAGCAGGGGGGCGAAGGGCATCAGATAGTTCTTTTCGTATTCCGCGGGGGAGATGCCCCGGGTGGTCCGCAGCCGCAGCATCACGTATTCCCCGGCCCGCTCCCGGGCGGGGATGGCGTCGCACTCGGAGAGAATGGGCACGTCCTGCTTCAGAACGCCCCGGACGTAGTTCTGGATGTCGGCGTTGTTGGTGTAGCGCTTGCCGGCAAAGTCCGAGGCAGCGGCGGGGCCGAAGCCGATGTACTCGTCCCCCAGCCAGTATTTCAGATTGTGGCGGGACTCGAAGCCGGGCCTGGCAAAGTTGGAGATCTCATACTGGCGGTAGCCCGCCTCCTCCAGAATGGACACGGTGGCCATATACATATCCGCCTGCACCTCGTCGGAGGGCAGGTTGGCGGCCTCCCGGTATTCCCAGAGGGGGGTGCCCTCCTCCACCTTCAGACCGTAGCAGGACATGTGCTCCGGCTTGAGCCGCAGCACGTGGCGCAGGGTCTCCTCCCACTGAGGGGCGGTCTGGTTGGGCAGACCGTACATGAGATCCAGGGAGATATTGTCGAAGCCGCAGGCCCGGGCCAGCTGCACGGCGGCCCTGGCCTGTTCGTAATTGTGGGGGCGGCCCAGCTTCTGCAGCACGTCGTCCCGGTCCGACTGGACCCCCAGGGACATGCGGTTGAAGCCCTCGGCCCGGAGCTTCCGCAGCAGACTCTCGGTCACGGAATCCGGGTTGGCCTCAAAGGTGATCTCCGCGTCCTTGTCCACCCGGAAGCGGTGCTGCAGCTCGGCAAAGATCCGCCGCAGATTGTCCGCCCCGAAGAAGGAGGGGGTGCCGCCGCCGAAGTAGACGCTGTCCACCACGTAGTCCGTGGCCCGGGCCCCGGTCTCCTTGAAGTGGACCGCCAGGGCCTGGAGATAGTTGTCCACCAGCCGCCGGTCCCGGCTGCCGCCGATGGAGTAAAAGTCGCAGTACTGGCATTTGCTGCGGCAGAAGGGAATGTGGATGTAAATACCTAAGGGTTTCAGTTCGTTCATAATTCTCACTCGTCCATTTTCAGCACCGCCATAAAGGCCTCCGAGGGCACGGACACGGTGCCGAAGGTCCGCATCCGCTTCTTGCCCTCCTTCTGCTTCTCCAGCAGCTTCTTCTTGCGGGTGATGTCGCCGCCGTAGCACTTGGCCAGCACGT
>CAMNHH010000006.1 GCA_946539175.1 uncultured Clostridia bacterium | reverse complement strand
CATGCGGAACTCAAACTTGTTGCCGGTGAAGGCGAAGGGGGAGGTGCGGTTCCGGTCCGTGTTGTCCCGGGCGAAGCGGGGCAGGGCGTCCACCCCCAGCTTCAGGGTGGTCTTCTGGGCGGCGTTGTAGGGCCGGCCCGCTACGATGGCGTCCATGATGGCGGTCAGCTCGTCCCCCAAAAAGACGGAGACCACAGCCGGCGGCGCCTCGTTGGCGCCCAGCCGGTGATCGTTTCCCGCCGTGGCGGCGGAGATCCGCAGCAGATCCTGGTAGTCGTCCACCGCCTGGATCACCGCGCAGAGGAAGAGCAGGAACTGGGCGTTCTCATAGGGCGTGTCCCCGGGGGACAGCAGATTCAGCCCCGTATTCGTGGCCATGGACCAGTTGTTGTGCTTGCCGGAGCCGTTCACCCCGGCGAAGGGCTTCTCGTGGAGCAGGCACACCAGCCCGTGGCGCAGGGCCACCCGGCGCATCAGCTCCATGGTGAGCTGGTTCTGATCCGTGGCAATGTTGGTGGTGGTGTAGAAGGGGGCCAGCTCGTGCTGGGCGGGGGCCACCTCGTTGTGCTCGGTCTTGGCCAGAATGCCCAGCTTCCACAGCTCCCGGTCCAGCTCCTCCATGAAGGCCGCCACCCGGGGCTTGATGGAGCCGTAGTAATGGTCGTCCATCTCCTGGCCCTTGGGGGGCATGGCCCCGAAGAGGGTCCGGCCCGTAAAGATCAGGTCCTGGCGCTTCTGGTACAGGGCCCGGTCCACCAGGAAATACTCCTGCTCGGCCCCCACGCAGGTCCGCACCCGCTTCACGTCCCGGTTGCCAAAGAGCCGCAGGATCCGCAGGGCCTGCCGGTTCAGCGCGTCCATGGACCGCAGCAGGGGGGTCTTCTTGTCCAGCGCCTCGCCCCCGTAGGAGCAGAAGGCGGTGGGGATGCAGAGGGTTTTGTCCTTGATAAAGGCGTGGGAGGTGGGGTCCCAGGCGGTGTAGCCCCTGGCCTCAAAGGTGGCCCGCAGGCCCCCGGAGGGGAAGGAGGAGGCGTCGGACTCCCCCCGGATCAGCTCCCGGCCGGAGAACTCCGCAATGCTGCCGCCGTCGGAGGCGGGGCTGAGAAAGCTCTCGTGCTTCTCCGCGGCGCTGCCGGTGAGGGGCTGGAACCAGTGGGTAAAATGGGTGGCCCCCAGACTCAGCGCCCAGCTCTTCATGGCGGCGGCCACGGCGTTGGCCACGTCCGGGTCCAGATCCTGGCCCTCCTCAATGCTCCGGCGGAGCTTGTGATAGATCTCCGCGGACAGGGCGGCCTTCATCACCCGCTGGTCAAAAACCAGACTGCCGAAGCAGTCAAAATCGTGCTCCATAGTTGGATCTCCTTTCCGCCCGGTCCCGTCGCCTGGAAGGGACAGGAGCCATGCATACCGATCTATTATATAAAACGGATATTTCTTTGTCAATATCCGGGAAAAGGCTTCTCTGATTTGCATAAAAATTTCACCGGATGCAGTGAATATGTTTGGAGGTCTGAACGGAGCCGCGAAAGCTTTTCCCCGCCGCGGCCCGGATTTCAGATTGACAGCCGCCCCGGAACATGATACCATACAGATATACAACCCCCCATACGCGGGGCAGAAAGGATCAGAAACATGACAGAGAACAAAGTCCACGGCTTTGTCCTTCGGCGGGCCAGAGCGCTTGAGGAGCTGGGCGGTACCCTGCGGGAATACGTCCACGAGAAGACCGGCGCACAGCTCTGCTGGCTGGACCGGCCCGACGTAAACAAGACCTTCTCCATCGCCTTCAAGACCCTGCCGGAGGACTCCACCGGCGTCTTCCATATTCTGGAGCACTCCGTCCTCTGCGGCTCCGACAAATATCCGGTGAAGGAGCCCTTCGTGGAGCTGCTGAAAAGCTCCGTTCAGACCTTCCTGAACGCCATGACCTACCCGGACAAGACGGTGTATCCCGTCTCCAGCCGGAACGACCAGGACTTCCTGAATTTGATGGACGTCTATCTGGACGCGGTCTTCCACCCGGCCATCTACCGCAGGCCGGAGATCTTCCGGCAGGAGGGCTGGCGCTTCGAGGGGGAGGGAGAGAGCTTCTGCTGGCAGGGCGTGGTTTTCAACGAGATGAAGGGCTCCTTCGCCAGCCCCGAGACCCTGCTGGAGAACGAGCTGAGCCGGATGCTCTTCCCGGACAACTGCTACCGCCACGTTTCCGGCGGCGACCCGGCCCACATACCGGAGCTGAGCTATGAGCAGTTCATCGCCAACCATCAGAAGTATTACCACCCCTCCAACGCCCGGATCTCCCTGGTGGGCAGCGTGGATCTGGCGGCCTGCCTGGAGAAGCTGGACAGCTTCCTGGCCCCCTATGAGCGCCGGGACCTCCAGTTTGATATTCCCATGCAGGCGCCCGTTCCCGCCCGGACCCGCTGCGTTCCCTACGCCATCGGCCCGGAGGAGGATCCGGCCCGGCGGGCCGTCATCGCCTCCGGAACCCTGCTGGCCCGCTTCGACGACGATCTGACAAACGACGCCGTGTCCGTCCTGTCGGACTACCTGACCGGGGATGATGACGCCCCCCTGAAGCGGGCGGTCCTGGACGCGGGCCTGGCCCAGGACTTCTCCGTGAGTCTCAGCGACGGCCTGCAGCAGAGCGCCGTCTATTGGAGCGCCTGGAACACGGACCCGGAGCAGCTGGAGCCGCTGCAGGCTCTGATCCGGGAGACCCTGAGCCGCCTGACGGAGGAGGGCCTGGACCGGAACCGGCTGGACGCCTGCTTCCGCCGCTACGCCTTTGAGCAGCGGGACCGGGACAGCGGCGGCGCCCCCCGCAGCCTGGCGGAGGCCCTGGATATGCTGGATACCTGGCTCTACGACGGCGACCCCGCCCAGGGGCTGCTGGCGGAGGAGGCTCTGGCAAAGCTGGAGGCCGCCCTGGCCACCGACTTCCCGGAGAAGCTGCTGCGGGAGCTGTTTTTGGAGAACGAGCACGTCGCCACCGTCTGCCTGGTGCCCTCCGTGACCCTGGGGGCCGAGAACGACGCCAGGGAGCAGGCCCGGGTCCGGGCCATCACCGATGCCTGGAGCGAGGCGGAGCGGGCCGAGCAGGCCCGGCGGGCCGAGGCCCTGCGGCTCTGGCAGCAGAGCCCCGACAGCCCGGAGGCCCTGGCCACGATCCCCATACTGCGGCTCTCCGACCTGGCGGAGGCCCCGGAGCCCCTGCGCTATACGGCCGGCGAGCTGGAGGGCACGCCCCTGCTGCGGCATACCACAGGCAGCCGTCTGAGCTTCCTGCGGGCCCACTTTGAGGCCTCCGACCTGGAGCCGGAGGAGCTGCCGGCCTTCTCCCTGCTCTGCAAGCTGCTGGGCAGCATGGCCACAGCCCGCTATGACCGGGCCCAGCTGCCCCTGGAGATCAAGCGCAAGCTGGGTCGGCTGAGCTTCAGCCCCAGCATCCTGGAGGGGAAGGATCCCGATCACTGCAGGGTGCTGCTGAGCGCGGCCCTGGCCTGCCTGCCGGAGCAGGGAGAGCAGGCCGCGGCCCTGCTGGGTGAGATCCTCACCGACACCGTCTGGGAGGATCTGAACCTGCTGCGGGATCTGCTCCAGCAGCTGGCCCTGAACGCCCAGATGGCCCTGTCCTCCTCCGGCCACCGCTACGCCATCACCCGGGTGGCCTCGTCTCTGACGGCCCACGGCATGGCCCAGGAGTACACCGGCGGCCTGGAATACGCCCGCTGGCTCAAGCAGAGGAGCGGCGCGGACGACGAGAGCCTGCGGGCGCTGCTGCGGCAGCTGGCGGCCCTGGCCCGCCGTCTGATCACCCGGGAGCGGCTGATCCTTTCGGCCAACGAGACCGTCTCCCAGGCGGCCCTGGAGACGCTGCGGGCCGCTGTTCCCGCCGGCGGCAGTCCCGCCCCCGGCCCGGCCTCGTATTCCGCCCCGGGGGCCCGGCAGGAGGGCATCGCCATCCCCGCCGCCGTGGGCTTCGCCGGGATGGGCAGCAGCCTCAAGCGGCAGGGGAGAAGCTACAAGGGCAGCTACGCCGTGCTGGCCAACGTGCTGAACTACACCTACCTGTGGAACGAGATCCGGGTCCAGGGGGGCGCCTACGGCTGCGGCTTCGGCGCCCGGAGCAGCGGGGACCTGTTCTTCTATACCTACCGGGATCCCCAGCCTGTCCGCTCCCTGGCCGTGATCCGCAGCGCGCCCGCCTATCTGCGGAGCTTCCTGGAGGAGGATCCGGACCTGACGGGCTTCATCCTGGGCTCTGTGTCCGCGATGGACCCGCTTCGGGGGGAGGAGGCCCGGCTCTCCGCCGGGGACGCCCGCTGGCTGCGGGGCATCTCCGAGGAGGAGGTCCGCCGCCATTACAACGAGCTGATCCACAGCACCGCCGCGGACCTGCTGGAGCTGGTGCCGAGCCTGGAGGCCCTGACCGCCGGGAACGCGCTCTGCGTCACCGCCGGCAAGCCGCTGCTGGAGGCCTGCGGCCGGGAGCTGCGACAGACCCTGACCCTCTGAGCCATACGACAGTGAAAACCCCCGGAGTCCTCTCCGGGGGCTTTGCTATACTGAGATTTGATTGAAATATGAGATAGCGTTTCATCCGGCACCCGCATTTTTTGTGGGTGCCGCCCTGGGCAAAGCCCGGGGCAATCTGCCGTACAAGGGCTGTTTTCGCCCGCGCTTGATCTGAGCGCTCCATCAGGAAATCGTATTATACGATCCGGCTGCGGTAGAACTCCCGGATCATGCTCTCCAGGGCCCGGACCGAGCGGGTCCGGTGGGCGTTGGGGGGAAACACCAGCACCAGGTCCACGAAATAGCCCTCCCGGCCCAGGCTGACGTACTCCACGTCCGAGCGCTTCACCGCGCAGGAGCCATAGGTAAAGGCCAGTCCCAGACCCTGGCAGGCCATCTCCATGGCGAAGGCCGCCGTCAGATCCCGGTTGACGGCCCGGGGCGTCAGCCCCAGCTTTTCAAACTCCTGCTCCGCCAGGCCGCCCAGCACCGTGCTGGGGTTGGACAGCAGCAGCTCGAAGCGGGCCGCGTCCCGCAGCTCCGCCCAGGGCCGGAAGCTGCTGTCAAAGTGGACGTACTCCATCATGGGATGGGCCCGGTTCACCACCAGGCAGACCTCGTCCTGCAATACGGCCTCCGTGTCCTCCGGGGTCTCATCCGGCCGCAGGGCCACCAGGGCCAGATCCAGCTCCCCCGAGGCGGTTTTCCGGTTCAGCACGTTGGTGTTGTGCTCGTGGATCACCACGTCCACCAGGGGATACTCGGTGCGGAAGCGCATCAGGACCGGGGGAATCAGGGCGCCGCCCCGAAAGCTGCTGATGCCGAAGTGGATCACGCCGCTGTGGGAGAGATCCGCCTCCTTCAGCTCCGCCTTCACCTGCTGGTACTGCCGCAGAATGTCCTTGGCGCTGCGGAGAAACACCTCGCCCGCGCCGGTCAGCCGGACCCCGCCGCCGGTGCGGGTGAAGAGCCGGGCCCCCAGCTCCGCCTCGTAGCGGGCCAGAAACTGGCTCAGACTGGACTGGGCCATATACAGCCGCTCCGCCGCCCGGCTGATGCTGCCGGCCTCCGCAATGGCCGCCACGTATTCCAACTCCCTCAGATCCATAAGCACGCCTCCTGTCAGATTGCATAAACCGGGGTGCCGCGCTTTGTGAAATCCGCAGAGAACTATCGGTTTTTCCGATGGACCCCATGCCGGATTTTGCATTGCGCGATTTATATCCCATTATATACTGAAATCAGAGGAAATGCAACGGATTTATACGAATTTCGCATTTCCCGGAAGACAAGAGATATTTGAATAACCGATTTCACAGCCAAAGAAAGGAGCAACCGTCATGCCTGAAATCTCCATGAAGGGCGTCATCGACATGCACGTCCACACCAACCCCGATCTCCGCATCCGCGCCTACGACGACTTCGAGCTCTGCGACGCGGCGGTGCGGGTGGGGGCCCGGGCCATCGTCATCAAGACCCATCTGGGCGACACCGCCTGCCGGGCGGCCCTCACCAACCACTACAACCGCATCGTCCACGGGGAGAACGACTTCACCATGTTCGGCTCCATCACCCTCAACCGCTGCGTGGGCGGCATCAACCCCACGGCGGTGGAGAACTCCCTGAAGCTGGGAGCCAAGGTGGTGTGGCTGCCCACCCAATCCGCCCGGAATCACCTGCTGAAGATGAAGAAGCCCACCGACGGCTGCGTGGATATGGTGGTGGACGGCAAGGTGGTGCCCGAGATGCTGGACGTGTTCCGGCTCATCAACGACTTTGACGCCGTGCTGGGCACCGCCCACGTGAGCCCCGAGGAGGCCTTCGTGGTGGTGGAGGCCGCCCGGAAGGCCGGGGTCAAGAAGGTGGTCGTCACCCATCCCGAGTGGTGGGTGGTGGGCATGAGCCTGGAGGATCAGATCCGCCTGGTGAAGGACTACGACGTGATCCTGGAGCGCTGCTTCGCCCAGAACATGGGCGGCGGCAAATACCACTCCAATCTGCCGGACAACGTGGAGCTGATCAAGGCCGTGGGCTACCGCAACGTCATGTGCGACACCGACGGCGGCCAGACCGAGAATCCCAACTGGGAGATCGCCATGGGGCAGTACATGCAGTACCTGCTGGACCACGGCATCCCCGAGGACCAGATCCGTCACATGACCCACACGATCCCCGCCTGGCTGCTGGGCATCGAATAAGGCACACGAAACCCGAACAATGAGATAAAGGAGAACACACTATGGAAACGACACTGAGCATCGTCATTGTGGCCGCCATCGCTCTTGCGGTCTTCCTGGGCTACAAAACCAAAATTAACACCGGCCTGTTCTGCATCGTCTTCGCCTTTGCCATCGGCTGCTTCTGGATGGGGCTGAAGCCCAAGGAGATCATCGGCTTCTGGCCCACCTCCACCATGTTCGTCATTCTGGCGGTCTCCCTGTTCTACAACGTGGCCGCCGCCAACGGCACCCTGGAAAAGATCTCCCGCAGCCTGCTCTACGCCTGCCGGAAATTCCCGGGCCTGCTGCCCTATGCCCTGTTCTTCGTGGCGGTGATCCTCTCCGTCATGGGCGCCGCCTACTTCACCGTCCTGGCCTTCCTGGCCCCCATCACCCTGATGATCTGCGACGAGGCCAAGATGGACAAGCTCACCGGCGCCGTGGCCATCAACTGCGGCGCCCTGGCCGGCGGCAACTTCCCCACGGCGGCCCTGGGCGTGGTCTTCCGGGGCCTGATGGACAAGGCCTATGAGGAGGCCGCCCTGGCCCCCATCGACTCCTTCTCATCCTCTCTGACCATGTTCGGCCTGGCCATTCTCTCCAGCCTGATCATCATCACCGTCTTCCGCTTCTGCTTCAAGACCAACCGCAACATCGGCAAGGGCGTCACCTTTGCCAAGCCCGAGGCCTACACCAGGGTCCAGAAGCAGACGCTGACTCTGATCCTGCTGATGATGGCGGTGGTTCTGATCTTCCCCGTGCTGAAGCTCATCCTCCCCGACGTGAAGTTCATCTCCGACGTGGCCGGCAAGATCGACGTGGGCCTGGTGGCCATTGTCTTTGCCGTCGTCGCCCTGCTGATGAAGCTGGCCCCCCAGAAGGAGATCATTGCCAAGGTGCCCTGGAACACCATTCTGATGATCGCCGGCGCCGGCATACTGATCTCCGTGGCCGTGAAGGCCGGCACCATCGACCTGCTCTCCACCTGGATCGGCAGCAACGTGCCTGTCTGGCTGGTGCCGCTGGCCTTCTCCATCGTGGGCGCCATCATGTCCTTCTTCTCCTCCACCACCGGCGTGGTCTGCCCGGCCCTCTTCCCCCTGATCCCGGCCCTGGCCGTGGCCACCGGCCTGAATCCCGCCGCGCTGTTCACCTGCACGGTGCTGGGCGCTCAGAGCTCCGCCATCTCTCCCTTCTCCTCCGGCGGCTCTCTGATTTTGGGCTCCTGCGGCTCCGAGGAGGAGCGGGGCCAGCTCTTCAACCGGCTGCTCTTCGTGGCGGTGCCCATCAGCGTGGGCATCTGCGCCGTCTACAACTTCCTGGTCTCCATGATCCTGTGACGGGACCCGGATCGCGCTATAACTTTCCCTCATAAGAAGTATAAATTCTTTTCATGGAACATTTCTGAATTCCCTCTTGAAAAACCATTGTGAACATTATATAATGCATGCGGGAAGCGTATCGGGCAATTTCGTCAAATTGCATAGCCGCGGCTTCCGGAAAACATACGGGGCGCTGACCCCGCGCAGAATGCGCATAAAAGGAGAAGAATCATGCTGAAACTCTACGACACCGGTATCTATCTTGTTGACGGCGAGAAGATCGTCACCGATCCCGCCCAGCTCCCTGCCAACGTGACGAAGGAAGAGGCCAGCAAGGGCACCATGGCTTATGGCATCCTGAAGGCTCACAACACCGTGGACGACATGGAGAACCTGAAGCTGAAATACGACTCCATGGCATCCCATGACATCACCTACGTGGGCATCATTCAGACCGCCCGCGCCTCCGGCATGAAGGAATTCCCCCTGCCCTACCTGCTGACCAACTGCCATAACTCCCTGTGCGCCGTGGGCGGCACCATCAACGAGGACGACCACAAGTTCGCCCTGTCCGCTGCCCATAAGTACGGCGGCATCTACATTCCCACCAACCTGGGCAACATCCACTCCCTGAACCGGGAGCTGATGGCGGGCTGCGGCAAGATGATCCTGGGCTCCGACTCCCACACCCGCTACGGCGCTCTGGGCACCCTGGCCGTGGGCGAAGGCGGCGGCGAGCTGGCCAAGCAGCTGGTGGGTCGTACCTACGACTTCAAGCGCCCCGGTGTCATTGCCATCTACCTCACCGGCAAGCCCCGTCCCGGCGTGGGCCCCCACGACGTGGCCCTCACCCTGGTGGGCGAGACCTACAAGAACGGCTACGTGAAGAACAAGGTCATGGAATTCGTGGGCCCCGGCATCAAGAACCTGCCCATCGAGTACCGCAACGCCATTGACGTCATGACCACCGAGACCACCTGCTGGTCCTCCGTCTGGGTCACCGACGAGGAGACCAAGCGCTACTTCACCATGCACGGCCGTCCCGAGGACTACAAGAAGATGGAGCCCGCCCCCATCACCTGGTACGACGGCTGCGTCTACGTGGATCTGAGCAAGATCGAGTGCACCATCGCCATGCCCATGCATCCGTCCAACATCTACACCATCCATGAGCTGCAGGAGAACGCCGCCGACATCCTCCACCTGGTGGAAGAGAACGCCAACAAGCAGCTGAAGAAGGTCAAGATGGACCTGTCCTCCAAGTTCCATGACGGCGCTGTCTGGTGCGAGCAGGGCGAGATCGCCGGCTGCTCCGGCGGCACCTACGACTCCATCTGCGCTGCCGCCGACATCCTCAAGGGCAAGTCCATCGGCAACGGCGCCTTCACCCTCAGCATCTACCCCGGCTCCATGCCCGCCCTGGCCTCCCTGGTGAAGACCGGCCGCGTGTTCGACCTGATCTCCGCCGGCGTCATCATGCGTGAGTGCTTCTGCGGTCCCTGCTTCGGCGCCGGCGACACCCCCGCCAACGGCGAGTTCTCCATCCGTCACGCCACCCGGAACTTCCCCAACCGCGAGGGCTCCAAGCCCGGCGAGGGCCAGATCGCTGCCGTGGCGCTGATGGACTCCCGCTCCATCGCCGCCACCGCTGCCAACGGCGGCCGCATCACCGCTGCCACCGACCTGGACGTGGAGTACACCGATCCCGCCTACGAGTTCGACAAGGGCATCTACGAGAAGCGCGTCTACAACGGCTGGGGCAAGGCTGAGCCCGACTACGAGCTGAAGTTCGGTCCCAACATCAAGGACTGGCCCGAAATGCCCGCTCTGACCGACGACCTGCTGGTCAAGGTCTGCTCCTACATCACCGATCCCGTCACCACCACCGACGAGCTGATCCCCTCCGGCGAGACCTCCTCTTACCGCTCCAACCCCGAGCGTCTGTCCGAGTTCGCCCTGTCCCGCCGCGATCCCGAGTACGTGGGCCGTTCCAAGGTTCTGCGTCAGTTCGACCGCGACCGCCGCGCCGGCAAGGGTATCTCCGAGGAAGTCAGCAAGGTCTACGACGCCCTGGAGAAGGCCGGCTTCAAGGTCGACCGCGAAGGCACCGACATCGGCTCCACCATCTACGCCAACTGCCCCGGCGACGGCTCCGCCCGGGAGCAGGCCGCTTCCTGCCAGCGCGTGATGGGCGCCTCCGCCAACCTGGCCCGCTCCTACGCCACCAAGCGCTATCGCTCCAACTGCATCAACTGGGGCATGGTTCCCTTCCTCTGCGAGGAGCCCGAGGCCTTTGAGCTGGGCGACTACGTCTTCGTGCCCGGCGTCCGCCAGGCCGTTCTGGAAGCCAAGGACAACTTCTCCGCCTACGTGGTGAAGGCCGACGGCACCGTCAAGGAGATCAAGCTCTCCCTGGGCGGCCTCACCGCCGACGAGCGCCAGATCATCGTGGACGGCTGCCTGATCAACTACTACCGCAACAACTGATCCTTCGCTTCGCGGCGAAGACGCAAAACGCCCCTGGGCCTGCCCCAGGGGCGTTTTGCATGGGTTTTTACGGGTTCTCCAGGAGCGCCTGAAAGCAATCCAGGAAGCTCTCTTCCCCAAGGGTATTGAGCTTGAAGAAGGCTGCCTGACTGCCGCCGGCGGTGATGGCGGAGCAGTCGATGCGGCCTGTGGCGTCCTGGAAGAGGGTGACGTTCAGACTGACCCGGTTGCCCCCCGCCATGCTGTAGCGTTCAAAGACCAGGACCAGGCACCGACAGCTCCCGTCGGCGGAGCGGAAGGCGCTGCGGTCCTCCAGCGAGGCGGAGACGCTGCCCTCCAGAATCCCGGTTTCGATTCTCTCGGCCCACTGCTCGATGGAGCCGTTCAGGGTGGTTTCCAGCTTTGCCATATCAGTTTCTCCTTTCCGTCATCAGCCAAAGCCTTCCCCTTGCGGGGAAGGTTTTTACTCCGCGTCGGGCTCCGTCATGTCGGGCAGCAGCTGGTTTACGTCCAGCACGGGGATCATGCTGTTGTCGCCGCCGGACATGACCGTGGGCAGCTTGCCGTCCCAGGCCTGGGCGTAGGCGTACCGGATCAGAGCGTCGGTCAGCGACTCGCTGAGCTTGCGGTTGGCCTCTGCCTCGGCCTCCGCCTTGGCCAGCAGCTCGTAGGCGGCGGCGTCCGCGTTGACCTTCCGGACCTCCGCGGCGGCGTTGGCCTCAACGATCTTCTGCTCCGCCTCGGTCTGGGCCCGGAGCTTGTTCTGCTGGGCCACCTGCTTGGCCTCCACTGCGTCGGTGAAGGCGTCGGTGAAGTCCATGTTCTCGATGGAGGTGGACACCAGCTCGATGTTGTAGGCCAGCAGCTTCTCCGCCAGATCCTCCTCAATGGCGGCGGCCAGCTCGTTGCGCTTGCCCACCAGCTGCTCGGCGGTGTAGCGGGCGGTGACCACCTTCACCGACTCGGTGACGCAGGGAAGGATCACAGTCTGGTAGTAGTCCACGCCGATGGTGCGGTAGATGGTCTGGGCGTTGGACTTTTTGATCTGGTAGTTGATGGTGTAGATCAGGTTGACCTCCTGGATGTCGGAGGAGAAGCAGGGCAGCTCGGTGCTCTGCTTCTGGACTCGATTGTCCATTTTGATGACCTTCTGCCAGGGCAGCACCAGGTGGACGCCGGAATCCAGGGTCTTATCCTCCACCTTGCCGAAGGTGGTGACCACGCCGGTGTGGCCGGTGGGGACGGTCTGGAAGCAGGACAGCACCAGAGCCAGCAGGCAGAGCAGGGAGGCGGCCCCCAGAGCCAGGACGGACAGGGTCTTTTTGCCCTTGCCCTTCAGGACCTTGTGGGCCAGCAGGCCCAGGAGGAGAACGACGGCGGCGAAGACAAGCAGGAACATGGTTGACTCTCCTTTCTTTTTTGCTGCGCGGAGGCTCCCCAGGGAGGGATCATTCCCGCGCAGCGGAACGACCCCTCCGCCCGGCGGCGGAACGGCAGGCGCGTCCCCGCCCTGGGCGGGGCATGGGCCTGCCCTGCGGAGGAAAAACAAAAAACTCATGCGCAGGCAGAAGCCTGAACATGAGTCTCGCGTTTCAAGGCGGCGCGGCGGGAAAGCCCGCGTGCTGACGCAGCCGCCTCCGCGGCCCCCGGCCGCGGTACTACTCCCTCAAGGGCAGTATGAACTTGTATCATGATTATATCATAAGCTGGGCCCTTGTCAAGTACCCGGAAAAACTTTTTTTCTGTGCTCTGCGAAAAAGCTCCCTCTGATTTGCAAACGGGGATTCAACGATTGCCCCTCCCCGCCAAATCCCGATTTGCTCGATGCAAGGAAATTTTGTGGCGAAAACCGCCGCAGCCTGCATAGGATGGAACGCACGGCGAGCCGTGCAGAAGGAGGAAGGACTATGGCAAGCTTTACCAACCAGGCCACCCTGCGCTACAACGGCCAGACCGTCAGCTCCAACGTGGTGACGGGGCAGATGATCTCCCCTCTGAGCATGACCAAGACCCCGGCGGAGGATCGTTATGCCCCCGGGGACACGATTTGCTACCTGATCTCCCTGGTGAACGAAGGCAGCCTCAGCTATGAGAATCTGAGCCTCACGGACGATCTGGGGGCCTACGAGATCGGCGGCGGCCAACAGGCCCGGCCCCTGGCCTACGTGGCGGACTCCCTGCGCTATTTCATCAACGGCGTGCTCCAGCCCGCCCCCGCCGTCACCGCCGGGCCTCCCCTGGCCGTGACGGGCATCTCCGTCCCGGCAGGGGGCTGCGCCATGCTGGTTTATGAGACGCAGATCACCGCCGCCGCGCCCCTCACTGCGGGCAGCGTCATCACCAACAGCGCCGTGCTGAGCGGGGCCGGGCTGACGAATCCCCTGGAGGCGGAGGCCTCCGTCGCGGTGGAGTGCGGGGCGGAGCTCTCCATCCTCAAGAGCCTGTTCCCCGCCACCGTGCCGGAGCACGGCCAGCTGAGCTACAGCTTCACCATTCAGAACAACGGCAACGAGGCCGCCGGGACCGACGCCAACGTGACGATCTCAGACCTCTTCGACCCCATCCTGAAGGATATCAGCGTCAGTCTGGACGGCCGGCCCCTGGCCCAGGGCAGCGGCTACAGCTACAACCAGAGCAGCGGCCAGTTCGACACCCTCCCCGGCGTCATCACCGTCCCCGCCGCCTCCTACGCCCAGACCGCCTCCACCGGCGACTGGATCGTGAGCCCCGGGGAGGCCGTATTGACGGTAACGGGCACGATCTGACGAAGCCCGCTGCGGGTCAAAAAAGGTCTGCCCACGCTGTTTTTCGCGGAAACAGCGCGGGCAGACCCAAGCGCCGAGGGCGCGAAGTCCATTTGATTTACTTGTGATACCGGCTTCCCGCCTGGATGCTCTCCGCCCGGTAGAGCTGCTCCAGCAGCATGACCCGGGCCAGGTGGTGGGGGAAGGTCATGTCGGAGAAGCTGAGCTTCAGATCCGCCAGGGCCTTGATCTCCGGGGCGATGCCGAAGCTGGAGCCCAGCAGAAAGCAGGCGGCGGAGCGGCCACCGGTCTTCACCTCCGCCAGGGCCTTGGCAAAGCCCTCGGAGGAGAGCTTCTTCCCCTCGGGGGTCAGGACGCAGAACCAGGCCCCCTTGGGGAGCTTTTCCCGGATGAGCTGGCCCTCCCGGGCCAGCCCATCCGCGATCTGGGCGGGGGAGGGGTCCTCCGGCAGCCGGTATTCCGGCAGCTCCAGCAGCTGGAATTTGCAGTAAGCCCCCAGCCGCTTGGCGTACTCCTCCACGGCCTGCGCGTAGAATTTTTCCTTCAGCCTGCCCATGGCAAGCACGGTGACGCTGAACATGCCCGCTCAGTCCTTCCCGGAGAAGAACTTATGCTGCATGCTGTAGAAGGCGGCGCCGATGGCGATCCACACCACCAGCATGATGTAGCTTTCCTTGCCGAAATGGACCCCGTTGAGACCGGGAATGGGGATCAGCTGCAGGACCATGAAGATCACGCTGAATACCACGCCCACGGCGGCCATGGCCTTCAGGAAGCCGGAGCCGTCCTTGTCCCGCCGCACGGTGACCAGCGTGGCGGCGGCGGTGAAGAAATAGCCGATGGAGGCGCCGATGGCGCTCATGTCCACAAACCAGCCCAGGGCCTCCCGGCCCAGGATGGGACCGGACAGGCTGATCAGGATGCAGAAGATCATGGCGTTCTTGGGGGTGCCGTGCTTCCGGTCCACCTTGCCGAACCACTTGGGCAGATAGCCGTCCCGGCTCATGGAGTACATGAGGCGGGAGGAGGCCAGATAGAAGCCCATGATGCCGGACAGGACGGCGCAGGACACGCCCAGACCCACCAGCACCTTGCCGAAGCTGCCCAGCAGCTCCTCGGCGGCCACCAGCACCACCCATTCGCCGGCCATGACCCGCTCGGGCCAGTTTTCCAGGGCCGCGGCGGCCACGGTGTTGTTGGAGGTGTAGACAAAGCAGCCGAAGACGATGGCCACGATCATAATGAAGCTGACCTTCTTGAAGGAGAAGTTGAACTCCTCCGCCGCCTGGGGGATGGCGTCAAAGCCCACGTAGGCCCAGGGGGCGATGGCGAAGGTGGCCAGAATGGCCCCCAGGATACCGCTTGTGCCCTTGTGGGCGAACCGGCCGATCTCGGAGCTGACGGCGCCGGCCTCCATGGCGGCGGCCTTGTCGAAGCCCCAGATGGGAGCCATGTTGACGCCCTTGGCCTTGGCGCTGACCAGGGCCGCGACGAAGAGGGTAAAGACGCAGATCACCAGCAGGGAGGCCAGAATGGTCTGGACGAAGCCGGCCTTCTTGACCCCCAGAATGTTCAGCCAGCCGAAGAGGATCAGAATGAACATGGCCGGCAGCATCTGGCCCAGATAGATGTCGGTGCCCGCCAGGGTGTAGTGGAAGCCAAAGTTCAGAATGCCCCTGTGGCCCGTGAGACCGTCGATGATCAGGGCGATGGCGGTGCTGTTCATGGGCACGTTGGTGAGATAGGCCGCCACCAGGAACCAGCCGCAGATGAAGGCGGTGGTCTTGCCGAAGCAGTTCTTGGTGAAGGTGAACTCGCCGCCGGCCTTGGGGTACTTGGGCACCATGTAGGCGTAGGAGAAGGCGATGACGATCATCACGATCGCGCCCAGCACCATGGCGATGGCGGTGCCCGCCACGCCGGAGGTGGCCAGGAATTTCTTGCCGGGGTTGATGAAGGAGCCCCAGCCGATGACGCAGCCGAAGGCAATGGCCCAGACGTGCATGGGGGAGAGCTGCCGCTGCAGGGAGCCCTCCGGGGCGTTCCGGGTTTGTGGCGCTTTCTTGCTCATTTTTACTCGTTTCCTTTCCGTTTGTTAAACGTCGTAGGTCTTGTCGATGGCCTTCAGCTCCTTGAAGGTGTCGATCTCCACGATGTCCTCGTCAAAGCACTCCCGGACCTCCACGGCGTAGTGCTCCTTGCGGTAGACCAGGGGCACCTGCTCCCAGTAGCGCTCCTTGCCGCCGGGGGAGGCGTAGACGTCCGCGATGTCCTGGCTCAGCTTGTGGCCGTCGATCTCGTTCCAGTAGGAGATGCCCACCATCTGCCAGATGTCATCGCCTTCGCCGCCCACCTTTTCCTCGGTGATGATCCCGTCCTTGACCCGGAAGCACCAGTCGTCGGTGCGCTGCTTCCGGATGGCCAAAAAGTCGGAGCTGTAGTGGTACTTGCGGATGATCCTGGGGTTGTTGATCAGCAGATCCGCCTCGAAGACGTAGGCGTTGGAGAGCATGTAGCGGGCCACCAGGGAGGAGCTGATGTTGTTGGCCTCGTTGTAGACCGGGTTCTCCAGGAACTTGATCATGGGGTACTTGTAGAGGAGCTGGTCAAAGAGCTCCGCCAGATAGCCCCGCACCACGTAGATCTCGTTGATCCCCGCCTCCAGGCAGGCGTCGATGAGCCGGTCGATGATCCGGACGCCGTGGACCCGCACCAGGGGCTTGGGGGTGTTGAAGGTGATGGGCACCAGCCGGGTGCCGAAGCCCGCGGCGATGAAGACGACCCGCTTGGCCCGGTAGGGCTCCAGGGCGGAGAGGCCGCTGTTGGTGATGAGGCCGTCGGCGGTGAGGCCCGCCTCGGTCAGCTCCTTCACGGTGCGGTTGATGGTACCCAGGGAGTGGCCGGTGGCCTTTTCCAGAGCCCGCTGCTTCATGGGCCCCTTGGCCTCCGCCATGGCTGCCAGAATGTCGAATTGTTTGCGTGTGAGTTCCATAGAGACTCCTTTCTGTTTTCGGGGAGTGGAACGCAAACCGGGATTTGTGGAGTTCCCGCAAAGGGCCGCTGCACGGGCGTTTCGCCAAATCCAAATTTGCCTTTGGGTGCTGAATTCGCTTCACATTATAGCATAGTTGTTCCAAAATTCAAGAACAAATTGCAATTTTTGAACAAAAAAATGGGAGAAGGTACAAAAATGTATGAAAAACCCGGCTGTTCCGTGGCAGAACAGCCGGGTTTTGGAACACTTTTACAGTTGCTCCTTCCGCAGCCGCATCATGGCGTACTTCACCAGCACGATGATGCCGCAGAGCAGGATGCAGATATAGAAGGACAAGGCTCTGGCCAGCAGCTCCAGATTGGCGGCCTGGGCCTCCGACATGAGGGAGGAGAAGCCGTCCACCATCAGCAGATCCGTGACGCCCATGGAGCCGGGGATGGGGATGCAGTAGGCGCCGATCACGACGTTGGACTGCATGGCAAAGAGCTTGGGGGCCAGCTTCAGGGGACCGCCGCCTGCCAGAAAGCAGAAGACCGTCACCAGGATCTGGCTGGCCCGATGGGCCAAATTCAGCAGCAGGGTTTTCAGCAGCAGCTTCCGCCGGCCCTTCAGAAGCTCGGTGGCGGCGGCGTACTGATCCATCGTGGCCTGGAGCCTTGCCTCCCGCCGCTCCAGATTCCGGACGATGCGGAGCCTGGCCAGCAGCCGCAGGCCCCAGCGGAGGATCTTCCGCAGCATGTCCTTGTTCCACAGCAGCATGGCGTAGAGGAAGGCCAGGGCCACCTGGATGACGGCGCCTACGACGATGAAGATCCGCCCCAGGGTGCCGAAGGCCAGGAAAGAGCTGGGCACCAGCACCAGGCAGAGCAGGCCGATGATGACGATGGACAGGGTGTAGAGCAGCAGATAGGTGAGCATCACCACGGTGGAGATCACCGCGGGGACCCCGTCCTTCACCATGAAATAGGCCTCCATGGGCTGACCGCCGGTGGCGGAGGGGGTGATGGCGGAGAAGTACAGGTCCGCCGCCGCGTAGGACACGCACTTGGGCAGGCTGCGCCGATAGCCGAAGTCCTTCAAAAGGCAGCCCACCATCAGGGCGTCGAAGCCGATGTAGGCCAGCATGGCCAGCACGGCAGCCCCCAGCCACCAGGGATTGTTGCGGTCCAGATAGACGAGAAAACGCCTGGGGGAGAAGCCCTTGGCCTGGCTGGTGACGGTCCAGACCGAAAGCACAGCCAGCACCACAAACAGCAGACCCCAAAGCAGCCGTTTCCGTCCGCCTGCGGGCTTTTGTGTTGTGTTCATGTGAAACTCCTTGCGAATGGATGATCGGGACGCTCAGCGGAGCTCGGTGGGCTGACGCCGGGCGGAGCGGGACAGCCGCTCCGTGAAGCGCTCGGCCCGGAGCAGGCGGCTCAGCAGGATGCCCAGCTCCGCCGCGGCGATGCCGCCGAAGATGTCGGGCCAGACGTGCTGCTTCACCAGAAGCACCGAGGCGAAAACCAGCAGGGAAAAGCCGCCCTGGGCCCAGGCATACCAGCGGGGCATGCGCTTGAGCCCCAGTGACTGGCGGAAGCAGAGCCAGCTGGCCAGGCAGTGGAGGGAGGGAAAGAGATTGGTGGGGGTGTCGGCCCCGTAGACGTTGGACAGGACGAAGCTGGTAAAGTCCGTCACCTCCACGGGGGGCCGGTCCAGCGTGGTGGGGTAGAGCAGCAGGATCGCCATGGAGATGGCCTTGGCGCAAAGCTCCCCGGCGGTGAAGCGGAAGCAGCGCTCCCGGCTGTCCCGGGCGATGATGATATAGGCGGTGACCCACTGGACGTAGGCCAGCACGTAGATGAAGATAAAGGCGGGGATCCGGGGCAGGGCGTCGTCAAAGGCGGTGGACATGAGATGCAGCTGCCGGTGAGATTCCAGCAGCTTGGGCACGTAATAGGCCACGAAATTGAAGATCAGCACCGCCAGCAGCGGTCGCCGGGCGTAGTCCGGGATCCAGCGCCTGAGCAGTTGGAGTAAGCGTTTCATATAGTATATGTCAAGTGCAGTGAAAAAACAAGCTCATTCAGGGATCAGCTCCCTTTGCGGGGCGGCCGGACTCCGGCCGCAGGGTTCCGCCCTCAAAGCTCCCTTGCCCGGGCGTACTTGCTCTTCTCCTGGGGCGTCAGGCCGAAGCGGGCCCGGAGGGCCTCGCAGAAGGCCAGGGCGGCGTCGGGCCTGCCCTGCTTCAGCTCCAGCTCCAGCTCGCAGAGGGGGGCGGAGGCGTTGGGGCCGAAGAGGGTGCCCCGGTCCAGGGCCAGCTCCACGGCGCTGCCGTCCGCAAAGCGGAGCAGCGCAGCCCGGCGGATAAAGTCCGCCCGCCAGAGACAGAGCAGTCTGCCGGGCTCCAGCAGCAGCGCCGGGGCCCCCAGGGCCGCGAAGCGGGGCAGGGCGGCCTCCAGATCCTCACCCTCCAGCTCCCATTCGCCCCGCAGATGCCGGTCCTGTCCCTCCAGGGGGGCCTTGACGCAGAGCACGGAGCGTTCGTTCTCTATGCGGCGGCGCAGGGTGATCCTGCGGGCGGAAAAGCGCCGGTCCTCGCTGTCGTAGTAGGCGGTCTGCATGTGGTACTGCCGGGGGGCCTCCGCCATGCGGCTCCGGACCTCCTCCCAGGCCAGGATCTCATCCTGCAGGGCCTCGTCCGGCACCGACAGCTTCCATTCCAGTTCCGTTCCCATGCTTCACACCATGGGCAGCAGGTCCCGGCTCAGCTTCTCGTAGCGCCGCAGCAGCAGAAGCCGCACGGGCTCCAGCACCACCAGCACGAAGAGCATGCCGATCAGCTCCCAGTGCAGCAGCATGCAGACCGTCAGCACGAAGGTCCGCAGATTGAAGGTCAGCAGATTGGTGCGCTTCACCATTTTGCGGCTGACGGCGTAGAAGGCGTCGCAGAGGGCCTCGCTCTTGCCCTTGCGCTCGATGGCGTCCAGAAGCCGCTGGCATTCAGGCGCCCGGCGCTCCTGGGCGGCGGTGTAGCTCCAGTAGGCGAAGGCCATGACCTTGCCGAAGCCCTTGGCCTTCCGCAGATCCTCCCTGACCTGTTTGCCCCGGGAGAGCTCGTTGCCCTTGGAGTTGTCGATCATATACATGTGCATGTTCTTGAAATAGTCCGGCAGCTGGCACTGGGCCACGTAGGCCAGGAAGCACACGAGGGCCAGCAGGGGCAGGGCCAGGTGCCAGGCGCCCGGGCTCAGCAGCACGGGACGGTCCCAGAGCCGGACCACGCAGGCCACGAACAGGGAAATGTAAACGGAGGCGTCCGCGGCCCCGTCCAGCATCCGGCCCAGGCGGCTGTAATGCTTGGTGAGCCGGGCCACCTGGCCGTCGCTGGCGTCGAAGACCGCCGACATGATCACCAGAAGGATCCCCAGCAGATCCGCCCCCAGGCCCCGGTTCAGGGCCAGCAGCACGCCGCCCGCCACGCCGGAGAGACCGGAGAGCACCGTCACCACGTTGGGGATGATGTGCAGGGCGATGAAGAGCTTGGAGAAGATCATGGCCACGTAGTCCATGATGTAGGTGTCGATGGGGTCGTTGATATTTTCACACTTCCGGGCGGCGATCACGTCCGCCCTGGCGGCCTGAAGGCTCTCCCTGGACTTCTGAAGGTTGTCCTTCATGTTTTCCTTGGCGTTGTGGAGATTTCCCTTCACGCTTTGCTTGGCGTTCTGCAGATTGTCTTTGATTGTTGTATACATTGCAGTTCCACTCCCGGGGTTTTTTCGTCATAATCCAAGTCATTATAGCATGAAAACCCGGCGTTTGCAAGATACAAAACATATAAAAAACAGAATACGCGGGGAAGAACGAAAAGACGTCTGATTCGTTCTTCCCCGCGTTCCGGTCAGCGCCGGCGGACCGCCAGGCGGATCACCTCGTAGGCGCCGTTGTAGAGGCCGGCCTTCTTGTTCTCCAGAATGCAGCGGTTCATGTTGACCAGCACCTCCGGCTCGGTCTGCATCAGGCGGATCATGTCCACGGTCTCCCGGCCGGGGGCCACCTCGTAGCTGCCGTCCCCCGCTTCCGCGGCGTGGATGGCGCCCCAGATCTCATGGCCGCCCACGTGCTGGATGAAGAGCTTGGGAATGGGATAGAAGGCCAGCTCCGAGGGCTTGGTCACCAGCACGTCGCTGGCCCGCATCAGCAGATTGGTGATGTAGACGGCGGCGAAGATGTCCTCGTGGCAGAAGCCCACGATGCCCCGGGCCTCCCCGGTGACGGCCTCCAGGGCGTAGGCCCTGGCCCGCGCATAATCGTTCATAAAGACCTGGGCGCTCCCCAGCTCCGGCACCGCCTTTTTCAGGCTGTCCCACACGTTCCTGTGGTCGCCCACGTTGATGAAGAGGGTGGCCTTCCCCGCCTTGATGTCCGGCAGCAGGGCCCGGATGACGGAGGCAAAGAGGGCCTGCTGGGCGCCGGCGCCGCCCACGGTCAGCAGATAGCGTTTGGCCTTGCCGTTCTGCACCCGGTCCAGCCGCAGGGCGGTGTCCGCCTCCAGGTTGGAGACCAGCTCGTGGTCGACGTAGTGGCCGGTACAGACGAGATCCCCCGCGGGCATGGGCTTCAGGGAGCGCTTTTTGTCCATGCCCCGCAGGGCCTTGTAGCCCAGCCAGGCGGAGCGGGTCTGGATGGTGTGGGTGGCCCCCTGGGCCAGATGCAGGGCCATGGGCCAGTTGTCGGGGATGGCGTTCACCACCCTGGTGAAGCCCGCGTGGATGGCGGCCTGGGCGGGCCAGACGTGGGTGGCCACGTAGGGCTTGTCCTTGGGCAGATTTTTCAGCAGGGGGGCCATCAGCTCGGCGCTGGCCTGGTCGGCGCAGTTGTAGCTGAGCTTCCGGAAGCCCTCGGAGTTCAGAGGCTCCCAGTAGAGCTTGTTGAAGAGCCGGGATCTCTGGCTGAGCCGGGAGCCCAGGGAGTACAGCTCGTTCTGGCCGGAGATGATCTTGGTGCAGGTGGAGGATTGGAAGGAGTTCAGATCCACCCAGACGGGCTCATAGCCCAGAGCCCGGGCGCAGGAGGCCATGGCCATGGAGATCCGGTAGTGGCCGAAGCCCATGCGGATGTTGCCCACGAAGACGGTCTTGTCGGAGAAGGCCGCCCCCTGGCCGAAGACCAGCTCCTTCGTCCCCAGCTCCGAGAGCACGGGGTTGTCCTTCAGGGCGAAGCGGTAGTCCCGGTCGCTGTCGTCGCCGTATTTTTTCAGAAATTTGTTCTGGGTCTTTTCCGCCTTCCTCAGGTCCTTGGGGGACATGAGATTGCCGAAGATCTCTCTGGATTTCTCTAAGGATTTCTCGAACATAAGCTGCCTCCTGTGTTTGTTGTTGACAATTTGACGAAATTCCGATATAGTATAATTACTGGTTTTAGGCTATCATCCAATCAGCCTTTTGTCAAGTGTGTATTTTCAGAAGGAGAGGAGAATCCGTGAAACGTCTGACCAAAAAGCAAATGATTGAGAGCAAGAAGGAGAAGTGAGTATGGATCTGCTGTACAGAACCATCAAATCCACCGGAACGCTGGAAAACCGGGAGACCTGGGAGAAGGACCGCTACAGCCTCAGGGTGAAAAACGTGGGGGAGGAGCCCCTGGAGCTGGAGGAAATCAGCGCCACCCTCCGCCTCAACTGCAAGCAGGTGGACGGCTTCTTCCTGAACGGGTATCAGAGCTGGACCTACAGCCCCGAGCGGACCCGGACCCAGTTCGACCTGTCCCTGCGCCTCGTGCCCAAGGTGCTGGACAAGCGCTACGGTCTGTCCCGGTACGGCGACGGCTACTTTGCCGACCGGAGCTACGGCAGGGAGCTGCGGCAGGGCTGCAAGAAGGGCTATACCTACGCCTATCTGCGCCGGGGCGATTTCTACGTGCTGCTGGCCTCCCTGGCGGAGGACACGGGCTTCACCCGCATCCTCATCAACCCCGCCGGCGATACCGTGCAGTTCAAGAAGGACTGCCACCACCGCTTCCTGCAGCCCGGGGAGGAGTACCTGGCCCTGGACGTGGTGCAGCTGGAGGGGGACGAGAACAGCGTCTTTGACCGCTGGTTTGCCGCCATGGGCATCCGGGCCCTGCCGGCGGAGCCCAAGATCGGCTATACCTCCTGGTACAACTGCTATCAGAACATCTCCGAGGCCCAGATCCTGCGGGATCTGGAGGGCCTGAAGGCCGTCCCCGTGAAGCCCCACATCTTCCAGATCGACGACGGCTTCGAGCCCTTCGTGGGCGACTGGCTGGAGGTTGACCCGCAGAAGTTCCCCAACGGCCTGGAGCCCATCGTGGCGAGGATCCTGGAGGAGGGCTACCAGGCGGGCATCTGGCTGGCCCCCTTCGTGGCGGAGAAGAACTCCGCCCTCTACCGGGAGCATCCCGAGTGGTTCCAGTACGATGGCGCCGACCGGGTCTACACCGGCTCCAACTGGTCCGGCCATTACGCCCTGGACCCCTACAATCCCGAGGTCCGGGACTACGTCCGCCGCTCCATCCGGCACTACAGGGACATGGGCGTGACCCTCTTCAAGCTGGACTTCCTCTATGCCGCCTGCATGAACTCCCGCCCGGACAAGACCCGGGGCGAGATCATGGCGGAGGCCATGGACTTCCTGCGGGACTGCTGCGGCGACTGCGAGATCCTGGGCTGCGGCGTGCCGCTGTGCTCCGCCTTCGGCCGGGTGGAATACTGTCGGGTGGGACCGGACATGTCCCTGAGCTTTGACGACAAGGCCTTTATGCGGATCATGCACAACGAGCGGCCCTCCACCCTCCACACCCAGCGCAACAGCTTCTACCGCCGCCAGCTGGACGGCAGAGCCTTCCGCAGCGACCCGGACGTGTTCCTGCTGCGGGACGAGAACACCAGCCTCTCCGAGGAGCAGAAGCACACCCTGGCCATCGTCAACGCCCTCTTCGGCTCCGTGCTCTTCGCCTCCGACGACTTCGGCAGCTACGACGAAAAGAAACGCGCCTTCTTCGCCGCGCTCTGCCGGCTCCAGGGGGCCAGGATCCTGGGTCTGGAGCAGGGCCCTCTGAGCCGGAAGCTCCGCCGGGTCACGGTCCGCTACGAGCTCTATGGCGAGGAAAAGACCATCCGGCTGATGATTTAAGAAATTTTTCAGAAAGAAGGTATTCGTATGGATCAACAAAAGCTCTCCGGAAAGTCAAAGCTTTCCTACGCCCTGGGCGCGGTGGGCAAGGACATGGTCTACATGCTCTCCGCCAGCTACGTGCTCTACTACTTCCAGGATCTGCTGGGGGTGGAGGCCTGGATCATGGGCGTCATCCTGCTGGCGGCCCGGGTCTTTGACGCCTTCAACGATCCCGTCATGGGCGTCGTCGTGGCCAAGACCAAGACCCGCTGGGGCAAGTTCCGCCCCTGGCTGATGATCGGCACCGTCACCAACGCGGTGGTGCTCTACTTCATGTTCGCCGCGCCCCCCGCCATGGACGCCAAGGGCCTGGTGGCCTACGCCGCCATCTTCTACATCCTCTGGGGCGTCACCTACACCATGATGGACATTCCCTACTGGTCCATGATCCCCGCCTTCACCCAGGGCGGCAAGGAGCGGGAGAATCTGACCACCCTGGCCCGCACTGCCGCGGGCGTGGGCTCCGCCATCATCACCATCGTCACCATGAAGCTGGTGCCCATGCTGGGCAATCTCTTCGCCGGGGAGAACGCCGGGGCCCAGATGATCGAGATCGTGGGCTTCAAGTACTTTGCCGCCATCGTGGGTGTGCTGTTCATCATCTTCATCGCTCTCACCTGCTTGAACGTCCGGGAGAAGTCCACGGTGGAGATGAAGACCGCCTCCGTCAAGGAGATGTTCAAGGCGCTGGTGCAGAACGACCAGGCCATGACCGTCACCGTCGCCATCGTGCTGGTGAACTGCGCGGTTTACATCACCTCCAACCTGGTGATCTACTTCTTCAAGTATGACTTCGGCACCACCGGCTGGAACGACGCCTACGTGCTGTTCAACATGTTCGGCGGCGCCATCCAGGTGCTGTCCATGATGCTCTTCTACCCCCTGCTGCGGAAGAAGTTCTCCAGCCTGCAGATCTTCTACATCTGCCTGGTGATGGCCGTGGTGGGCTACGCGGTGCTGCTGGGTCTGGCCTTCACCAGCATGAGCAACGTCTTCCTGCTCTTCGTGCCCGGCTTCTTCATCTTCGCCGCCAACGGCATGCTGACGGTCATCACCACCGTCTTTTTGGCCAACACCGTGGACTACGGCGAGCTGAAAAACGGCCGCCGGGACGAGAGCGTCATCTTCTCCATGCAGACCTTCGTGGTGAAGCTGGCCTCCGGCATCGCCGCCCTGGCCGCCTCCATCTGCCTGTCCATCAACAGACTCTCCGACGAGGCCATCACCGAGGAGGCCAAGCACGTGGACTGGTCTCTGAACGTCTCCGCCTCCGCCAAGACCGGCCTGCGGATGACCATGACCGTGATCCCCATCATCGGCCTGATCGTGGCCTTCTTCTGGTTCAAGAAGCGCTTCATCCTCACCGACAAAAAGGTGGCGGAGATCGCGGAAGAGGTCAAAAAGCTGCACAAATAACCAACAACGCGCAAAAACGCCGCTCGAAAACGAGCGGCGTTTTTGCGCGGGGCCTTATTCCAGTTCGTCCAGGTTTTTGCCGAAGCTGTCCAGACAGTGGGCCATAAACCAGTCCAGCTCCGGCAGCCGCATCTGCTCCAGGGCGTGCCGGGTCTGCTGGGCGGCGGAGGCGAACTCCAGATTTCCGGCCTTCAGCTCCTCGATGCACTTGATGTGGGCCGAGAGCTTGTCGGCGGCCTTGACGATGCTCCGGCTCACCGGGTCGTCCTCAAAGATCAGAGGGGCCATGCCCGCCCGCAGCTGCTCCGGCAGCATGGCCAGCAGCTTCTCCCCGCTGACCCGCTCCACCTGCTTGTAGGCGTGCTTGATCTCGGGGTTGTAATACTTGATGGGGGTGGGCAGGTCGCCGGTCAGAATCTCCGAGGCGTCGTGGTAGAGGGCCGCGGTGGCGCAGCGCTCCGGCTCCGCCTCCAGCCCCAGCACGTCCCGGCGGATCAGAGCCAGGGCGTGTGCCAGCACCGCCACCTGGTGGCTGTGCTCCTGGATGTTCTCCGGGAAGCTGTTCCGCATGAGCCCCCAGCGGGTGATGTAGCGCATCCGGGAGAGCAGGGCGTAGAACTTGTACTGCATGTACATCGCTCCATTCGTAGGGTTATAGTTCAGCGAGGGCGTACATGACCGCCGTGAGGCCCGCCAGGGGGGCGGTCTCGCAGCGGAGGATCCGGGGGCCCAGGGTGCAGATCCGCATGCCCGCGGCCTTGGCCCGGGCGATCTCCTCCTCCGTGAAGCCCCCCTCGGGCCCGGTCATCAGCGATACCCCCTTGGGGGCCGGAGCGGCGTCCGGGGGCAAGAGCTCCCGAAGCCCCAGCTTTTCTTCGTTTTCGTAAAACAGAATCGGCAGCTCCGCCCCGGCGGCCTGGGTCAGAGCCTCGGCGTAGGACTCCACGGCCCGGACCGGGGGAATGATCCCCCGGCGGCTCTGCTCCGCCGCCGAGCGGGCAATCTTCTGCCAGCGCTCCAGCTTGTTTTTCAGCGCCTTGCCCTCGGGCCGGGAGACACAGCAACGGGAGGGAAAGAGGACGAGCTCCGCCGCCCCCAGCTCCACGGCCTTCTGGATCACGTGCTCCGCCTTGTCCCCCTTGGGGAAGGCGATCCACACCGAGACCCGGAGGGCGGGCTCCGCCGGGCAGGCCGCGTGGGCCCCCGCCAGCAGGCCGCCTCCGGGCTGTACCGTACAGGGGCAGTCCGTCCCTTTTCCGTCACAGAGGGTCACTTCCTCCCCCGGCCGCAGCCGCAGCACCCGGGCGTGCTCCGCGTTTTCACCGCTCAGCGTATATACCGCCCCCTCGGCGGGCAGGGCGTCCACAAAAAATCGTGCCATAGCTTACACCTGCGTTATGTGATATGCGTATGATTATGGATATGATCCTGGCAGTAGCAGCGGTAGCCGGCGCACTGGGAGCAGTAGCGGAACTCCAGCTCCGGGTTGCTGATCTCCGTGCGGCCGCAGACGGTGCAGCGGAAGCGGGCGTTGTCCTTGGAACGGACCTCATAGACGGTCTTGGCCTTCGCCTGCCGCTTCCAGCTCTTGCGGGTGGGGTGGTAGCGAATAAAGTCCGGCAGCAGATTGGCGGACTGACGTCCGAAGAACAGGAAATAGTTCAAGAGCGGCACGATGCTCAGAATCCAGCCCAGGTACAGACCCTGGCCGTGGCTGAGCCCGTAGATCATGGCGGCGACGCCGTCCACCACGCTGATCAGAGTCAGCAGCAGGTCGATCCAGGCCAGCCACTTCATCTTCACCGGGATCACAAGCCAGATGCGGATCTGCTCATCGGGGATCAGAGTGGCCAGGGCCATAAAGAGGCTCAGACTGATGAAGGTGGCGCCGGGCACGGCGTCGAAGATCAGCGCGGCGGCGTCCGTAAAGATCAGACCGCTGAGATAGAAGAGATTAAACTTCAGGGTCCCCCAGTACTGCTCCAGCATTCGCCCCGCCCAGACGTAAAAGAACAGGCTCAGAAAGCCCAGGAAGGGGGTCGTGCCCACCAGGTAGTTCAGCGGGTAGGTAAACAGCCGCCAGACCTGGCCCCGGAAGATCAGCTCCCGGTCGAACGCCAGCAGATTGGCGAAAAAGGGGTCCTCGATGTTCAGCAGATAGCTGATATACACCAGACCGCAGCCCACCGCGATGATCAGCATCAGATTGGGAATGCCCTTGTCCCGGTTTTGGTAGAAGAACCGGTTTACTCTGCTTTTCAGCTTTGCCATAGTATCACTTCCATTAAGAATGGTATCAGTATACCGCATTCCCGGGCCTTTTTCAAGGAAGAAACTGTAAATAATTCAAAAGAAGGGAACAGATAAGCAAAGCTTATGGGTCGGGAAAGAATATCATGAAGATTTTTTTCAGAAAGCGGTTGATTATTTGTGTTTTGTCATGTATACTAATTATCGCTACAAGGGGGCACTGCCTCTTATGTAAAATCCACAAAAAACGAAAAGTATTTAGTAAGCAGGAGGTACTACTATGAAATACGGCCGCACTTATAACTTCTCTGCCGGTCCCGCCACCATGCCGGAGCCTGTCCTGGAGGAGATCCGCGACGAGATGATGAACTACCGCGGCAGCGGCATGTGCGTCATGGAGATGTCTCACCGCTCCAAGGTTTTCCAGCAGATCGTGGACGAGGCTGAGGCCGATCTGCGGGAGCTGATGAACATCCCCGACAACTACAAGGTTCTGTTCATTCAGGGCGGCGCGACCCTGCAGTTCGCTATGATCCCCATGAACCTGATGAAGAACGGCAAGGCCGTCTACATCGAAACCGGCGCCTGGTCCA
>CAMNHH010000005.1 GCA_946539175.1 uncultured Clostridia bacterium | reverse complement strand
ATATGCCGTACAAGTTCCGATTTTGCAAATCCGAACGGATTTGCGAACCGCGCTTGAGGAAGCGGTTTTGAGGCGTTTCATGAAGAAGCAGTACTAATCGGACAGGCCGCCGGCCCGACAGAGAATCAGCTCCGCCGCAATGGAGACGGCGATCTCCTCCGGGGTCCTGGCCCGGATGGGCAGGCCGATGGGGGCGTGGATCCGTTGGACGGCCTCCTGCGGGAAGCCCTCCTCCAGCAGGGCCTGATTGACGTATGCCGTCTTTCTCCGGCTGCCGATGCAGCCAATGTAGCGGGCCTCCGTGGGCAGAAGCTGCCGCAGCACCGCCAGATCCCGCTGATGCTCGGGGGTCATCACCACGGCGTAGTCCCGCCGGGAGAGCTGAACGGAGGCGGGCAGGGGCTCGAAGGAGCCGAGAAGCACGGCGGCCCCGGGGAAGCGCTCCGGCAGCGCCTGCTCGGGCCGCTCGTCCAGTACCGTCACCGGAAAGCCCAGAGTCAGCAGCAGCGGGGCCAGGGCCCGGCTCACGTGGCCGCAGCCGAAGATATACACCCGTCCGTCCGGGTCCAGAGGCTCCGTGTAGCGCAGGCTCCCGTCGGGCAGGAACGCGGCCCGGGGGGCGGGGGGCAGCCGGTCCCGGCTTGCGACGGGCTCCGCGTCGCGCTCCAGGCGGAGGGAAAGCGCCCCCTCCGGCCCCAGCTCCAGAACCAGCCAGCGGCCCAAGGGCTGTTCCAGACAGTCCAGCAGGGCCTCCGCCCATTCCAGGTTCCGGGGCAGCAGGGGAAAGAATCCGATGCGGACCCGTCCGCCGCAGATCATGCCGGTGGCCTGGCTGCCGCCGCTGTAGAGATCGTAGTCCCGCAGGGCGGCCCGGTTCCCCAGGGTCCGGGCAAATTCCAGGGCCTGATGCTCCACCGCGCCGCCGCCCACGGTGCCCGCGACGGAGCCGTCGGAGAAGAGGGCCATTTTCGCCCCTGCCTCCCGGGGCGTGGAGCCCTCGGCGTGTAAAATTACGCACCAGACCACCCGTTCTCCGGCCCGCAGCCGCCGGACGGTCTGCTCAAGCAGCTTCCTCATAATAGCGCCTCACTTCTTCTTTTTCAGCTTTTTCGCGATGGCCCCCAGCACGTCGGTCTGGCTGGTGCTGCCCTTAAAGATACCGAAGACCGAGGGCAGATGGCACAGCAGGGCCAGGGCCGACAGCACCGCCGACAGGATCCCCGCCTCCAGGTCCCCCTTCAGGAACATAAAGAGCATGTAGAACAGGGGGATCACCGGCCCGGCAATGCACAGATACCTGGTGGCAAAGGTCACCAGCATCCCGGCGAGGTTGGCCAGCAGGCCCCAGATAAACCAATAGACCACTATGACGGCGGAGGAGGTGGCCACCCCCTTGCCTCCCCGGAAACGGCGCCAGAAGGGGAAATCGTGGCCCAGGGTGCAGCCCAGGCCCGCGTACATCATGATGATCCTTCCGGTCCCGGGGAAGAGCAGTCGGGCCGCGACCATGGCGGCCACGCACTTCAGAATGTCCCCCAGCAGGGTCAGGATCCCCGGCACGAAGCCCAGAGCGGCCATGATATTGGCCATGCCGGGATTGCCGGTCTCTCCCAGCTCCGCGGCGCCCTTGCCCGCGTATTTCCGGGCCACCAGCTCGGCGGTCAGAAAGCAGCCGCAGACGTATCCGATCACAAGACTCAAAGCACGACTCAGCATCAGAGTTCCCCCTTTCAGAATCGGGAAAGCGTTCCGTCTTCATCATAATAGACGGCGGGGGGCTTGTCAATAGTCAGAAAAAAACAAAAAATTTCTCTTGCCTTTTTCAAATTCCTGTGTTATAATACCTCACGCACATGGGCCTTTAGCTCAGCTGGGAGAGCGCCAGGTTCGCAATCTGGAGGTCAGGGGTTCGATCCCCCTAAGGTCCACCAACCGAAAAGACGGCCGGGCGGCCGTCTTTTTCTTATATTGATATAAAATGACAGAAGCATTTTAATCCGTCATCCGCGTTTTCTGCGGATGAGGCCCTGCAATCTCAATTTTTGCAAATCCGAACGGATTTACAAACCGCGTTTCACCGCGCCTGCTGAAACGGGTTCTAAGCGTTTCAGCAAGAAATATTATACTTCTGACCCGGAACCGGGAGGTATCAACATGAACATTCTGACGAGCTTTGAACGGATCGCGGAAGCCAGCCCCGACAAAATCGCCGCTGCCGACGAGCGCAAGTCCTACAGCTTTGCCGGGCTGCGGCGGACTGCCGCCTGCCTGGGCGCGGCTGTGGCCGAGCGGCAGCCGGAGGGCGGCCCCGTGGGAGTCCTGGTGCGCCGAGGCGCCGATACGGCAGCCCTGTTTTTTGCCGCGATCTACGGCGGCTGCTTCTACGTGCCCCTGGATCCGGATATGCCGCCCCACAAGCTGGAAACCATTCTCAGCGACGCGGGCATCCGCCTGGTGCTGGGCGCAGAGGGGGACGAGGCGACGCTGGCCGCCGCGGGCTTTGACGGAGCCCTTCTGAAGCTGTCCGACGCGGCTCCCGTTCCGGCGGTCCTGCCGGAGGCGGGGGAGGATACCCCCCTCTACATGGTCTATACCTCCGGCTCCACCGGCAAGCCCAAGGGCGTACTGAAGAGCCACGGGGCCATGGCCAGCTATATCGACGCCTTCCTGGCGCGCTTCGGTCTGACGGGGGAGGAGATCATCGGCAATCAGAATCCCTTCTTCTTCGACGCCGCCGCCAAGGACATCTATTTCATGGCCTGCGCCGGGGCCACCCTCCAGGTGATCCCCGCGGAGAAGTTCATCTTCCCGGTGCGGCTTATGGAGTATCTGAACGAGCGGAAAATCAGCTATATCTGCTGGGTCCCCACGGCTCTGGCCATCGTGACCCAGCTGAACACCTTCAAGCAGATCCTGCCCCAGACCCTGCGCCACGTCTTCTTCGTGGGAGAGCCCTTCCCCATCAAGCAGCTCCACAAGTGGCTCAGCACCCTGCCGGAGCTTCATTATGTCAACCTTTACGGCTCCTCGGAGTTGGCCGGGGTCTGCTGTGCCTACGAGATCCCCGAGGGGGAGCTGCCCCAGGCCCTGCCCATGGGCAAGCCCCTGCCCAACTGCCGGGTCTTCCTTCACACGGAGACGGGCTTCACCACGGAGCCGGAAGTGCTGGGGGAGGTCTGGATCGTCAGCCCCGCCCTGGCCCTGGAATACTTCGGAGACCCGGAGAAGACCGCCGCGGTCTTTACGGAGGAAAGCCTGCCCGACGGCAGCCGGGCGAGGGTGCTGCGCTCCGGGGATCTGGCCCAGTATGACGGGGCCGGGAACCTGGTCTTCGTCTCCCGGAAGGATTTCCAGATCAAGCATATGGGGCGCCGCATCGAGCTGGGGGAGATTGAGTCCGTGGCGGACGGCCTGCCCCAGATCGCCCGCTGCTGCTGCCTCTACAACGATGGAAAGAAGCGCATCGAGCTGTTCTGCCAGCTGAACGAGGGCTACTCCTTGGAGGGAAAAGAGATCCAGAGCCTGCTGCGGCCCCTGCTTTCGGACTATATGCTGCCCGCCAAGGTCCACGTGCTGGACAAGCTGCCCATCAACCCCAACGGCAAGCTCCACCGCCAGGCGCTGCGGGAGCTGATGTAAGGCCCAAGACACAGAGAAGGAGACAGAACCATGGAGCTTTCCGCCCACGCCAAGGCCGTTCTGACCGAGCTTTCCGCAGATTTGCAAACCCGGCCCCTTGCCACAGAGCGCCTGCTGCTGCGGCCCTTCCGGGAAACGGATCTGGAGGATCTGTTTGAATATCTGCGCCAGCCGGAGCAGCAGCGGCTCAGCGGCAACGTCCCCGTTGAGACCCTTCAGGAGGCCGGGGAGGTGCTGGAGTATATCCTGGACCCCTCCAAGCCCATGACCAGCTTCGCCATCGAGCTGAAGCAGAACGGCAAGGTCATCGGCAATTTCTCCATCGGCTGGTATCCCTTCCTGGACCAGTGCGAGGAGCTGAAGCACCTGCGGGGCGTGTCTCTGTCCTATGTTCTGAATCAGGACTACTGGCGGCAGGGCTATATGACGGAGCTGCTGCGGCCCCTCTACGAGCGATTCTTCCTGGAGGACGGGCTGGACTTCATCAACTCCGGCTACTTCGCCTTTAACCTGGGCTCCGAACGCCTGCAGTACAAGCTGGGCATGAAGCCCTGGATGGACCACGTGTTTGAGCTGAACGGGGCGCAAATCCCCACCAAGGAAATGCTGCTTTTCCGGGCTGATTACGAGAAGCGCGGCTGATTCGACAGGATAAACCTTATCTTTTGAATGAATGATTGCCTGCTCCAGATGGCGTTTTCACAGTTTCTTCAAAATTCGGTGAATCTCGGGGTAGAAAAATCAGATCAAGTATGATATAATATAATATCATAATATATTAGGAGGGCCCGAAAATGAAACGCAAAATTATATCTATTTTGCTCTGCATCTGCATCTTTGCAAGTCTTCTTCCCGTAATCTCCGTGACCGCCAGCGCCAAGACCTTCTCCGAGGTTGTGGCCTGGATGGACTCCAAGAACGGCAAAGCCTTGGACTTTGACGGAAAATGGGGTGCTCAATGTGTGGATTACTTCAACTACTACCTGAAAGAGGTCTGGGGTATCAGTAATCCCATTAACAAGTACCCTGTGAAATATGCCAAGCAAATTTTTGACTACGCTGCCCCCAGCGGATGGCAGAAGATCAGCGGCAGTGGAAACTACCGGGTGGGCGACGTCATCATCTGGAACGGTACCTCAAGCTCAGTCTCCGGACACGTTGGCATCGTTTACTCCGTCAGCGGCAGCACGGTGAAGGTCAGCCAGCAGAACTACAACAAGATGATGTACGTTACCGTTCAGAATCTGCACAGTCCCAACCTGATTCGCGGTGTTTTCCGTCCCCCGCTGGAGGAGGACAAGCCCGTAAACCTGCCCGCCCACGCCACGACCCAGAACGTACTGCCCGGCACGTATCGGCTGATCAACGCCAGCTCCGGTTATTATATGAATTACGCTGTGGGTGGTCTCAGCGGCGTCAGCGGTTACAAGCCCATCATTATGTCCAAGCCTGACGATACGCCGGAGCAGAACTTCCGACTGGAATACGTTTCCGCGGGCAAATACGCATTGAAAATCACCCACTCCGACGGCGGCGCGGTGAACATTTATCGCGGCAGCGGTTCCACCCAGGCAGGGGATCCCCTGTCCCAGTGGAGCTACAGCGGCAGCGATTATCAGTTGTTCTACATTACGCCTGTCAGCGGCGGATATATCCTGCAGAGTGCCAGCAATCCCAATATGGTGGTGGCAACGCCCAATAATGAGTGGCACGCGCAGCTGAAGCTGGCAAAATATGTTGAGAATGACAAAAAGCAGATCTGGACCCTTGATTTTCCCAACAAGCTGCCCTTTGTGGATGCGGAAAGCGGAAAATATTACTGGGACGCGCTGCGTTGGGCCTATTACTGCAACATCACCGGCGGCACCGACGCGACCCACTTTTCGCCCAATGCCAAATGCACCAGAGAACAGGTCATGACCTTTATCTGGACCGCTTACGGAAAACCGGAGCCCAAGTCCACGGCCAATCCCTTCAAGGATGTAAAGGCCGGAAAGTATTACGTGAAACCGATCCTTTGGGCGGTGGAAAACGGCATTACCGGCGGTGTAAGCGATGATAAGTTCGGTGTAGGGGAGACGTGTACCCGGGCACAGGTTGTCACCTTCCTCTATGCCGCGGCAGGAAGACCGATTACCCTGTTCCAAATTAATCCCTTCAAGGATGTAAAAACGACGGACTACTTCTATAAGCCTGTCCTTTGGGCCTTGCAAAAGGGCGTTACCGGCGGCACGTCTACCACGACCTTTGGCCCGAACGAAACATGCACCAGAGCTCAGGTTGTAACCTTCCTCTATAATGCCGTCGCAAAGTAATTGTCTACAGAGTATGTAAAAGAAATATTTCGGAAATTGAAATCCCGTCTTGCAATAAGGCGGGATTTCTGTTATAATACAGTGAATTTCTATGAGTAGGAGTATATCCACGTGTATCTGAAATCCCTTGACCTTCAGGGCTTCAAGAGCTTCCCGGACAAGATCCGCCTGCAGTTCGACGGCGACATCACCGCCATCGTGGGCCCCAACGGCTCCGGCAAATCGAATATTTCCGACGCCATCCGCTGGGTCATGGGCGAGCAGAGCTCCAAATCCCTCCGGGGCGTCAAGATGGAGGACGTGATCTTCGGCGGCACCCTGAAACGGCCCCAGCTGGGCTTCGCGGAGGCCAGCCTGATCTTCGACAATACCGACCGTTACTTCCCCTACGACAGCGACGAGCTCATGGTGACCCGCCGCTACTACCGCTCCGGGGAGAACGAATTCTACATCAACAGGCAATCCGCCCGGCTCCGGGACGTGAACGAGCTGTTCATGGACACCGGTCTGGGCAAGGAGGGCTATTCCAATATTTCCCAGGGCCGCATCGACGAAATCCTGGCGGTCAAAAGCACCGACCGCCGGGAGATCTTCGAGGAGGCGGCGGGCATCTCCAAATACCGCCACCGCAAGGAGGAGACGGAGCGCCGTCTGGAGCGCACCGAGGACAATCTGACCCGGATCAACGACAAGATCTCCGAGCTGGAGCTCCAGGTGGAGCCCCTGCGGGAGCAGTCGGAGAAGGCAAAGAAATATCTGGCCCTGCGGGATGAGCTGAAGGGCCAGGAGGTGGCCCTGTGGCTCCGCAGTCTGGAGACCCTGGCCGCCGCCGCCAAGAAGGCGGAGGAGGATTACAACGCCGCCGCCTTTATCCTGGCCCGGGAGCATGAGAACCTGGACGCCCTCTACCAAAAGAGCGAGCGGCTCAACGGGGAGCTGCATCAGCAGGACGCGGCCATCGAGGGCCGCCGGGAGGCCATCGCCCAGGCGGAGGCGGAGCTGCAGCGGCTCAGCTCCCGCCGGGACGTGCTGGAGGGGGAGAAACGCAACGGGGTGGAGAACCTGTCCCGTCTGCGCCAGGAGCTCTCCGACGAGGAGGCCCGGGGCAGCGGTCTGCAGGAGCAGATCAAGGAGCGCCGGGGCCGGCTCTCCGCCATCGACCGGGAGGTCCGGGAGCTGGAGCTGCGGCTGCAGGCGATCCAGAAGGAGCTGGACGCGCTGACCCAGTCCTCCGAGGGCATGAACCGCAGCTATCTGGAGCTGCGCAACCGCCACGCCGCCTGTCTGGCGGATCTGGCCGCCAGGAAGGCGGACGCCGCCTCGCTGGAGGAGTCCATGGCAAGAAGCCGGGACCGGGAGACCGAGCTGCAGGGGGACCGGGACGCCGCCCAGGCCCGCCAGGCCGACACGGAGGCCAGGCGCGACGCCTGCCGCAAGGCCCTGGAGGCCGCCCGGCAGGAGGCCCAGAGCTGCCGCAATTCCCTGGCCGGCTACGCCCTGCGGCAGAAGGCCCGGGAGGAAAAGGCGGAGGAGCTGCAGGGTCAGCTCCAGGAATGCGGCGTCCAGCTGGACACCGCCAATTCCCGCCTGCACATGTTCCGGGAAATGGAACGGGAATACGAGGGCTTTTCCAAGGCCGTCAAATTTGTCATGCAGCAGGCGCAGAGCCGGGCCCTTCGGAACATCCACGGCCCCATCTCCCGTCTGATCCACACCGAGGACCGCTACTCCGTGGCCGTGGAGATCGCCCTGGGCAGCGCCATGCAGCATATCGTAGTCTCCACCGAGGAGGACGCCAAGCAGGCCATCGGCCAGCTGAAGCTGAAGGACGTGGGCCGGGCCACCTTCCTGCCCCTGTCCGCCATGGAGAGCCGTTTGCTCCAGGAGCGGGGTCTGGAGGAATGCCGCGGCTTTCTGGGCATCGCCTCCCGGCTGGTGGGCTTTGAGGAGCAGTACCGCCGGGTGGTGGAGAACCTTCTGGGCCGCACCGTCATCGCGGAGACCCTGGACGACGCCATCGCCATGGCCCGGCGCTATCACAACCGCTTCAAGATCGTCACCCTGGACGGCCAGGTGATGAACGCCGGCGGCTCCATGACCGGCGGCAGCGTCAGCCGCAGCGCGGGCGTCCTGTCCCGGGCCAACGAGATCAGCCGCCTGGAGGCCCAGATCACCAAGCTGAGCGCCCGGCGGGAGGAGCTGGCCCGGCAGTCCGCCGAAGCCAAGCGCCAGCGGGATCTGGTGGGCTTCGAGCAGAGCACCATCCAGAGCCAGCTCCGGGAGGCGGAGGATCAGATCCTCCGGCTGGAGGGCGAGGAGAAGCAGTACAGCGTCCTCTGCGACGCCATCCGCCAGGCCTCCGAGGGCAACCGGCGGGAGCTGGAGGTCCTGCAGGAACGCATCAAGACTGACCAGCGGCGCAAAGACGCCCTGGAGCGGGACGCTGAAGCCCTGGAGGCCCGCAGCCGGGAGCTGCAAACCGGCATCGAGGCCCTGTCGGTGGACCAAAGCCAGCTCAGCAAGGAGGGCAGCGGTCTGACCGACGAGCTCACCGAGAAGAAAATGCGGGTGGCAGGTCTCATGGCCGAGAAGCTCTCGGCCATGGAGAGCCTGCGGCAGCTGGAGGAGCTGGCCGCCGGGCTGGAGGGAGACCGGAGCCAGAAGCAGGAGCTGATCGACGAGCTGGAGCGCCAACAGCGGGAGCTGGAGCAGCGCATCCGGGAGAACGAGGAGCTGCTGACGGAGCAGAGCGCCAAAACCGAGGTGCTCCGCACCGGCCTGCGGGACGCCCTGGCCCATCGGAACGAGACCGAGGCCCAGCGCACCGCCGCGGACCGGGACGCCCAGCAGAAGAACAAGGATATTCTGGATCTGGAACGGGAATCCGCCCGTCTGGAGACCAAGAAAAATACCTCCCAAATGGAGGAAAAGCAGATCGTGGACAAGCTCTGGGACAGCTACGAGCTGACCCCCGGCAGCGCCCCGGCCTACGCGGCGCAGATCGAATCCGTCACTGCGGCCAACCGCAGGGTGGCGGAGCTGCGCCGGAAGCTCCACGGCCTGGGGACCCCGAATCTGGGGGCCATCGAGGAATTCGAGCGGGTCAACGAGCGCTATACCTACCTTTCCGGCCAGCGGGACGACGTGCTGGACTCCAAGCGGGAGCTGGAGGGCATCATCCGGGACATCACCAGGCACATGACGGAGATCTTCACCGGGGAGTTTGCCCGCATCAACCACTATTTCGGGGAGACCTTCGTGGAGATGTTCGGCGGAGGCCGGGCCTCCCTGGAGCTGGAGGACCCCAACGAGCCCCTGAGCTGCGGCATCGAGATCAAGGTCCAGCCCCCCGGCAAGCAGCTCAAGACCATCACCCTGCTCTCCGGCGGCGAGAAGGCCTTCGTGGCCATCGCCCTGTACTTCTCCATTCTGAAGGTGCGTCCCACGCCCTTCTGTATGCTGGACGAGATCGACGCCGCCCTGGACGACCGGAACGTGGAGCGCTACGCCAACTATCTGCGGCAGCTTTGCAAAAAGACCCAGTTCATCGTCATCACCCACCGCCGCGGCACCATGGAGGAGGCTGACGCCCTCTTCGGCGTCACCATGCAGGAGCAGGGCGTCTCCAAGATCCTGCACCTGGATCTGGACGAGCTGGAAAAAGAGCTGGGCCTGGCCAGCAACTGATCATATTGCGAGGATAAAATTATGGGATTCTTTGAAAAAATCAAAAAGGGCCTGACCAAGACCCGCAACGCCATCAGCGGACTCTTCGCCGGCGAATACGAGGTGGACGACGAGTTCTACGACGAGCTGGAGGAACGGCTGATCCTGGCGGATCTGGGCGTGGACATCGCCTCCCGGACCGTGGAGCGGCTGAAGGCCGAGGCCTACGACAAGATGCTCACCACCCCCGAGCGGGTGCGAGGCGGCCTGGCGGACATCCTCACCGAGACCCTGAACGTGGGCAGCCCGGCGCTGAAGCTGGACAGCAAGCCCGCGGTGATCCTGGTGATCGGCGTCAACGGCGTGGGCAAGACCACCACCATCGGTAAGCTGGCCAACCAGCTGGCGGCGGAAGGCAAGCGGGTCCTGCTCTGTGCGGCGGATACCTTCCGGGCCGCGGCGGCGGATCAGCTGGAGATCTGGGCCAACCGGGCCGGGGTTGAGCTGGTACGGCAGCACGAGGGGGCGGACCCGGCCTCCGTGGTCTACGACGGCATCTCCGCCGCCAAGGCCCGGGGCGTGGACGTGATCATCTGCGACACCGCCGGACGGCTCCACAACAAGGCCAACCTCATGAACGAGCTGGGCAAGATCAGCCGGGTCATCAACCGGGAGCTGCCCGACAGCAGCAAGGAGGTCCTGCTGGTGCTTGACGCCACCACCGGCCAGAACGGTCTGATCCAGGCCAGGCAGTTCCGGCAGATCGCCGGCGTCACCGGCATCGTGCTGACCAAGCTGGACGGCACCGCCAAGGGCGGCATCGTGATCGCCGTGGCGGACGCCCTGCAAATCCCCGTGAAATACATCGGCGTGGGCGAAGGCATCGACGACCTTATGCCCTTTAACGCCCGGGAATTCGTGGAGGCTCTGATCTGATATGGAACAGAAGCGCATTGACGGACGCAAAGCGGACGAGCTTCGTCCCATCACCATCACCCCCAATTTTACCAAGTTTGCCGAGGGCTCCTGTCTGATCCAGATGGGCAGCACCCTGGTGCTGTGCAACGCCTCCGTGGAGGACCGGGTGCCGCCCCACGTGCGGCAGGGCGGCTGGGTCACCGCGGAATATTCCATGCTGCCCCGGGCCAACCGGGAGCGCTCCAAGCGGGACATCGCCAAGCTGAAGCTCTCCTCCCGCAGCGCCGAAATCCAGCGGCTCATCGGCCGCAGCCTCCGCAGCGCCACGGATCTGCTGGCGCTGGGGGAGCGGACCGTCATCATTGACTGCGACGTGCTGCAGGGAGACGGGGGCACCCGCACCGCCTCCGTCACCGGCGGCTTTCTGGCCCTGGCCTTTGCCTGCAGACGCCTGGTGGAGCGGGGCGAGCTGGAGCGCATGCCCCTGAAGAGCTATCTCAGCGGCGTTTCCGCCGGGATCGTGGACAATCAAGCCCTGCTGGACCTCTGCTATGAGGAGGACAGCCGGGCCATGGTGGATATGAACTGCGTCATGACCGCCGACGGCAGGATCATCGAGCTGCAGTCCACCGGCGAGGCCCGCCCCTACACGAAAGAAGAGCAGCTCCGGCTGCTGGCCCTCTGCGAAAAGGGCAACCGGGAGCTGTGCGAATTGCTGAAAAGGTACGTGACGATATGAAAGTGATCCTTGCCTCACAAAACAAACACAAGCTGGCGGAGATCCAGGCCATCCTGGCCCAATACGACATGGAGCTGGTGCTGCAGTCGGAGCTGGGCCTGCAGATCGACGTGGACGAGACCGGCGAGAGCTTTGAGGAGAACTCGGAGTTGAAGGCCCGGGCCGTCATGGAGGCCACCGGCCTGCCCGCCATCGCGGACGATTCCGGCCTCTGCGTGGACGTGCTGGGGGGCGCCCCCGGCATCTACTCCGCCCGCTACGGGGCGCCGGACTGCGTCACGGACCGGGACCGGCTGAACCACCTGCTGCGGAATCTGCGGGGCATCCGTGCCGAGGAGCGCACCGCCCGCTTCGTCTGCGTCATCACCCTGCTGTACCCGGACGGCCGCAAGCTGACGGCCCGGGGCAGCTGCGAGGGTCTGATCACCTTTGAGCCCAGGGGCGAGGACGGCTTCGGCTACGACCCGGTGTTCTTCGTCCCCTCCCACGGCTGCACCTTCGCCCAGATGGGCGCCGCCGAAAAGAACAGAATTTCCCACCGGGCCAGGGCCCTGACCAGATTGGAACAAATGCTGGAGGAACAAGTATGATGACAAGCAAGCAGAGAGCCGAGCTCCGCGCAAAGGCAAACGAGCTGGACACCACCCTGATGGTGGGCAAGGAGGGGGTCACCGACACCCTGATCCAGGAGCTGGACCGGCAGCTGGAGGCCCGGGAGCTGGTGAAGGGCAAGGTCCTGGAGACCGCCCTGATGACGGCCCGGGAGGTCAGCGACCAGCTCTGCCAGGCCCTGGGGGCCGAGGGCATCCAGTGCGTGGGCAGCAAATTCGTGGTCTGGCGTCACTCCGAGACCCTGGCCAAAAAGACCGGCACCGCTCATCCCAGACTGAAGGTCAACCCCGTCCGGGCCGGAGCCCAGAGACGCCGCGCCGCAGCCAAGGCTGCCCGGGAGCGGAAGAACGAGTACTTCAAGCAGGCCGCCATCGAGTTTGCCCGGCAAAAGCGTCGGGCGGAACAGGATGGCGAGGAATGAGGATCGGCGTTTACGGCGGCAGCTACAATCCGCCCCACACAGGTCACGTTCTGGCGGCAAAGGAGCTGATCGGCGCCCTGGCCCTGGACCGGCTGCTGATCGTTCCGGCCTCCGACCCGCCCCATAAGACCCTGGCCGCCGGGAGCCCCGGCCCGGAGCAGCGTCTGGACCTGTGCCGGACGGCCTTCGGCGGCATCCCGAAGGCGGAGCTCTGCGACCTGGAGCTGCGCCGGGCAGGGAAGAGCTATACCGTGGATACCCTGGCGGAGCTCTCCGCCGCCTGCCCCGAGGACGAGCTGTTTCTGATCATGGGAACGGATATGTTCCTGAGCTTTTCCACCTGGTATCAGCCGGAGCGCATCGCCCGGCTGGCGGTTTTGGCTGTGATGCACCGGGACGAGGACGCTCTGACCTGGTCCAGGGTCCTGGCGGAGAAGCAACGGCTGGAGCAGGGGATGGGGGCCCGGGTGCTGCCGGTGGAAAACAGCTGCATCCAGATCTCCTCCACCACGGTCCGCCGTCTGCTGGCCTTTGGGGCCCCGGCCTTCCTGGAGCCGGAGACGGAGCGGCTGATCCTGGAAAAGGGCTGGTATCTCACCGACGGCGCCCTGCGGGGCCTGTCGGAGGAAGGACTGCTCCGGCTGGCCCTGCCCCTCCACGATGAGAAGCGCCGCCCCCACGTGCTCGGCACCGCCGAGACCGCCCGGAAGCTGGCTGCCCGCTATGGGGCCGACGAAACCGAGGCCTACCGGGCCGGCCTGCTCCACGATATCACCAAGGCCCTGGGGCCAAAGGAACAGTTGCATATCTGCGAAAAATATGCTATGATGCTCACACAGCTCCAGCGGGACAATCCCAAGCTGCTGCACGCCAAGACCGGCGCCCTGGTGGCCCGGGCCGTCTTCGGAGAATCCGAGGCGCTGGTCCAGGCCATCTGGTGGCACACCACCGGCCGGGCGGGCATGCGCCTGCTGGAAAAGATCCTGTATATCGCTGACTATATGGAGCCCAACCGGGCGTTCCCCGGCGTGGAGCGCCTGCGGGAGCTGGTCTGGACCGACCTGGACGCCGCCGTGTACCGGGGACTGGAGCAGTCCGTCTCCCACCTGAGGCAGCAGGGGAGGACCGTGGACCCGGATTCCCTGGAGGCCCTGGAATACTACAGAAATCTTACCGAGAGGAGTCAATGACCGTGAAACTCTTTGGAAAACATAACGCCGCATCCCCGGAGGAGTACTCCGCCCAGCCGGAAGCCCCCCTGAGCGAGCCCACGGATCGGAAGGACGGAAAGCTGGTGCTGGACATCGAGGGGGAGCTGGAGGCCCGCCCGCGGGAGGAAATGCCCGCGCTGAAGGGCGCCACCAATACCCTGCCCGTGGCGGAGACCGCCGCCCTGGCGGAGCAGAGCCCGGCGGCGGAAGCCCCCGTCCCGGAGGAAGCGGCAGAGGCCCCTGCCCCGGCGGCGGAAGCCCCCGCCGAAGAAAGCCCTGTGGCGGAGCCCCCCGCCGCCGAAGCCTCCCCGGCGGAGTCCCCTGCCGCGGAAGAAAACACGGAAGCTCCTGCCGAGGAGCAGGGAGCGGAGGAGAAGCCCCTGGCCTCCGTGAGCTATGCCTCCGTGGCCGCCGCGGTGGAGACCGCCGCCAAGGAGCCCACCGGCCGCTACGCCCGGGACGCGGTGGACGACGAGCAGCTGCTGGCGGAGCTCTACGCCCTGATTGGGGAGCCCGACAAGCGGAACCGTCCCGCCCCTGTCCGCGACGCCGGAGCGGAGCAGCGCGCCCCGTCCCGTCCCGCCCCCCGTCCCGTGTCCCGCATCACCCCCCAGGACCTGCAGGCCGCCCCGGAGGAATTCGAGGAGCTGCAGGAGGATGAGAGCGTCGGCGTTCCCGGCTGGCTGAAGGGCAGCTTCCTGCTGCTGATCTCCCTGCTGCTCACCGCCATGACCTTCTACGCCGTGGCCTCCGACGTGCTGGGCGAGATCTTCTGATTGCCCCGGCGCCCGTATGGCGCCCGCCGTACCCCAAACATACAATCTACTCCCGAAAAAAAGGAGGATTCTGACATGACGACCAAAGAAATCGCCCTGACCGCGGCCAAGGCCCTGGAGGAAAAGAAGGGCCTGCACATCAAGCTTCTGGAGGTCACCGAGGTCACCACGCTGGCCGAGTACTTCCTGATCTGCACCGGCACCTCCAACACCCACGTCAAGACCCTTTGCGACGCCCTGGAGGAGGCGGTGGACGCCTGCGGCGAGCCCCTGCTGCACCGGGAGGGCCATCGCAGCGGCACCTGGGTTCTGCTGGACTTCGGCAGCCTGGTCTGCCACGTCTTCACCGACGAGACCCGCGCCTTCTACGATCTGGAACGGCTGTGGAACGACGCCCGTCCCGTGGCGCTCGATTGAGAAAATGAACGTAGGGACAAGCAGTGCTTGTCCGGTTTGCACAGCAAACGTTCGCCCGGCGGGCGATTTCACGCAGCCGATTGCATCAATGGATTTGCCTTCGGCAAATTGCATTCGTTCCGAATGCCGGACGAGCGCGGCTCGTCCCTACATACTCAGAATATAAGAGGCTGGAAACATGAAATACGACTTTGAACAAATCGAACAAAAGTGGCAGAAATACTGGATCGAGCATAAGACCTACCGCACCGAGGACCTGAGCGACAAGCCCAAGTTCTACGGTCTGATCGAGTTTCCCTTCCCCTCCGGCATGGGCCTCCACGTGGGCCACGCCCGGCCCTACACCGCCATGGACGTGATCGCCCGGAAAAAGCGGATGGAGGGCTATAACGTCCTCTTCCCCATGGGCTACGACGCCTTTGGCCTGCCCACGGAGAACTACGCCATCAAGAACCACGTCCATCCCCGTGCCGTCACCGAGCGGAACGTTGGGGTCTTCCGTTCCCAGCTCCAGGAGCTGGGCTACAGCTTCGACTGGGACCGGGAGGTCAACACCACCGACCCCAAGTATTACAAGTGGACCCAGTGGATCTTCCTGCAGATGTTCAAGAAGGGCCTGGCCTACAAGACCAAGATGCCCGTCAACTGGTGTACCTCCTGCAAGTGCGTCCTGGCCAATGAGGAAGTGGTGGAGGGCGTCTGCGAGCGCTGCGGCGCTCCCGTGATCCGCAAGGACCGGAGCCAGTGGATGATGAAGATCACCGCCTACGCCGACCGGCTGATCGACGATCTGGAGGAGGTCAACTTCCCCGAGCGGGTCAAGACCCAGCAGATCAACTGGATCGGCCGTTCCTACGGCGCCCAGGTGAAGTTCGCCACCACCCTGGGCGACGAGATCACCGTCTACACCACCCGGCCCGACACACTCTTCGGCGCCACCTACATGGTGCTGTCCCCGGAGCACGCCCTGGTGGAGAAGTGGGCCGACCGGCTCACCAATCTGGAGGAGGTCCGGGCCTATCAGAAGGCCGCCGCCTCCAAGTCCGACATGGAGCGCACCGAGCTGAACAAGGACAAGACCGGCGTGAAGCTGGGGGGCGTCATGGGCGTCAACCCCGTCAACGGCAAGGAAATCCCCATCTTCATCTCCGACTACGTGCTGGCCACCTACGGCACCGGCGCCATCATGGCCGTGCCCGCCCACGACACCCGTGACTGGGAGTTCGCCAAGAAGTTCGGCCTGCCCATCGTGGAGGTCATCGCCGGCGGAAACGTGGAGGAGGCCGCCTTTACCGACGTGGCCACCGGCACCCTGGTCAATTCCGATTTCCTGAACGGACTTTCCGTGGCCGAGGCCAAGACCGCCATCATCAACTGGCTGGTGGAGAAGGGCCTGGGCGAGGCCAAGAAGAACTTCAAGCTCCGGGACTGGGTCTTTGCCCGGCAGCGCTACTGGGGCGAGCCCATCCCCATCATCCACTGCCCCAAGTGCGGCATGGTCCCCATGGACGAGAAGGAGCTGCCCCTGCTGCTGCCGGACGTGGAGAGCTATGAGCTGACCGACGACGGCGAGAGCCCCCTGGCCGCCATCCCCGAATTTGTGAATACAACCTGCCCCTGCTGCGGCGGCCCCGCCAAGCGGGAGACCGACACCATGCCCCAGTGGGCCGGGTCCAACTGGTACTACCTGCGCTATACCGATCCCCACAACGACCAGGCCCTGGCCTCCAGGGAGGCCCTGGAGCGCTGGACCCCCGTGGACTGGTACAACGGCGGCATGGAGCACACCACCCTGCACCTGCTCTACTCCCGCTTCTGGCACAAGTTCCTCTATGACATCGGCGTTGTGCCCACCAAGGAGCCCTATGCCAAGCGCACCTCACACGGCATGATCCTGGGGGAGGGCGGCATCAAGATGTCCAAGTCCCGGGGCAACGTCATCAACCCCTCCGACGTCATCAAGGAATTCGGTGCCGACACCATGCGGACCTATATCATGTTCATCGGAGACTTTGAGAAGCCCGCCGCCTGGGCCGCCAACTCCGTCAAGGGCTGCAAGCGCTTCCTGGATAAGATCTGGGCCCTGGCCGAGACCGTGGAGGACGGCGAGACCGAATACGCCAAGGTCAACGAGAATCTGATGCACAAGACCATCCGAAAGGTTACGTCCGACATCGACCAGCTCAAGGCCAACACCGCCCTGGCCCAGCTCATGACCCTGGTGAACCAGCTGGGGGACAAGGGCTGCAACCGGGCGGAGCTGAAGACCCTGCTGCAGCTGGTGAGCCCCTTCGCCCCCCACATCGCGGAGGAGCTCTGGGAAATGAAGGGCTTCGAGGGCCTCTGCTCCCTGTCCGCCTGGCCCAAGTACGACGAGGCCAAGTGCAAAGACCAGGAGCTGACCATCGCCATCCAGATCAACGGCAAAACCAAGGGCACCATCCAGGCCCCTGCGGATCTGAGCCGCGAGGAGCTGGCGTCCTTCGCCCAGGCCGACGAGTGGGTCCGAAAGGCCGTCGCCCGCGCCGGCGGAAACGTCTTCAAGGTAATCGCCGTTCCCAATAAGCTGGTCAATTTGATTGTCAAGTAGGAATCAGGCATCAGTGGACGAGGGATGTGAATTGAACGAAAAGAAACCGACGCCCATCTGGTTCCGTATTCTCATTGTCTTGCTTTCTTCCCTCGGCGCTCTGCTGATCTGGGCCTTTGCGTTGGGACCGCTGATGGTTTACCTGGTGATCCCGTCCTGCGCCCGGCTGACGGTCTCGGATCGTCCCTTGGGAATCTGGCTGCTGCTGGCTGTTTTGGCCGGTCTGATGGTGTGGATTCTTCTGCTGCTGCGGAAAAAGAAATACCGCCGGCTGCTGGTTTTCAGCGTTCTGTTCCTGCTGTTTACCGCCCTGCAGGCCTTGCCTTATCTGGACCGGGAAATCAAAAACCCCGTGCCGGAGCTGGCTGCCGCTTATCCCATGGAGGACCCGCAGGACTATGGTGAGGAGATTTATTACAACTCCTTCCTGTTCGGCGGCTCCATGCGGACAAAGCCCAGTGACAACATGCCTTTCGAAGCGAAAACAAAGCTGAACGCGCTGATGGAGCACAACAGCTATACCTTGATTGTCACCTATGGTCGTAAGCTGACCGGCGTTACCTGGTCCTTTCGGAACCCCTACGTTTGGAATTGCATCCTTCCATGGATGATCGGAATGAATGCGGAGCATACGCTGACGACGATCCCGGGTGATCCGGATCTGGTCTATATCTGGCGGATTCCCTTTGCGCCCATCGACAATATAAATTGAATCCTTCTAACGGACACGCACCCCCGAATCGGAAATTTTTCCCCGGTTCGGGGGTGATGTTAATCAGATACCTTCCGCGGCGCTCCTTGAGGCGTCCCGCGATGGCCTCGTCCAGGCGCACCAGCTCCGGGAAGCTCCGCTCCGTGGAGAGAATGGTGGGCAGACTGTTGCTGTAACGGTGGTCCAGCAGCGCAAAGCCCAGCCGCAGATCCCAGTCGTAAATCAGCAGGTCCACCCGTCGGTTTTCATGAAATATCATAAAAAAAAGAAACTTCATGAAAAAGAATCGGGCCGCCTGAGGGCGGCCCGATTCTCAATATGAAACTGAATGAAACTTACCAATCAATAACCGGGGACTGATAGAAGGTCCGGGTGTCCAGATCCAGGATCAGCTTGGCGCCGCCGTACTTGGTGCCGGTGACGTCATACTTGCCCCAGAGATCCGTGCGGTAGTAGCTCTGGTTGTGGGCGGTAATGCCCCGGATGCCGTAGCCGCCGTCCTCCCGGTTCAGACCCAAAATGGCCCAGAGGGTGTTGTTGAAGAGGCTGCCGGAGAGATAGGGCACCGGATCGGACACGTCGCCCAGGCGGCGGACGGTGCCCTCCCGGGACCCGGCGGACAGCAGGGGAGAGCCGAAGCAGACCGTGTTGAGCAGATTGTAGCGGGACTTGATCTCGGAGTTGCCCGCCACCTGCTGGGCGATCATGCCGCCCAGGGAGTGGCCTGCCAGGATCAGGTTGGCGTTCTTGGGCACGTTGGACTTGATGATGCTGACCACGTTGGAATAGTAGACGTTGTTGAGATTAAAGCCGGAGAGCAGGTCGGTGAGCACGCCGGTGGACTGGTTCAGCACCAGCTCCGTGCCGGACAGGGTGACGAGGTAGACGGTCTTGGAGCTGAAGCCGGATTTCAGAGTCCCCTTGGTGATGCTGATGGGGCCCTGGCTGCCCTGATTGTAGCCGTCGCGGACGAAGGTATACATCTCAGGGGCGTTGGTGAAGGTGGTGGTGTTGGCTGCGGAAACGAAGCAGCTGCCCACCAGCATGGAAAGGATCAGAAGGACCGCGAGAAAGCCGGATAAGAGACGAACGGGTTTCTTTGCCATGGATGATTCCTCCTCAATAAATTCGGGTACGGACAGCGGAGCCGCCGCGCTGCGGGGCGCCCAATCTCCGATTTCACCAAATACATCTTAGCATATACGGGAAAAGTTGTCAAACAGCTACAAAGCAGAGATTTGAAAATTCACAAAAAACACACAAAACAGCCGATCCTTCCATCACAGGGGGGATGCGGGACCGCAAGATCTGCAGCCGCTCCGGGGGCAGACCACAAAATATTCAAAATTTTAGAATTTTCCCTTGACATTTGACAAAATGACCTGTATAATAACCACGCCTTTTGAAAAGGCCCTGAAAGCGACCAGGATGGAACCGGTCGTGTCGGAGGGAGGGAAATCAATGTCTGAAATCAAGGTCAAGGAAAACGAGTCCTTGGAGAATGCTCTTAAGCGGTTTAAGCGCAGCGTGCAGAAGGCTGGCATCCAGCAGGAGGTCCGCAAGCGTGAGCATTACGTCAGCCCCAGCCTGAAGCGCAAGCAGAAGAGCGAGGCCGCCCGTAAGAACAAGAGAAGAGGCTATTGATTTTCTTGAGGCTGTCAACAAATCTCCGTCGCAAGACGGAGATTTTTGCGTTTGACGGGGCCTTTCAGGGCAGGAATCAGTCCCGCCCGCGACAGCTCTCCCGCAGCGCGTTTGATCGTTGCGGAGCGGGGCATTTTACGAAAATTTTACTTTACTTTTTTCCGTGAATGTGTTATATAAGGGTTGCGCTGTATTCAACATCAGGGTGAAACAGCAGCAGAAAGGAACTGAATATGGAAACTCGCAAAAAGACCTTCGGCGCCCGACAGATCGCGCTGACCGCCATGCTCACCGCCATCGTGGCCGTGCTGCAGCTGCTGGGCAACTACGTGCAGCCCGTACCCGGCGTGTCCATCTCCCTCGTGCTGGTGCCCATCGTGCTGGGGGCGGCCCTGCTGGGACCCCTGGCAGGCGCCTGGCTGGGCTTCGTCTTCTCCGTCATGGTGCTGGTCACCGGCGGCGCCACCGCCTTCTTCCCCATCTCCGCCGTGGGCACCGTGCTCACCGTCCTGGTGAAGGGCTGCTGCGCCGGTCTTTGCGCCGGTCTGGTGTTCCGGGCCCTGGAAAAGGTCAACGAATACTTTGCCATCATCTGCGCCGCCGTGACGGCGCCCGTGGTGAACACGGGCCTGTTCCTGGTGGGCTGCAAGCTCTTCTTCTGGCCCACCATCACCGAGTGGGGCAAGGGCGCGGGCTTCGAGAACCCCGTGGCCTACGCCTTCCTGGGCCTGGCCGGCGTCAACTTCCTGATTGAGCTGGGCATCAACGTGGTCCTGGCTCCGGTGATTCTCCGGCTGCTGAAGATCGGCAGAAAGCAGTAAATCCCAAATCGGACGTCCGCAAAGGCGTCCGATTTTTTCATGCCCCGGGCAGAGCAGGAGGACCCGGACCGCGGCGGCTGATTTTCTTGTTGACGGACGTGGAACTATATTGTATAATACCTTGGAAATTCCAAGAAAAGGAGCAGATTTCATGAAAAAATCCGTTATCACCCTGGTGATCGTGTTCCTGGTGGTGGGGGCGCTGTTTTTTGCGGCCCTGCACGGGATCGGCGGCTTCATCCAGCCGGTTTCCCGGGGCGTGGTCCTGGGTCTGGATCTGGTGGGCGGCTCGGAGATCACCTATGAGGCTGTCATTCCCGCCGATTTTGACAGCGCCAACCTGGCCGAGGGCATGGAGGTGGCCCGGACCATGATGCAGCAGCGTCTGGACGCGCTGGGCTACACCGAGGCCAACTGCTACATCTCCGGCGAGCAGCGGCTGGTGGTGGAGATCCCCTCCGTGGAGGATCCGGAGAAGGCCGTGCAGGAGCTGGGCGCCACCGCCGTGGTGAGCTTCGTGGACGCCGACGGCACCGTCTGGCTCACCGGCTCCGAGGTGGCCGGGGCCGAGTACGAGAACTCTCCCATGGACTCCACCGGCATCTCCCGCCCCCACGTGAAGCTGGAGCTGACCGCTGCGGGCCGGGAGAAGCTCCACGAGGCCTCCAACAAGGTTCGCGCCCGGGCCGATGGCGAGAGCTATCTGGCCATCCAGATGGACGGCGAGGAGATCTCCAGACCCTATGTCACCGAGGAGCTGGACACCGACACCGTGGTCATCTCCATCGGCTCGGTGGAGAACCCGGAGGAGTACGCCCGCTACCTGGCCAAGATCATCTCCGCGGGCCGGCTCCCCTTTGAGCTGAGCACCGCCAAGCAGCAGACCATCGGCGCCTCCCTGGGCGAAAAGAGCCTGTCCACCAGCCTGCTGGCGGGTCTGATCGGGCTGATCCTGGTGATGGTCTTCATGATCGCGGTCTACCGGCTCATGGGCGTCATCTCCTGCGTGGCCCTGGCGGCCTACGCGGCCCTCTTTGCCGTGGCCATCTCCGTGCTCCACGTGAATCTGAGCCTGCCCGGCATCGCGGGCATCATCCTCACCGTGGGCATGGCCGTGGACGCCAACGTCATCATCTACGAGCGCATCAAGGAGGAGCTGCGGCTGGGCAAGACCCTGCGCTTTGCCATCGAATCCGGCTACAAGCGGGCCATGCTGGCCATCATCGACGCCAATGTGACCACCATGATCGCGGGCTTCGTGCTGCTGTGGCAGGGCACCGGCACCATCCTGGGCTTTGCCGTGACCCTGCTGATCGGCGTGGCCCTGTCCATGCTGGTAATGCTGGTGCTCACCAGGGTGCTGCTGAAGGCCGCCGTGGGCTTGAAGATCACGAATCTCAAGCTCTACTGCGTGTAAGAAAGGAGGCGCTGACATGATGGAAAAGTTCAGAGGCTTCAGCTTTACCAAGCATTTCAAGCTCTTTGGCATTCTCTCTCTGATCCTGGTCTCCGTGGGTCTGGTGAGTCTCATTCTCACCGTCTGCGGCGTGCAGGGCCTGTTCAATTTCGACATCGACTTCGTGGGCGGCACCACCTTTGAGTTCCAGCTTCCCACCCAGGTGGACAAGAATGTCACCGACCGGGCCGCCGAGCTCTTCAGCCAGGCCATCGGCAAGTCTCCCTCCTCCGTGACCTCCTCCGGCTCCAACGGACTGCGGATCAAGGCGCTGGAGCTGACGGACGAGGAGGTGGAGGCCGTCCGCAACGCCGTTGCCCAGGCCTACGACGTGGACATCGAGCAGGGCTATCAGGTGGAGCGGGTCTCCGCCTCCGTGGGCAGAGACCTGTCCCGGTCGGCCTTCACGGCCTCCCTGGTGGCGGTGCTGCTGATCCTGGTGTATATCGCCTTCCGCTTTGAGTTCAAGTCCGGTCTGGCGGCGGTCTGCGCCCTGGTCCACGACCTGCTGGTGATGCTGAGCTTCTACGTGATCTTCCGCATCCCCTTCAACATCAACTTCATCGCCGCCGCGCTGACCATCCTGGGCTACTCCATCAACGCCACCATCGTGGTCTTTGACCGGGTCCGGGAGAACCGCAAGAACATGAAGACCGGCAACTTCGCCCAGATCGTGGATACCTCCATCTGGGACACCATGACCCGCTCAATCAACACCACCGTCACTACGCTGATCGTGATGCTGATGCTGCTGATCCTGGGCGTCAGCTCCATCCGGAACTTCGCCCTGCCCATCTGCATCGGCATCGTGTGCGGCTGCTATTCCTCCGTCTGCCTCTCCGGCCCCCTGTGGAATCTGTTCAGCAAGGGCAGAGCGCACAGGGCCTGAACGACCAGGCCAGATCTATATGCCCCGCGGGAGCTCTCTCCCGCGGGGTTTTTGCATGGGCATAAACCCGGCGCGAGGCGCATACCCTGTCCCAGGTGATGCGGGATGGACAAAGCGTTGGAGCGGATTCCGCAGCTGTTTCCGGCCCCCTACGGGGACGCGGCGGAGCGGCTGCTGGAGGAAAAGGGAGCTTGTACGGAGGAACTGCGCTTCCGGGCGGGGGTGCGGCCCACCTGGGTCAGCGGGGGACGGGAGCTGTATCTGGACCCGTCTCTGCCCCCGGCGGAGCCGGGTCTGCTGGAGCAGATCCTGCGGCGGGCCTCCGGCAACTCCGTCTACGCGGTGGAGGAGCAGCTTCGCCGGGGCTATCTGAGCCTGCCGGGGGGACACCGGCTGGGGCTCTGCGGGACCGTCTGCCTGCGGGAGGGCCGGATCAGCACCCTGCGGCAGCTGCAGAGTCTGAATCTGCGGCTGGCCCGGGCCAGGCCCGGCTGCGCCGATGCGGCGGCCTCCTTCCTCTGGGCGAATCCCGGCTCCACCCTGATTTTGGGTCCGCCCGGGGCCGGAAAGACCACGGTGCTGCGGGATCTGGTGCGGCAGTGCGCCGACCGCTTCGGAGAACGGGTTGGCCTGGTGGACGAGCGGGGCGAGCTGGCGGCCTGCCGGGACGGCCTGCCCCAGCTTCCGGTGGGACGGCGAACGGACGTGCTGACGGGCTGCCCCAAGGCGGAGGGCATTGAGCTGCTGACACGGGCCATGGCCCCCGCGTGGATTGCGGTGGACGAGATCACGAGCCCGGCGGACGTGGAGGCCCTGACGGCGGCCTCCTACTGCGGGGTCCGCTTTTTGGCCACGGCCCACGGAGCCGCCCGGGAGGATCTGCTGCGGCGGCCGGTGTACCGGCTGCTGCTGCAGGCGAAGCTGTTTGAAAATCTTGCTCTGATCCTGCCGGACCGGAGCATACGCTGTGAAAGGATCGAGAATGGAATTGCTGAAGCTGGCGGGAAGCGCCATGATCGTGGCGGCCTCCGCCTGGACGGGGATCCACGCGGCCCGGCGCCTGCGGCGGACCCATGAGGAGCTTCTGGATCTGCGGGCCGCCCTGGGGAGCATGGGGACGGAGATCGCCTTCGCAGCCACCCCCTGCGGCCCCCTGTGCCGCCGGGCGGGGGCGGGCCGGACCCGGGCCGTGGAGCGCTTCTTCACCTACCTGGCGGAGCAGAGTGAAAAGCCCCGGGGCTGGGGCGAGAATCCGGCAGAACGGGCCTGCGTCGCCGCGGGGCTGGCCCTGCCGGGCCCGGCCCGCCGCTGCCTGGAGCGGGTCTTCGACCGCTTCGGGCTCAACGATCGGGAGGGGGAGCTGCGGCAGCTGCAGCTGGCGGACGCGGAGCTGGCCCGTCTGCTGGAGGAACTGGAGACCCAGATGGAGGGGCGCTGCCGGAGCTATCAGGTCCTGGGTCTGACCGCCGGAGCGGCGATGCTGGTGCTGGTGCTCTGATGGAGATCGATCTGATTTTCAAGATTGCCGCCGTGGGTATCATCATCTCCATTCTGAACCAGGTGCTGGTCCGCTCCGGCCGGGAGGAGCAGGCCACCATGACCACCCTGGCGGGGCTGGTGGTGGTACTGATGATCGTGGTGGAGAAGATCGCGGATCTATTCGCCCTGGTAAAGGATCTGTTCCACTTTTGACGCAGACGGGAATCAAGCTCTTTGCCCTGGCCCTGGCGGCGGCCTTTCTGGCTCTCGTTGTCAAGAAGCAGAGCCCGGAGCTGGCCCTGGCCCTGAGCCTCTTCGCCTGCGCCGCCGGGGCCGGGATCCTGCTGGAGGGGCTCAGACCGGTCCTGGGCCTGGCGGAGGCCCTGGCGGAAAAAGCGGAGCTGGACCGGGCCATGCTGAAGCCCTTGTGGCGCTGCCTGGGCCTGGGCCTTCTGACGGAGCTCTCCGCCTCCGTCTGCGCCGACGCGGGACAGGCCGCCCTGTCCAAGCTGGTGGAACTGGGGGGCAGCGTCCTCTGCCTGGCCGTCAGCCTGCCCCTTTTGCAGGCAGTGCTGGCGCTGATCGAGGCGCTGGCGTGACGGGGCGACGTGGGCGGACGAGGGCTCTGCCGGACGAAACATGAATGCGTGTATGATGAAAATATCCTTGAGACTGCTGTTGGCTTTTCTGACGCTTCCCCTGCTGCTGTCCCTCTGCGCGCTGCCGGGGCTTGCGGCGGAGGGGGATCTGAAGGAGGAGCTGGCCCGGGAGATCCGGCCGGAAGAGGGGCTGCGAAGCGAGGTGCTGCAGCAGATCGGCCCCTACGACGGGGCGGTGGAGGGCATCGGGGCCCGGGCCCTGGAGCTGCTGGGCCGGAGCCTGGCGAGGCTGCCGGAAACGGGGCTCCGGGAGGGGCTGCGCTGCCTGGGGATGCTGCTGGCCTCCGCCCTGCTCTGCGCCCTTCTGGAGGACAGTCCCCGGGGCAAGGCCGCCGTCCCCCTGGTGGGGACCCTCTGCGTCGGGGCGGCCTGCCTGCCCGCCTTCGGGGGCATGATCCCCCTGGGGACGGAGATGATCCGGGAGCTCCACACCTACACCCGGCTGCTGCTGCCGGTGATGGGAAGCCTGATGGCGCTTTCCGGCAGCCCTGCCTCAGCGGCGGTCTCCGGCTTAGGCATGGGCCTTCTGGATCTGCTCCAGAGTCTGATTCCGGAGCTGCTGGTGCCGATGCTCTATCTGTTTTTGCTGCTGAGCTTCGGGGAGGCCGGGCTGGGGCTGAGTCAGCTGGGGCAGCTGCGGCGCTTCCTGCTGTGGCTGCTGAGCACCGGGGTGAAGCTCCTCATGTGGGGCTACTCCGGGGTCCTGTCTCTGACGGGCCTGGTGGCCGGGAGTCTGGACGCCCAGAAGCTGCGGCTGCTCCGCAGTGCCATTGCCGGCATGGTGCCGGTGGTGGGGGGCCTGGTCTCCGAGGCCTCCGGCTCTCTGCTCTCCGCCGCCGCCCTGCTGCGAAGCTCCGTGGGGCTCTACGGCCTTCTGGCGGTGCTGGGCATCTGCCTGGGGCCCTTTTTGCGGATCGGCCTGCAATATCTGCTGCTGAAGCTGGGGACGGGCCTCTGCGGCCTCTTCGGCAGGGGCAGCCAGGGGGCGCTGCTGGAGCAGCTCAGCCGTGCCATGGGTCTGGTGCTGGCCTTCAGCGCCATGGCGGGGCTCTTCAGCCTGATGATCCTCGTACTCTGTATCCGGACGGTGAACCCATGACTGCCATCAAAAGCTATCTTCTGCGTCTGATCTTCTGCGGCTTTCTGATCGCTCTGAGCGGGGCCCTGCTTCGGGAAAGGCGTGGCGCCAGGGCCCTGGCCCTCTGCGGGGGCTGTCTGATGATCCTGACGGCCCTGGGGCCCCTGCTGCAGGTGGATCTGTCCCGGCTGCCGGATCTGGTGACGGGGCTGACCCGGAGCCAGCGGCAGGAGTCGGCCAGGCTGGACAACGAAACAATCCTGCAAAGGCTGGTGGAGGAGCAGACCGCCGCCTGGATCGCGGAGCGGGCGAGGGAGCTGGGGCTGGAGCTTGCCTGCGCGGTGACGGCGGAGCGGGGGGCGGGCGGTGCCTTCGTTCCCTACCGCGCGGAGCTGCGGGGCCTCTGGACCCGGACCCAGCGGGAGGCCCTCTCCGCGCTGCTGCTGCGGGAGCTGGAGATCCCCCCGGAGCGGCAAAGCTGGGTGGGCGGATGAGGCCGGAGGGAAAGCTGGGGCTCCGGCTTCCGGCCTGGCTGGAGCGCTTCAAGTATCCGGCTCTGATCCTGCTGCTGGGGCTGGGGCTGCTGCTCTGGCCGACCCGGGGCGAAGCCGTCCCGGAGCCCCAGCCGGAGCAGAGCCTTCCGGCCTCGCCCATGCCGGAGGAGGACCCGGAGGCCTACGCACGGCGGATGGAGCGGCAGCTGGAGGCCCTTCTGAGCCAGATCGACGGGGCGGGCAGCGTTCAGGTGATGCTGAGTCTGAAAACCGGGGTCCGAACCGAATATCAGAGCGACAGCGTCCGGACCCAGCGCCCGGAGGGGGAGGGGACCGCCCTGAGCCGGGAGGAAAAGACCGTCATGCAGAGCCAGGGCAGCGCATACAATGAAGCGGTGGTCGTGACCAGGGCTTTCCCGGCCTTTCAGGGGGCGCTGATCGTGGCGGAGGGCGGCGGGGAAGACAGGGTCCGCCTGTCCATCTGCTCCGCGGTGTCGGCACTGCTGGGCCTGGGCGCGGATCAGATCACAGTTCTGAAAATGAAGTAAAGGGGAATGAGCATGAAAACCTGGAAACGAAACGCCGTCGTGGCAGCCATCCTGGTGCTGGTCTGCGGGGGCATCTATCTCAACTGGCGCTACGAGGAAGCCAGGGCGGCGGATCTGGTCTCCACCCTGGACGCGGGGAAGCTGACGGACGAGGCCTCCCTGGTGCTGGCCTCCAAGGCCTCCGACGCCGAGAAGCTGGCCAACACCGGCAGCGTGGAGGCCGAGACCGCGGAGCAGGTCTTTGCCCGGCTGCGGCTGAGCCGCCAGCAGAGCCGGGACAGCGCGGTGCATCTGCTGCAGGAGACCATCTCCTACGCGGGGCAGGACGAGGACGTCTCCGCCAGCAGCCTGCGGCTGGAGGGCATCGTGAAGCTGTCTCTGGCGGAGGCCTCGGTGGAGAGCCTGGTCCGCTCCAAGGGCTTTGCCGACTGTGTGGCCTACATGACCGAGGAGGGCATCGACCTGGCGGTGGCCTCCCAGGGCCTTTCGGAGGCGGACGTGGCGGTGCTGACCGACATCGTCCTGGCCCAGACGGATTACGAGCTGCCCCAGATCAGAATTATCGAGGTAAAATGAAAAATAGCGGTTGTTTTTTTCCCAATTTGTGATACAATGGGAAAAAGATATTTATAGCGATACGAAGGAGGAAGCTAACATGGCTGAAACGAAGGATTATATGACCCAGGAGCTGGAAAACGGCAGCCTGAGCATCAACGAGGAGGTCATCACCACCGTGGCCCTGGCCGCGCTGCGGGACGTGGAGGGCGTGGCCAACCAGAAGAACGACCGCAAGAGCATCCGCGTCACCCTCTGCAGCGAGTTCGTGGAGGTGGAGTGCAGTCTGGTGGTGATCTACGGCCATTCCGTGATGGAGATCGCCAAGAACGTGCAGAACGCCGTGACCAACGCCGTGGAGTCTATGACCGGCCTGAAGGTCAGCCGCGTGGACGTGAACGTCACCGGCATCTCCATGGGGAAGCAGGCATGAGCGGAGCGCTTATGACCAGATCCGCGGCCAGAGAGATCGCCGTCCACCTGATTTACGCCGTGCAGTGTACCGGCGAGGACCCCCGGACGGTGCTGGAAAATCGCTTTGAGGAGACCTACTACCGGCTTCTGAGCGGGGAGAACGAGGTCTACACCGACAAGCCCGGCGACAAGCAGCGGCGCTACATCCAGGCCGCCGTGGAGGGGGTCTGCGCCCGGCAGCAGGAGCTGGAGGGCTATCTGGCCAAATACTCCATCGGCTGGAACGTGTCCCGGATCTCCCGGCTGGCCAGGGCTGTGATGGAGCTTGCCATGTATGAGGCCCTCTACGTGGAGGACGTGCCCGTGAACGTGGCCATCAACGAGGCGGTGAAGCTGGCCCAGAAGTACGAGGAGCCGGAGACCGTGGCCTTCGTCAACGGCGTTTTGGGGAGCTTCTCCCGGGAGCAGAGGCCGGAAGCATGATCTTTATCGGCTTCGACACCAGCAATTACACCAGCTCTGTCGCCGCCTTTGACGGTACGGCGGGGGAGAACGTCTCCCGGCTTTTGCCGGTGAAGGCGGGAGAATTGGGCCTTCGCCAATCGGAGGCCCTGTTTTCTCATATCAAGCGCCTGCCGGAGCTGTCCGACAGGCTCTTTGCCCATGTGGATCCCGGCAGCATTGGGGCCGTGGGGGTCAGCACCCGGCCCAGGGCCGTGGAGGGCTCCTACATGCCCTGCTTTCTGGCGGGGGAGTCCCAGGCCCGGGTCCTGGCCTCGGCCCTCCACGTGCCCCTGTATGAATTTTCCCACCAGCAGGGGCATATCGCGGCGGTGCTCTGGTCCGCGGGACGGCTGGAGCTGCTGGGCTCCGATTTTTTGGCCTGGCATCTGTCCGGCGGCACCACCGAGCTGCTTTTGGTCCATTCCAGCCCGGCGGGGGAGATCGATTGCCGGAGGCTGGGCGGCAGCACTGACATCTCCGCGGGCCAGCTCATTGACCGGACGGGGCAGCTGCTTCAGATGGACTTTCCTGCGGGCAAGGCCCTGGACGCTGCCGCGGCCGGGATCCGGTCGAACGACTTCTTCCGGGTGAAGGTGAACGGCTGCGAATTCTCCCTTTCCGGCGTCCAGAACCAGGTGCAGAATTATTACGCCAAGGGCGCGACGTCTGCGGAAACGGCGTATTTCGCCCTGCGGTCCGTGGTGGAGGCCGTGAAGAAGGCCAGCGCCAACGCCCGGAAGACATACGATCTGCCGGTGCTCTTCTCCGGCGGCGTGGCCTCCAACGCCATGCTGCGCCGCAGTATGCCGGACGCCATCTTCGGGGAGCCCCGATACTCCACCGACAACGCCATGGGCGTCGCGGTCCTGACCGCCCTGGCCTGTGAGCGGGCACGTACACGATAGATCGGGACTTGTCCGGCGCGGCGCGTCAAATCCCGATGAAAGGAATTTCATCCGAACACCATGCAGGAAACAAACATCCTCTCCGTCACACAACTGAACAATCTGATCAAGGCCGCCTTTGACAACGTGCCGGCCCTGCAGAACGTGTGCGTCCGGGGCGAGATCAGCAATTACAAGCTCTACCCCTCGGGGCACCACTACTTTAGTCTGAAGGACCAGGAGGGCTCCCTGCGCTGCGTCCTGTTCAAGGGCAGCGCCGCCTACGGCCTGCGCTTCAAGCCCCAGAACGGCATGTCCGTGCTGGCGGTGGGGCGGGTGTCGGTCTATCCCAGGGACGGGGCCTATCAGCTCTACTGCAGTCGGTTGATCCCCGACGGGGCGGGGGACCTGCAAATGGCCTTTGAGCAGCTGAAGGACCGGCTCTGGCGGGAGGGCCTCTTTGACGAGGCCCACAAGCAGCCCCTGCCGGCCTTTCCTCACCGCATCGGCATCGTCACCTCCCCGGCGGGGGCAGCGGTCCACGACATGCTGCGGATCCTGGGCAAGCGCTATCCGCTGTCCAAGGTGATCCTGCTGCCGGTGCGGGTCCAGGGGAGCGAGGCCGCCGGGGAGATCGCCCGGGCCATTGCCTACGCCAACCGGGAGCAGCTCTGCGAGCTTCTGATCGTGGGCCGGGGCGGGGGCTCCATGGAGGATCTCTGGGCCTTCAACGAGGAGCCGGTGGCCAGAGCCATCTTCGCCTCCCGGATCCCGGTGATCTCCGCCGTGGGCCACGAGCCGGACGTGACCATCTCCGATTTCGCGGCGGACCTGCGGGCCGCCACTCCCTCCAACGCGGCGGAGCTGGCCGTCCCGGATCAGACGGAGCTCAGAGCCCAGATTGAGGCCCTGCGAAAGCAGCTGGCCGCCGCCCTGCAGCGGCAGGCCCAGACCGCCCGCCGCCGCCTGGAGAGCCTGGAGAGCCGCCCGGTGCTGCGGGACCCCATGCAGCTGATCCGGGACCGCCGTCTGCGGCTGGATCAGGGGGCGGAGGCCCTGCTGCGGAATTACGGGGCCCTGCTCCAAAGCAGGCGGGCCCGACTGGCGGAGAACGCCGCCGCCCTGGACGCCATGAGTCCCCTTAAGGTCCTGGGCCGGGGCTACGCTGTGGTTTCCGACGAGAGCGGAAGGCTCGTAAAAGAAGCCGCCGCATTGAAAACGGGCCAGATCATCCGGATCACCTTCCAGGATGATTCCGCTCCGGCGGTCATTACCGAGAGATAGATCGGGATTTGTATCATCGTAGGGGCCGGTGCCCACATCGGCCC
>CAMNHH010000004.1 GCA_946539175.1 uncultured Clostridia bacterium | reverse complement strand
CCTGGACGTACTTGTCGGTGTGGTCGCCGATGATCTTGATGGAGTTCTTGTTGGCACCAACGGTACCGTCGCCGCCGAGACCCCAGAACTTGCACTCGATGGTGCCTTCCGCGGCAGTGGCGGGCACGTGCTCACGCTCGGGCAGGGACAGGTTGGTGACGTCGTCCTTGATGCCGATGGTGAACTGACGCTTCATCTCGTCCTTCTTCAGCTCGTCATACACGGCAAAGACGGAGGCGGGAGGCGTATCCTTGGAGCCGAGGCCGTAGCGGCCGCCGATGACCTGAATGTCGTTCCGGCCGGCGTTGGCCAGAGCAGTGACCACGTCCAGGTACAGGGGCTCGCCCTGGGCGCCGGGCTCCTTGGTGCGGTCCAGGACCGCGATCTTCTTGACGGTGGCGGGGATGGCGGCCAGCAGCTTGTCGGGGCAGAAGGGACGGTACAGACGGACCTTCACCAGGCCGACCTTCTCGCCGTTGGCGTTGAGGTAGTCGATGACTTCCTCGGCCACGTCCACGATGGAGCCCATGGCGATGATGATGTGCTCCGCGTCGGGGGCGCCGTAGTAGTTGAAGGGCTTGTAGTTGGTGCCCAGCTTGGCGTTGACCTTATCCATGTACTCCTCCACGATGGCGGGCAGCGCGTCGTAGTACTTGTTGCAGGCCTCACGGTGCTGGAAGAAGATGTCGCCGTTCTCATGGGAACCGCGCATGGCGGGACGGTTGGGGTTCAGGCAGTGCTCGCGGAAGGCCTTGACGGCGTCCATGTCGCACATTTCCTTCAGGTCCTCATAGTCCCAGATGGCGATCTTCTGGATCTCGTGGGAGGTCCGGAAGCCGTCGAAGAAGTTGATGAAGGGGACGCGGCCCTTGATGGCGGCCAGATGGGCGACGGCGCCTAGATCCATGACCTCCTGGGGGTTGGTCTCGCAGAGCATGGCGAAGCCGGTCTGACGGCAGGCGTAGACGTCGGAGTGATCGCCGAAGATGTTCAGCGCGTGGGTGGCGACGGTACGGGCAGAGACGTGGAACACACCGGGCAGCAGCTCGCCAGCAATCTTGTACATGTTGGGGATCATGAGCAGAAGACCCTGGGAAGCGGTGTAGGTGGTGGTCAGAGCGCCGGCGGCCAGAGAGCCGTGCACAGTGCCGGAGGCGCCGGCCTCAGACTGCATCTCAATGACCTTGACGCGGTTGCCGAAGATGTTCTCACGGCCCTGGGCGGACCACTGGTCCACGTAGTCAGCCATCGGGCTGGACGGAGTAATGGGGTAGATGCCCGCAACTTCCGTGAAGGCGTAGCTGACGTGCGCGGCAGCGGTATTGCCGTCCATCGTCTTGAATTTTCTTTGCAAGGGAATTACCTCCTAATCAAAGGGACACGGGTCCCGTATTTTGACTTCTATAATATATCAGAATTTTTACAATTTGTAAATGGAAAAAACAATCTTTTTTGGCTTAAGCGATATTTTTTCTGAAAAAGCGGCGGCGAAGCGGAGGGCCCCGCGCCGGCGGCATGAAAAAATGCTTGATGTTTTCCCCGTGATTTGGTATACTATATAAACAGAATTTTACGACTTCAGGGAGAACTGCCATGAAACAGGATATACTCGGCATAAAGTTTGACAACGTGGATATGAAGGAGGCCCTTGCCATCGGGGAGGGCTTTCTGGAGGGGGACAAGGCGGCCGTGGTGGTGACTCCCAACGCGGAGATCGGCTACGACGCCTCCAGGGACCCGGACTTTTGCGCCCTGCTGAACCGGGCGGATCTGATCCTGCCCGACGGGGCCGGCGTCGTGCTGGCGGCCAAGCTTCGCAGGACCCCTCTGAAGGGCAAGGTGGCGGGCATCGACTTTGCCCGGAATATGCTCTCCGTCTTTGCCCGCCGGGGCACGCGGCTCTATCTTCTGGGCTCCAAGCCCGGCGTGGCGGAGCAGGCCGCGGAGAAAATGAAGGAAATCGCCCCGGGTCTCGTGATCTGCGGCACCGCGGACGGATATTTCCGGGAGGAGGCCCCGGTGGTGGAGAAGATCAACGCCGCCGGCGCGGAGGCCCTCTTCGTATGCCTTGGCGCCCCGAAGCAGGAGCGCTTCATGTTCGCCCATCAGCATGAAATGCCCACGGTGCGGCTCATGGCGGGCCTGGGCGGGAGTCTGGACGGCTTCGCGGGCAACGTGCAGCGGGCCCCGGACTGGATGATCAAGGCCAATCTGGAGTGGTTCTACCGCCTCTGCAAGGAGCCCAGGCGCATCGGCCGCATGACAAGGCTTCCGAAGTATCTGGTGAAGGCGGTAGGCAATCGGCAATAGACAGCAGGCGATCGTCGATAGAGAATAGGCGATAGAGAACAGGAGAGCTGGAAATGGGAAAATTGATCGTTTTGGAGGGCACCGACGGGTCCGGGAAGTCCACGCAGTTCGAGCTGCTGAAAAAGCGGCTGGCAGAGGAGGGAACGGAGTTCCGCACCATCGTATTTCCCCAGTATCAGGAGCCGTCCTCGGCCCTGATCCGCATGTATCTGGGCGGGGAGTTCGGCCAGAATCCCAACGACGTGAACGCCTACGCGGCCTCCACCTTCTACGCGGTGGACCGCTACGCCTCCTACCGGAAGGCCTGGGGGGACTATTACAGGGGGGGCGGGCTGATCCTTTCGGACCGCTACACCAGCTCCAACGCGGTACACCAGGCCTCCAAGCTGATGGAGCCCTCGCGGCCGGATTTCTACCGCTGGCTCTACGATCTGGAGTTTGTCCGCTTCGGGCTGCCGGTGCCGGATCTGGTGCTGTATCTGGACATGCCCACGGAGCTCAGTGAGTCTTTGATGCGGAAGCGGGAGCGGGATACCCACACCCACGCGGACATCCACGAAAAGGACGAGGCCTATCTGCGGCTCTGCCGCCAGACCGGCCTGGAGGCCGCCGCCTTCTACGGCTGGCGGGTCGTTTCCTGCGCCCGGGAGGGGCAGCTCCGCTCCGTGGAGGACATCCACGAGGAAATCATTCGATATGTCAGACAGATTCTTTAATCGGGAGGTACGACCATGGTTTATATCCTGTTGGGGACCGGCTTTGAGGAGATCGAGGCCCTGACGCCCTGCGACCTGCTGCGGCGGGCGGGGCTGGAGGTGGCCCTGGTGGGGGTCAACGGCATGCAGATCGAGGGCTCCCACCGCGTCAGCGTCCGGGCGGATCTGCCCCTGGAGGCCGTCGACCCGGAGAACATGGAGATGCTGGTGCTGCCCGGCGGCCTGCGGGGGGTCCAGTCTCTTTTGGCCTCCAAGCAGGCCCTGGAGCTGGTGCGGAAGGCCTGGGACGGAGGAAAATACGTCTGCGGCATCTGCGCCGCACCCACCATCCTGGCGAAGCTGGGCATCGTTGAGGACCGTCCCGCCGTCTGCTATCCCGGCAAGGAGCCGGAGATGGGGGAGGCCCGCATTCAGGACGCCGACGCGGTATGCAGCGGACGCCTGATCACAGGCCGGGCTGCGGGGGCCTCTGTGGACTTTGCCTTGGCACTGATCCGGGCTCTGAAGGGCAGCGACGAGGCGGAGCGGATCGCGAAGCAGATCGTCTGGGTGAAATAGAGATCGGGATCCAGGATCCCCGATCCTCGAATCGGAGGAACAAACGTGAACGAAAACGAACAAAAGAACCTGCGGCAGGATGAGACCCAGGTCTTTACCCCGGACTTCGGCAATACCTTTGACGATTACGGCGAATACCAGGAACCGGCAGCGGAGCCCCCCGCCAAGGCGGAGAAGCGGCCCCGCCGCTTGAAGCGCCTGCGCTTCCCCCGGCTGTTCTGGGTACTGCTCTTTGTGGGCATCGCCGTGGGGCTGGGTCTCCTGGCCGCCAAATGGGGCTGGAAATGGGCCGACGACGTGCTGGCCCTGACCAGGCCCGACGAGTATGTGGAGGTGGAGATCAACGACAACGACGATCTGGACACCATCACCGCCACCCTCAAGGAGGCTGGCGCAATCGAGTACGAGTGGCTGTTCAAGCTCTACTGCAAATTCACCGGCTCAGAGAACTACTTTGACCCCGGCGTCTACAAGATCAAGCTGTCCTACGACTACCACGCCCTGGTGAACAATCTCATGGCCAGCGCCGGCTCCCGGGAGGTGATCACGCTGATGATCATGGAGGGCGCCGACTGCTATGAGATCTTCGATCTGATGGAGAAAAACGGGGTCTGCAGCCGGGAGAAGCTGGAGGACGCCGCCGCCAACTACAAGTTTGACTATGAGTTCCTGAAGGGCATCCCCTACGGTCAGACCAACCGGCTGGAGGGCTTCCTCTTCCCGGACACCTATGAGTTCTATCTGAAGGACGAGCCCCAGAACGTGCTGGCCCGACTGTTGCGGAACTTCAACGCCCGGCTCACCGAGGAGGATCTGGCGGCCATCGAGGAGAGCGAATACAGCCTGCGGGAGCTGCTGACCATGGCCTCCATCGTGGAGGGCGAGGCGGCCAACGATGACGAGCGGCCCAAGGTGGCCTCCGTCATGTATAACCGTCTGAATAACTGGGAGGTGCCCAAGCTGGGCATGGACTCCACCGTATTCTACGGGGCCAAGCTCATGGGCACGAGCTTCTCCTCGGAGCTGGACAGCCCCTACAACACCTATCTGTATCCCGGCATCCCGGTGGGGCCCATCTGCAACCCGGGCTTGAACTCCATCCGGGCGGTGCTGTTCCCGGAGGAGACGGAATACTATTACTTTGCCACCGGCAAGGACGGGGTCAACCACTTCTTCACCAATTCGCAGGACTTCGAGGCCTTCGTCAACTCGGACCAGTACGCGCCCATCGTGCCGGATTAGGGATCGGAATTTTATCGTATGGAATTGAAAAAACCGGAATTGCTGTCTCCCGCGGGGGACATGGAAAAACTGAATATGGCGGTGCGCTACGGGGCGGACGCGGTGTATCTGGCGGGGACCAGCTTCGGCATGCGCTCCTTCGCCGGGAACTTCAGCCCGGAGGAGCTGCCTGTGGCGGTGAAGCTGGCCCATGACCGGGGGGTCCGGGTCCACTGCACCGTGAACACCATGGCCAGAGGCCGGGAGCTGGAGGGGCTGCCGGCCCATCTGGAGCTGCTGAACGACTGCGGAGCGGACGCGCTGATCGTGGCGGATCTGGGCGCCTTTCGTATGGCCCAGAAATACGCTCCCCGCTGCGAGCTTCACGTTTCCACCCAGGTAAGCGTTGCAAACCATGCCTCCGCCAACGCCTGGCATGAGCTGGGCGCCAAGCGGGTGGTGCTGGCCCGGGAGCTGTCTCTGGAGGAGATCGCCGCCATCCGGGCCAAAACGCCGAAAAGCCTGGAGATCGAGGTCTTCGCCCACGGGGCCATGTGCGTGTCCTACTCGGGCCGCTGCCTGCTGTCCAACTATATGACGGGCCGGGACTCCAACCGGGGCGCCTGCGCCCAGCCCTGCCGCTATCAGTATTATCTGATGGAGGAGAAGCGGCCCGGGGAGTATTTCCCCGTGTTCGAGGACGAAAAGGGTACCTATATCATGAACTCCCGGGATATGTGCATGATCGACCATCTGGACGATCTGATGGCTGCGGGGGTGGACTGCCTGAAGATCGAGGGTCGGGCCAAGAGCGCCTATTACGCCGCGGTGGTCACCGGAGCCTACCGGCACGTGCTGGACGATCTGGCGGCGGGACGGCCCGTGGATCCGGTCTGGCGGGACGAGGTGGAGCACATCTCCCACCGGCACTACTCCACCGGCTTCTTCTACGGCCAGCCCGGCCAGTATTACGAGGACTCCCGCTACATCCGCGAATACCAGGTGGTGGCCATCGTGACGGACTGCCGGGAGATCGGACTTGCCACTCTGAGCCTGCGGAACAAGTTTGCCGCGGGGGACGAGCTTGAGGCCGTGGGCCCGGATCTTCGGCCCTTCACCTTCACCGCCGGGGAGCTCATCGGCCCGGAAGGAGAGCCCCTCCGGGAGGTCAAAACCCCGCAAATGCGCTTTCAGATGGAGCTGCCGAAGGCAGTTCCGCCCTACACCATCCTACGGCACAAGGTTGAGCTGTCCGCGAAATGAGTCGGGTCCTTCGGGGAGAATGTATGTTTTTTCTATGAACTCCCCGGGTTTTTCATTGACTTTATTCATAAAAAAACATATAATTAATAGTTGTTTGCCGCAACATTCTGAATTCGACAAAGTAGGTAGTAGGTATGGATCAGTTCGCGCATGCAAATATCAAGCAGACAGAACCCTTTGAATCGAGAGTGTATCTGTCTTCTCCCACCATGCACGGGGAGGAGCTGCGCTATATCCGGGAGGCCTTTGATACCAACTGGGTATCCACCGTGGGGGAGAATATCAACCGGGTGGAGCAAAATATCGCGGAGCTGGTGGGCAGGCCCAAGTCTGTCGCGCTGGCCTCCGGCACCGCCGCCCTGCATATGGCCGTCCGCGCCGCCGCGGTGAAGCTCTACGGCGAGCCGGACCCGGCCCTGGGCGCCCTGGCGGGAAAGCGGGTGTTTTGCAGCGATCTGACCTTTGCCGCCACCGTGAATCCCGTCCTCTATGAGGGCGGCGAGCCGGTTTTCATCGACTCGGAATACGAGACCTGGAATATGGACCCGGCGGCGCTGGAGCGGGCCTTTCTCCGCTTCCCGGAGGTGAAGCTGGTGGTCCTGGTTCATCTCTACGGAACCCCGGCCAAGCTGGAGCAGATTCGCGCCGTCTGTGACCGCAACAATGCCCTGCTGGTGGAGGACGCCGCCGAGTCTCTGGGCGCCACCTATGACGGCAAGCAGACCGGCATGTTCGGAGACCTGAGCGTCGTCAGCTTCAACGGCAACAAGATCATCACCGGGTCCTGCGGCGGCATGCTGCTGTGCGACACGGTGGAAACCATGGATCGGGTGCGGAAATGGTCCACCCAGAGCCGAGAGCCCGTGGCCTGGTATCAGCACCGGGAGCTGGGCTTCAACTACCGGATGAGCAATCTGATCGCCGGCGTGATCCGGGGGCAGATCCCCTGGCTGGAGAACCATATCGACTGCAAGCGCCGGATCTACCGCCGCTACGCCGAGGGACTGAAGGATCTGCCGCTGACGATGAACCCCTATGAGGCCGGGAGAGCCAGACCGAATCACTGGCTGTCCTGCGTTCTGATCGACCGGGAGGCCATGTGCCCCCAGAGCCGCGGCGAGGGGGAAGCCTCCTACACGCCGCAGCCGGGCAAGAGCTGCCCCACCCAGATCCTGGAGGCCATCGCCGCCCTGAACGCGGAGGGCCGCCCCATCTGGAAGCCCATGCATCTGCAGCCCATCTACAGCCGCTATCCCTTCGTCAGCGCGGCGGAGGGCCTGGACGCGGGAAGCGACATCTTTACCCGGGGCCTCTGCCTGCCCAGCGACATCAAGATGACGGAGGAACAGATGGACCGTCTGATCGCCGCCATCAGAGCCGTGTTTGAGAATACGCCGGTCTGAGTCCTGCGCAGCAAACCGGAAAGGAAGATTTCTATGTCCCAGGCTGCTGAAAAAACACTGAGTCCAGCGCAAAAAAGTCTGGTTTCCCTCCTGACGAGGGCTGTTTTTCGCCCCGATTTCCAGCCGGAAGCGGCAGAGGATTGGGACGCCGTGCTGCGGGAGGCGGAGCTTCAGTCCGTATTTCCGCTTGCCTACCGGGCGGCCGGGGCGTTGCTCCCCGCCGGCCCGGGAAAGGCCTGGCGATCCAGGTTCATGCAGCACATTTCCCACAATATGAACGTGATCAATGCCCATCATGAGGCACATGAACTGTTGAGCGCCGCGGGGATCCCCTACACGGTGATCAAGGGTTGTGCCTCTGCTTTTTATTACCCGGAGCCGGAGCTGCGGACCATGGGAGACGTGGATCTCTACGTGGAACGGGAAAATCTGGAGCGGGTCCGCGCCCTGTATGAGCAGCTCGGCGTCCGGGCAGAGGGACTGGACCACCCCCATCACTGGAGCTTCACCCAGAACGGGGTGGAGCTGGAGCTCCACTGGGTCCCCTCCGGGATCCCCGCCGCCGACGACGGCAGCATCCTGGGGCTGTTTCGGGATCTGCTGGAGCGGAGCCGGGTCGAGACCGCCTCCGGCGGGGAGCTGGCGCTGCCGGATCCCTTCCACCACGGCCTGATCCTGCTGCTGCACACTGCCAACCACATGACGGCGGGGGGCGTGGGGCTGCGGCATCTGCTGGACTGGCTGGCCTTTGAGAACAGCCTGCCGGAGCAGGAATTCCGGGCGCTCTTTGAGCCCACCCTACGCCGGATCGGCCTGTGGAGCTTTGCCTGCGCGCTGAGCGCCGTGGGCGTCCGGTATTTCGGCTGCCGGGAGAGAGAATTCTGCGCCGGGCTGTCGCCGGAGCTGGCCCGGGGCCTGCTGCTGGACTTCTTTGCGGGCGGCAACTTTGGCGTCAAGAACAAGGATCGGCTCAATCAGTCCAAGCTCCTGCGGGACAACGCCTCCCGGCAGATCCAGGGCAGGGGAGAGCTGAAGCATCTGCTGCGCTTCATGAACCAGCGGGCCAAAGCCCAGTATCCGCCCGCCGCCCGGCACGGGATCCTGCTGCCCATCGGCTGGCTCCGGGTCTTGCGGAACCGGAAGCGGGCGATCCGGGCCGGGAAGCAAGCCCCGCTCCGGCTGGGGGACACCCTGCGGGGCGCCCGGGAGCGGGAGGCCCTGTACGAACAGCTGCGGCTGTTTGAGGAATAGGAGAACGCTATGTACGCAAAGTACGTCAAACGCCCGCTGGATTTGCTGCTGTCCGGGCTGGCGCTGCTGGCGCTGAGCCCGCTGCTTCTGCTGCTGAGCCTTCTGGTGGCGGTGAAAATGGGGGGAAATCCCTTCTTCACCCAGCTTCGGCCGGGTCGGAACGCGAAACTGTTCCGCCTGATCAAGTTCCGCTCCATGACCAATCAGCGGGATGAACAGGGCCGGCTTATGCCCGACGAGCAGCGGCTGACCCGCTTTGGACGCATCCTTCGCGCCACTTCTCTGGATGAATTGCCGGAGCTCATCAACATCTTCAAGGGCGATATGGCGATCGTCGGACCCCGGCCGCTGCTGGCGCGCTATCTGCCCCTGTACAATCCGGTCCAGGCGCGGCGGCATGAGGTGCGGCCCGGCTTTACCGGGCTTGCGCAGATCCACGGGCGCAACGCCATTTCCTGGGAAGAAAAGTTTGCCTGGGACGTGCAATACGTGGACCACGTCAGCATCGGAAATGATTTCCGAATCGTCATGAAAACGATCGGAATCGTATTGCGGCGGGAAGGCATCCATGCCAACGGAGAGGCAACGATGCCGGAATTTACAGGATCGGAGAATCAATGATGCGTATTTTATTCACCGGCGTTGGAAAACGGATCGAGCTGATCCAGGCCTTCCGCAGCGCGGCGCAGCGCATGGACCTGGAATTGAAGATCTACGGCTCTGATCTTCTGGGAGACGCGCCGGCTCTGGCCTTCTGCGACTGCGTCCGCAGGATGGTCTCCATGCGGGATCCCGGATACGTCGACGCGCTGCTGGAGCTCTGCCGCAGGGACGGGATCGACCTGGTGATTCCCACCATCGACACGGATCTTCTCGTCCTGGCGGAGCATCGGGAGCGCTTCGCGGTGCATGGCGTCAGGCTGCTGATCAGCGCGCCGGAGATGGTCCGGATCTGCAGAGACAAGAATCTTACCTCGCGGTTTTTTGTGGACTGCGGCCTCAGAGCCCCGCTGCCCGTGCATGACTGCGGAGCTTATGCGGGCGGTTTCCCTGCCTTTATTAAGCCAAAGGACGGCAGCGGCTCCGTGAACGCCTTCCGGGCGGATGACCGGGAAACACTTCGGCTCTACGCGGAGCGGATCGGGGATTACGTGATCCAGCCCTTCGTCCAAGGGCGGGAGTACACCATCGATATTCTGTGCGACTGGGAAGGCGAGCCGGTTTCCATCGTTCCCCGGGAGCGTCTGAGCGTGCGCTCCGGCGAGGTGGTCAAGACCCGGATTTGCATGGATGAGACCATGATCGCGGAGGCGGAGCGGCTTTGTTCCGTCTTCCGTCCCCGGGGCCCCATCACGGTCCAACTGATCCGGGACGCCGAAGGCGTCGATTGGTTCATCGAGATCAATCCGCGCTTCGGCGGCGGCGCGCCCCTTTCGATGAAGGCCGGGTCCGGCGCCGCGGAGGCGATTCTCCGGATGACGCGGGGGGAGAAGCTCTCCCGGGTGAGGGGGATCGCGGACGGCGCCAGCTTCAGCCGCTTCGACCAGTCGGTCTTTGTGGAGGAGGGCCGCGGCAGACGCCTTTCCGGCGTCATCTTCGATCTGGACGATACCCTTTACAACGAGATTGACTATATCCGCTCCGGCTTCCGGGCGGTTTCGGACCGCCTGGGGGGCGGCTTTGAGGAGCGGCTGCTGGGCTTTTTTGAGGCCGGTACGGCTCCCATCGACGCGCTGCTGCGGGAGCTGGGACGTCAGGAGGAGAAGGCCGCCCTGCTGGCGGTCTACCGGGCGCACAGGCCTGACATTCGGCTCAACGCCGGCGCGGAGGCGCTGCTGCGTTCTCTGCGGGCCAAAGGACTCCGGCTTGGGATCGTGACCGACGGACGGCCGGAGGGACAGCGGAACAAGCTGGCAGCCCTCGGTCTGGAGAGCCTGGTGGACGATATCATCATCACCGACGAGCTGGGCGGAGCCCAGTTCCGCAAGCCCTGCGACATCGCCTTCCGCATTCTGCAGACCCGCTGGAGACTTCCCGCGGCTGAGATCGCCTACGTGGGCGATAACCCGGTCAAGGACTTTCAGGGGCCGAAGCAGCTCGGAATGCTGCCCATCTGGTATCGCAACCCGGACGGGCTTTATACCGGGGCGGAGGCCCCGGCGCTTACCAGCGTAGGGCGGCTGGACGAGCTGGAAGCATTTTTTTGAACGGAGTTGAGACGGATGGACAGCAAGAACGAGTACGGCGTGCTGGAGCGGCAGAAGTATCTGCTGCCGATGCTGGAGGATATCGACCGCTTTTGTCGGGAGAACGGGATCCAATATTCCCTGAGCGACGGGACCCTTCTGGGCGCGGTGCGGCACAAGGGCTTCATTCCCTGGGACGACGATATCGACCTTACCCTTGACCGGGAGAATTTTAAGAAGCTGATGCGGGCCGCGGACCGCCTGCCCGGAGAGTATGAGATCGTGGAAGATCTGTGGATTCGCCGCGTCAGCAGAAGGGACAATCCCCAAAAGCACGATTTTCCCCCCGAGGGCTGTCTGGATCTGTTCGTGTTCGACAACGTGCCGGATCAAAAATACAAGGAACGGATCCAGGTGTTTCTACTGAAGACCCTGCAGGGCATGATCAAAAAGAAGGTCATCTACAACGGCTTCTCCCTGCCGAAAAAGCTGCTGCTTTTCACCACGCACGCCCTGGGAAAGCCGGTTCCGTTCCGTTGGAAAATTCGCCTCTACGATTCGATCTCTCAATGGGGGAACCGGACCGGAACCGGGAAGATCGCCCGCTTCAACGGGTCCTTCAAGGGAATCACCCACGCCAGATACCCGGCCTCCGTCATCGACTCCTATACGGAGCTGGAATTTGAGGGGCGGCGCTTTCTGGCGATGCAGGGCTGGGACAGCTTCCTGCGCGTCATGTACGGCGATTATATGACCCCGCCTGAGAAGGACCGGAGAAAAACCTCCCACGTCCACATCGGGGCCAAAAGCTGAGGCCCGTGCGATCCGGCGAAATCTGAACTTCCTTTTTTCGGAGGCTGATATGATGTTGAATTTTTCCGTGGGACCTGTCATGTCCGCAGATTCGGTTCGTGAGATCGGCGCGGAGCAGGTCCCGTATTTCCGCACCTCGGAATTTTCCGAGCTGATGCTGGAGAACGAAGCCCTGATCAAAAAATTTGCCAAGGCGGATGACGGCGCGAGGGTCTGTTTTATAACGGGCTCCGGTACCGCGTCCATGGAGGCGGCCGTCATCAACCTATTCACCGGGCAGGACCGGGTCCTGGTCATCGACGGGGGCAGCTTCGGACACCGCTTCGTTGAATTGCTTGAGATCTATGAAATTCCCCATACGGTGATCCGTCCGGCCTTCGGTTACGGCGTAACGGCGGAGCAGCTGGCGGAATATGACGGAGAGGGCTTTACCGGCTTCCTCGTCAATCTGGATGAAACCTCCGTCGGCGTGCTCTACGACATTGAACTGATCTCCGACTTCTGCAGGCGAAACGGGATCTTCCTGGTGGTGGACTCCATCAGCTCCTTCCTGTGCGATCCCTTCGATATGAAGGCGCTGGACGTGCAGGCGATGATCACCGGCTCTCAAAAGGCCCTGGCCTGCCCGCCGGGCATTTCGGTGATCGTTCTGTCCGAACAGGCGGTGGAGCGGGTCTACCGCAACAGACCGAAAACCATGTATCTGGATCTGAAGCTGGCGCTGAAAAACGCGGAGCGCGGGCAGACGCCCTTTACGCCTGCCGTCGGGATCCTTCGTCAGATCCATCGCCGCCTGCTGGAGATCGAGGCCGCCGGTGGCGTGGACGCCGAGGTTGCGAGGATCGGCGGACTGGCACGGTATTTCCGGACAAGGCTCCGGGAAACCGGGCTGCCCTTCGCGCCGGTGTCTCACGCCCTGCCGAACGCCGTGACCTCCCTCACGCCGACCAACGGAGTTTCCGCCAACGACATCTTCCTTCGCCTTAAGGATGAATACGGGATCTGGATCTGCCCCAACGGAGGCGAGCTCAAGGATACGGTATTTCGCGTCGGGCACATCGGCGCACTGACAGAGCGGGACTTCGACGTGCTGCTGCAGGCCCTGCAGGATCTGCGGAACCGGCAGCTCATCTGAGCCGACAGGAGAGTGGGATATGGTAAAGGTTATTACCTACGGCACCTACGATCTGCTCCACTACGGGCATATCCGTTTGCTGGAACGGGCGAAGGCCCTGGGCGACTATCTGATCGTAGGCGTCACCAGCGACGACTACGATAAGTCCAGAGGCAAGATCAACAACCAGCAGTCTCTGATGGAACGGATCGCTGCGGTCAAGGCCACCGGCATTGCCGACGAGATTATCGTGGAGGAGTACGAGGGCCAGAAGATCGACGATATTCGCCGCTACGGTGCGGATATTTTTACAGTCGGATCGGACTGGGTGGGCAAATTCGACTATCTGAATGAATACTGTAAGGTCGTCTATCTGCCGCGCACGGAGGGCATCTCCAGCTCCGAGCTTCGGGCGGAAAAGCGCAAGCTTGCCATCGGCACCATCGGCAACGGCCTGCTCTGCCAGAAGTTTATACGCGAGATGCAGTTTGTCAACGGGGTCGAGTACAGGGCATGCGACAGCAGTCTGGAGGGGGTGGACGCGGTGTACGTGGCGTCCCATCCGGAACGGCACTACGACGACGTGCGCGGCGCCCTGTTGAAGGGAAAGCATGTGATCTGCGAGTCTCCCGTCGCCCTCAGCGCGGCGCGTTATCGGGAGCTGAGCGCGCTGGCCCGAGAGAAGTCCCTGATTTTGATCGACTCCATCAAAACCGCCTATTCCACAGCCTATTCCCGCCTGCTGCTGGTGGCGAAAAGCGGAAGGATCGGAGAGATCGTTTCCGTGGACTGCGCCTGCACGAGCCTGGCTGACGGGGTCTTTGAAGCGGGAAAGGATTTAAGAAGCAAGCAGAACAGCATCTGCGCTTGGGGCCCCACCGCAATGCTCCCCATTTTTCAGCTCCTGGGCACCGAATACCGGTCCTGCAGGATCGTGACGCGGCTGCTGAACAGGGAACTGGGGTTTGACGGATTCACGAAGCTGGATTTCGTGTTTGACAAGGCCGTCGCCTCGGCCCGCATCGGAAAGGCTGCAAAAACAGAGGGCGAGCTCGTGATCACCGGGACAAAAGGGTATATTTACGTGCCGGCGCCCTGGTGGAAGACGGACTATTTTGAGCTTCGTTTCGAGGACCCGACCCAGAATCAGCGGCATTTCTACCAGCTGGACGGCGAGGGAATCCGGTATGAAATCGTGGCCTTCGCAAAAGCGGTGGAGTCCGGCAAGCAGCTGTTTTATTTGGACGAAAGCTGCTCCAGATCGATCGTAGACGTTATAGAGACATTTCGAAATGGCAATTATACGGAAATTTGAACGATGAAGGAAATGAACAAGCAAAAGATCCTCAGCGCGGATCAGTTCCGCCGTATGCAGCTGATCGAGCTGGATATGCTCGTTGAGCTGGACCGGGTGTGCAGGGCGAATGAGATCGACTACGTCCTGTTTGGCGGCAGCATGCTGGGGGCGGTACGGCACCGGGGCTACATTCCCTGGGACGACGACGCGGACATTGTGATGCTGCGCCAGGATTATGAGCGCTTCAAGCAGCACATCGGGGAACTGGATCCTGCGATCTGCTATTTCCAGGACCACGATACGGATCCGGAATACCGCTGGGGTTACGGCAAGCTCCGCCGCACGGGAACGAAATACGTCCGCGTGGGCCAGGAGCATTTGAAGTGCAAAACCGGCATTTTTATCGATATTTTCCCGCTGGACGATATACCGACCTCCCTTTTGGGCCAGATTCTCCAGGACCGCTGGTGCTACTGCCTGCGGAAGATCCTGTGGTCCGAGGCGGCGAAATACCAGACCCGTGGCCTTTGGAGGCTTTGGTTCACGCTGCTTTCCGGGATCCCGGTTTCCATTCCCTTCGCGGCCTTCCGGCGGATGGAGCGGAAGAGCGACAACGCTTCATCCAATCGGGTCCGCTGCCTGGCCTTTCCCGCCACGGGAACCCTGTATCGGAAGAATCCTCTGAAGGAACGCTACGGCATGCCGAAGGAATGGTTCAAGGACCGGGCCCTCTATTCCTTTGAGGGAAAACAGCTCTACGGCTCCAGGGACTACGACAGCGTGCTTCGATATATCTACGGCGATTATATGCAGCTCCCCGACGAGGAGGGGAGAAAGCAGCATTCCCCGTTTTCTGAGATCCGATTTCCGGAAGAGGGAGAGGGAGGCGGGCTATGATCGTAAGCTGCCAAAAACAGGATGAGGCCGGGATTCTGGCCTATATCGGAACGGATTATCCGAAATGTCTGTATCTCTACCTGGATTTGCTGAAATATGGGACCCAGTCGGAGCACACGGACGTCTACAGGATTGAGGAGGCGGGCAGGATCCGCGCTGTTCTGCTGCGATACTACTCCTGCCTCCATGTCTATTCCAAAGAAAACGATTTTGACGGGGCGCAGATTGGAACACTGCTCCGGCGTGATCGGCTCACAATGGTCTACTGCGCGGCGGAAACCGCGAAACGGATTCAGGACAGCCTTCCGGAGCAGATCCAGCGTCACGTAAGTGTGACCAAAGGCTGGGTGGCCCGGATCCGCAGGGTCGATCGGGCGCCGAGGGGCCTGGCGGTTCCGGCCCGCGAGGAGGATTTCCCCCAGATTGCCAGGCTGATCTATGAGGATGCGGACATCGGAAGGTCCTATCGGTATGAGGAGCTCGCCGGGCAGCTGCTGGAACGAAACCGGGAGGGCTACGCAAGAAATCTTGTGATCCGCGGCGCAGACCGAATCATGGCCCATGCCTGCACGAATGCCGAACAGGACGGGATCGCCGTGGTCGCGGAGCTGCTGGTTCGAGCTGAGTACCGCAGGCAGGGCCTGGCCTCCGAGATCTGGAGGACCCTCTGCGCCCAGCTGCTGCAGGAGGGGAAGGAGGTCTTTTCCTTCTACTACTCGGAAGAATCCCGGGCGCTCCATCGGAAGATCGGGTTTGACGAGGTTTGCGCCTGGAGCAAGCTGGTTATCACGGAAGAAACCTAAGAAAGAATGAAATGGAAGAAACAAGCGTATTACTCGAGCAAATCCACGCGATCGATCTGGATTTGATCCGGAAATTCAGGCAGATCTGTGAGAAACATTAGATCAGATGTTGCGCTTCCTCCGGAACGCTGCTCGGCGCCGCCAGGCATCTGGGGATCATTCCCTGGGACGACGACGTGGACCTGTTCGTGATGTGGCCGGATTATCAAAGGCTCATGGAGCTGGCGCCGGCCGAATGCGAGTACCCCTATTTTTTCCAGGGCATTTACAACGAAGAATTCGCGATGCCCAACACCTGTCGGCTGCGCAGAAGCGATACCACAGGATTTACCCGCTGGGAGCAGGGGAACACCCCGGAGGACTATAACCGCGGTCTGTTCATCGACATCTTTCCGCTCTTCTACGTTCCGGATTCCGAAGGGGAACGGGCCGCGCAGAAGGAGCTTGTCCTGAAGCTGTGGAAGGCCATCCGCGGCTGTGAGGCCATGAAACTGACGCGGCTCCACAAGCGGGAAACGAATGCCTACGAACAGTATATCCCCAGCTTTCTGGCGCTCTGCGGGGAACGCGGAATCCGGGAGCCGCTGCTGGTGGATTGCTCCCGGCTGAAGCAGGAGTATTTGCTTGCCTGCGCCGGAACGGGGAAGCGCTGCGCCGAGGTCGGCGCGACCTCTTCCAAATGCCACGCGCCCCAGCTGATGTGGCCTTCGGAATGGTTCGATCAGATGATCAAGCTGCCCTTTGCGGATACCACGATCCCCTGCCCCGCGGCGTATGAAAAGGTACTGGAAAAGCAATACGGCGATTGGCGAACCCCCGTGCGCAGCGGCGCGCTGCACGAAATGGCTGCCGTGGATCCGGACAGGCCCTGGAGAGATTTCAAGCTCTCCCCGCCGGAGCCTTAAAGCTTGGGAACGGCGTTCCCGGGGGCTGTCGTCCGCAAAAAGGAGTGTCTGTCCATGAAGTCTAAGATTCTGATCATCAGCAACGTCACCAACGGGCTGTTCCTGTTCCGGCGGGAGCTACTGGAGCAGCTGGTCAGGCAGTACCAGGTGACGATCCTCGCGGGGGATACCGGCAGCCTTGACAAGCTGGAGGAGCTGGGCTGCCGGGTGATTCTGACCCAAATCGACCGCCGGGGCAAGAATCCGCTGCATGAATACCGCCTGTACAGGCTGTATAAGCGCGAAATCAAGGCCCTGCGGCCCGACGTGGTGCTGACCTACACCGTCAAGCCCAACGTCTACGGGGGAATGGCCTGCGCCGCGCTGGGGATCCCCTGCGTCGCGAATATCACCGGCCTCGGAACCGCCGTGGAGAACGGCGGGCTGCTGCAGGCCGTCACCGTTCCGCTTTACAGAAAAGGTCTGCGGAAGGCAAGAATGGTCTTTTTCCAGAATCAGGCGAACCTGGAGTTTATGCTGTCCAGGAAGATGGTCTCAGGGCCTTATACCCTGATCCCCGGCTCCGGGGTCAATCTGGAGCGCTTCGCGCTGCTGCCCTATCCCAACGACGGGACGGTGGATTTCAGCTTTATCTCCCGGATCCGCAGGGAAAAGGGCATCGATCAGTTCATCGACGCGGCAAAAGCCATCACCGCCGGGCACCCGGAGGCCCGCTTCCACGTCTACGGCCAGTGCGGAGAGAGCTACCGGCAGAAATTGGAGGCCCTGCAGCAGGCGGGGGTCCTCCAATACCACGGCTATACAAAGGACGTGGCAGGCGTTCACCGCTTCTCCTGCTGCACGGTCCATCCCTCCTATTACCCGGAGGGCATGTCCAACGTCTGTCTGGAGAGCGCCGCCTGCGGAAGACCTGTCATCACCACGGACCGTCCCGGCTGCGTCGAGACCGTGGACGACGGGGTCAGCGGCTACATCGTGCGGCAGCAGGACAGCGGGGATCTGATCGAGAAGATCCAGCGTTTTCTGGCCCTGAGCCCGGAGCAGCGCCGGGATATGGGACTGGCGGGCCGGGCCAAGATGGAGCGGGAGTTTGACCGGAACATCGTGGTGCGGAAGTATCTGGAGCTCATTGAAACCATCACGGAAAAGGAATCGACCGGCCTATGAATTACAAAAAGATCTTCAGGACCAGGGCTTCCCGGGACAGGATGCTGCGCAGGCTGCGCTTTCTGCCGGACAAGCCCATGCTCCGGCTGCAATACTGGATCAAGATGGGACGGCTGCCCCGGCTGAGCAGGCCCGAGTTGTTTACGGAAAAGCTCCAATGGTACAAGCTCCATTATCGAAACCCGGAGATGAAGCGCTGCGTCAACAAGCTTGAGGTCCGGGATTTTGTGCAGGAGCGGGGCCTTGCGGAGATTTTGGTGCCCATGCTGGCATACTGGGAGAAGCCCGCCGACATCGATTGGGACGCTCTGCCCCGACAGTTTGTGATCAAGACCGTCCACGGCGGCGGCGGGCTGAGCGTCGTGGTCTGCCCGGACAAGGAGCAGACCAGCCTGGAGGAGATCCAAAAGAAGCTGTGGTTCACCCACGATCGGGTGGGGGAGCGGAACGGCGGCCGGGAATGGGCCTATTCCGGCATCAAAACCGGCGTGCTGGCGGAGCGGCTTCTGGTGAACCGGGATCACCCGGAGGCTGGGATTGACGACTATAAGTTCCTCTGTTACGACGGGGAGCCCAAGTACGTGATCGTGGACACGGACCGCTTCATCGGCCATAAACGAAACTTTTACGACCTGGAATGGAACAATCTGCATGTGACCAGCGATTGCCCGGCCTGTGACCGGGAGATCCCCCGGCCGGCGCTGCTGGAGCGGATGCTGGAGGTATGCCGGATCCTTTCCAGGGGCTTTCCCTTCGTGCGGGTGGATTTGTACGCCGTGGACGGCCGGGTCTACTTCGGAGAAATGACCTTCTACCCCTGGAGCGGCTACGTTCGCTTCCACCCGAAAGAAATGGACCGTATTTTCGGCGAGCCCTTTCCGCTGCGAAAATACCGCGAGATGGAGTAAACAATGCAGCAAATATACGTGCAAAGGCGGAAGGAACGGCTGATCGAGCCCTGGGACTGGGTGCTGATTATCGGTCTGACCCTGTCACCCATGAATTACCTGCGGATCTGGAAGGTGGGCCCCGGCGAGCTGCTGTGCATGCTCTGGGGACTGAAACATCTGGAAGCCCTGCTGAATCGGTCCATGAACAATATCCTGTCGAGATTCTGGATCACATTTCTGCCGGTCATCTCCCTGGGCGCTGCCTACGGCCAGTTCTTTTACCCCTCGGAGACCAATCTCTCCGGTCTGATGACCTGGGTTTATTTCGCCGTGATCTCCATGAGCGTCTACGCGGGGATCCGCGGCAAAACGCCGGAGCAGATCCGGGCGCTTCTGTACGCCATCGGCGTCACGGTGTCCTGCTGGTATATGTTTCTCTATCTCTACAGTATCACCGTGAACCGCTACTTCTTCGGAATCCGCTTGTGGTACGGGGGGGTGCGCTTCGCCGGCGGCGGCAAGAATCCCCATCTGATGGCCACGCTGCTGGCGGTGGTGCTGTCCTGCAACGTGATCGTGCTGTTTCAAAATGACGTGTCACGGAAAAAGAAGCTGATCTCCGCGCTGTGCGTCGTCTTCTGCCTGTTTACGACCAGGGCCTCCCGTTCCTCCACCTCCATCGTCTCCATCGTGCTGACCGCTATGGCGTTTATCGTCTATCAGCTGCTGGTGCGCTTCCGGGACAGGCGGGAACGCTGGATTGCCTTCTCCCTGCTGCTGATCGTGGTGACGCTGGTTGTCGGCCTGTTCTGGACACAGATCTATGAGGGGGTCGTCAGCTGGATTTCGGAGGACGCCAACGGCATGGGCAGAATCGCCATCTTCAAATCCATTGTATACACGATGAAGAAGAACTGGATCTTTGGCCTGGGCCCCGGCATCCACGGCGGGAACGGCACCATCGAATATCACAACATGTACCTGGAGGTCCTGGCCATGGGCGGCGTGCTGGGCTTCGGAATCTTCACCGCCTTTATGGCGCGATTGCTGACCGCCCTGCGGGTCCGCCCGGTTTTGTACTTCTTACTGCTTCCGCTGCTCACCTATGGCATCGCAGGCTTTTCCATGCGCAGGCTTTGCTTCTGGGTCATCGTTCCGATTTTGATCGCCTACGCGGAAACGCTGCGGGCTTCAAATCAGAATAAAGCGGGGGCGGATCAGAAGCCGGCGGGGCGGCCGGTCCATCCGGGCTTGTGAAGCCGGGACAGGCCGGGCGATCATCTCCCGGACAAGAGAGGCAAAACACATGTCACAAAATAAGATTGTCAAAAACGCGGTCATTGTCCTGATTTGTTCCGTGCTTGCCAAGCTCTTATCCTATGTGGTGGAGGCGGTGCTTGCCTCGAAGCTGGGTGTCGGAGACGAGGCGGACGCCTACGCCGCGGTGATCAGTGTTTTTAATATCGTTTTCCCGATCCTTGACGTGGGAATCTGGAATGTATTTCTGCCTGCCTACAAAACGAAGCTCAGTCGGGAGGGAGAAAACGGAGCGGATTCCGTGGCAAATTCAGCAATCGTTGTTTTTACGCTGATCTCCTTTGCCGTCGCCCTCTTCCTCACAGTCATGGCAGGCCCGGTCATCCGGGTCGCGGCGCCGGGATTCGGCGGGGAAAAGCAGGCCCTTTCCGCAAGACTGCTGCGCGTCACGGCCCCCGCCTACGTGCTCCTGGCCCTTGCCTCCATTCTGGGCGCCATGCTGCAAAGCCACAACCGTTACCTTGGAAGCCAGCTGCGGGAAATCGGCTCCCATCTTTCCAAGATCATCTTCATTTTGCTGAGCTTTCGGTATCTGGGCGTATTATCCGCGGTGTCTGCCGTGGTCGTCGGCAGTATCTTCCGAAATCTGATCCAGCTGCCATTTATCAACTGGCGCTGGAAATTCAAGCCGGAAATCAGGCATAACGCCGCAGAGCTCAAAACGATGCTGCGGGGTCTGCCCGCCGCGGCCCTGACCTCCGCAATTTCCCATATCAACGGACTGGTCGACAAAATGATTGCCTCCGGCGCGGAGCGGGGCTCCATCGCCACGCTGAATTACGGGCACAAGCTGATGAATTTGTTCAGCGGCATGATCTCAACGGCGATCAGCGCCTCCGCCTATCCTGTCATCATCGAGCATATCTCCCGGGGAGAAGAGAAGCAGCTGAAGCGGCTTGTATACAGCGTTTTCCATTTTTTGCATTTTTTCATCATTCCCATCTCGCTGTACTGCATCGCATTTTCTTCGGAGCTTGTGGAGCTGGCCTTTGAGCGGGGGGCGTTTGACCACCAGGCCACCGCCGTGACCGCCAGGATCTTTATGGGCTACTGCTTCCTCATGCTTCCTTCCGCCCTTACCACGATCCTCAGTCAGCTCTTTTACGGGTATCAGGATACCAAAACCGTAATGTACGTCAGCATACTGAATATATTGCTGAATTTGCTGTTGAATTTTACCCTGTTCCCGGTCCTCGGCGTCTGCGGACTGGCCTACGCCACGTCGATCTCCTCCATGATCTGCTGTGTCGTGAAATTTTATTTGCTGCGAAAGCACGTCGCGCTGTCGGCGCTGGAAAGTCTGAAGGACTCCGGAAAGATCCTGCTGATTTCCATACTCTGCATTTTGTCTGTGTATCTGGTGTGCAAGGTCTGGCTTCGATTGCCGGTCCTGCCGATGCTGCTTCTTAGCGGGAGCGCTTCCGTTTTGCTCTTTGCGGGCTTATCCTGCGCGCTGCGGCTGAAAACCTTTTTCGACGTGGTGAACTATCTGAAAAAGCGGATCAAAAACAGGAAGACCCGCGCCTGAACAAAAACCCGGATCGGCTTGTATGGAGCCGATCCGGGTTTTTGTTCAAAAGCCGGGGCTTTCCCGACGCATTTGATACGCCTGATACCACCGGGCGAAGGCCCGCAGACCCTCCCGGATGCCGACGGCGGGGCGGAAGCCGTAGTCCGCCTCCAAGGCGCTGCTGTCGGCGTAGGTGACGGGCACGTCGCCGGGCTGCATGGGCGCCAGCTGCCGGTGGGCTTCAAAGTCGTAATCCGGGGGCAGGACTCCCGCGGACACCAGCTCCTGCTGCAGGGTGTTTACGAAGTCCAGGAGATTTTCCGGCGTGCCGCCGCCAATGTTGTAGACCGCGTAGGGCGCGATGGGCAGCCCGTCGGCTCCGGTCTGAAGGGGCGGCGCTCCGGCCATGACCCGGACCAGACCCTCCACGATGTCGTCGATGTAGGTGAAGTCCCGCTGACAGTTGCCGTAGTTGAAGATCCGGATGGTCTCGCCCCGGCGGAGCTTTTCCGTGGCGCTGTAGTAGAACATATCCGGCCGTCCTGCGGGGCCGTAGACCGTGAAGAAGCGGAGCCCCGTGCAGGGGATCTCGTAGAGCTTGGCGTAGCTGTGGGCCATAAGCTCGTTGGACTTCTTGGTTGCGGCGTAGAGGGAGACCGGGTGGTCCACCGGATCCTCCACGGAGAAGGGGACCTTGCGGTTGCCGCCGTAGACGGAGCTGGAGGAGGCGTAGACCAGATGCTCCACCGGGTATTGGCGGCAGGCCTCCAGAATATGGTAGAAGCCGATGAGATTGCTCTGAACGTAGGCGTCGGGATTCGTGATGGAGTAGCGGACCCCGGCCTGGGCCGCCAGGTTTACAACCACCGCGGGCCGCCAGGTCTGAAAGACGGAAAAGACGGCCTTGCGATCGGAAAGATCCCCACGAATGCAGACGTGGCGGACCGGGGAGTTCTGGGCCTCGATTTGGGCCAGGCGGTATTCCTTCAGAGCGGGGTCGTAGTAGTCGTTGAAGTTGTCGAAGCTGATCACCGTGCCGGCCTTCAGCTCCCGCCGCAGCCGCAGTACCAGATTCGCCCCGATGAAACCGGGGGAGCCCGTCACCAAGATGGTTTTGCCGTTGAGTTCCACGTGCTGCTTTTGCATGAATCAGTCCCTCCGAAACAGATCTCTGGTGTAAACCTTTTCCCGGACGTCGTCCAAAAGGCTGTCGTAGCGGTTGGCCAGGATGCAGGCGCTCATTTTCTTGAAGGCGGCCAGGTCGTTCACCACTCGGCTGCCGAAGAAGGTGGAGCCGTCCGGCAGCGTGGGCTCGTAGATCACCACCACGGCCCCCTTGGCCTTGATCCGCTTCATGACGCCCTGGATGGAGGACTGGCGGAAATTGTCGGAGTTGGACTTCATGGTGAGCCGGTAGACGCCGATGACGATCTGACGCTGCTGATTTTCCTTTTCCGCGGAGTAGGGCTCGCTGTTCTCATACAGACCGGCGATCTCCAGCACCCGGTCGGCAATGAAGGCCTTGCGGGTGCGGTTGCTCTCCACAATGGCGCCGATCAGATTCTCCGGCACGTCCCGGTAGTTGGCCAGCAGCTGCTTGGTGTCCTTGGGCAGGCAGTAGCCGCCGTAGCCGAAGGAGGGGTTGTTGTAGTAGTCTCCCACCCGGGGATCCAGGCAAACGCCCTTGATGATGGAGGCGGTATCCAGCCCCTTGATCTCCGCGTAGGTGTCCAGCTCGTTGAAGTAGGAGATCCGCAGGGCCAGATAGGTATTTACAAACAGCTTGGCGGCCTCCGCCTCGGTGAAGCCCATGAACAGGGTATCCACCGGGTCCTTGATGGCCCCCTGGGCCAGCATGGCGGCAAAGCGCTCGGCTCGCTGCCGGCTGTCCGCGTCACAGCCCACGATGATGCGGCTGGGGTAGAGATTGTCGTACAGCGCCTTGGATTCCCGGAGGAACTCCGGGCTGAACAGCAGATTCGACAGACCCAGCTTCTCCCGAAGCCCGGCGGTGAAGCCCACCGGAACCGTGGATTTGATGACGATGGTGGGCTGCTCAGCCCGATCCCTGCAGGCCCGGACTGCCAGGCGGATCACGGACTCTACCGCGGAGCAGTCGAAGAAGTTGCTCTTGGGATCGTAGTTGGTGGGAGCGGCCACGATGATCAGATCGGCCTCCCGGTAGGCGGCCTCGGCGTCGGTGGTGGCGGTCAGAGACAGCTCCCGTTTGCCGGAGGCGGCCTCGCTGAGATAGCGCTCGATGTACTCGTCCTGGATGGGGGAGCGGAGCTGCTGAAGAGCTACAACCTTCTCCGGAGAGATGTCCACCGCCGTTACCTGGTGATGCTGGGCCAACAGCACCGCCAGGGACAGACCCACGTATCCGGCGCCTGCCACTGCCACCCGCTGCCGGGGCAGAGCTGCCGTTTCCCCGGCGGGCTCCTGCTCCAGCACGTCCTGGATCGGGAAGTCCAGCAGCTCCGTCAGCGCCAGGAGCTGATCCACGGAGGGCGTGAACTGACCGGATTCCATCCGGCTCAGCACGGAGCGATTGATGCCGCTGAGCTCCGCCAGCCGCAGCTGCGTGAGACCCTTCTGCTTTCGCCCCGCCTTGATGCGGGCGGCCAGGGCCTCGTTGGAAATATGCTTCATGCAGGCACTTCCTTTCCTCAAATTACTCAAAGCTGTGCTTATCATAGCAAAAATGTTGCGGCTTGTCAACCGAAAACATGATTACTCCTGAATTTTACACAAATTTGTTCCGAATAAAAACATGCGAACAACGGATACATTTCGTTGGACATTTGCGGGGATCTATGCTATAATAACATGTCAAAATATGAGCAACAGCACCGAAGGAGGCAAAATCATGGAAAAACGCGTATTGGAAGGGCTGCAGCCGGAACGGGCCCTGTATTACTTTGAGGAGATCTGCAGGATCCCCCACGGCTCCAGAAATACAAAGCAGATCAGCGATTATCTGGTGCGCTTCGCCGAGGAGCACGCGCTGCGCTGGGTGCAGGACGAGGTCAACAACGTGGTCATTTACAAGCAGGGGGCCCCGGGCTATGAGCATCATCCCGCGGTGATCCTCCAGGGCCACATGGACATGGTGGCGGAGAAGACAAAGGAGAGCCCCATCGACTTCACCAAGGATCCCCTGGAGCTCCGCACCGACGGGACGTACATCTGGGCCGAGGGCACCACCCTTGGCGGCGACGACGGCATCGCCGTGGCCTACGCTCTGGCCATTCTGGAATCCGATTCCATTCCCCATCCGCCTCTGGAGTGCGTCTTTACCGTGGACGAGGAGATCGGCATGGACGGCGCCGCCGCCCTGGATCCCGCGCTGCTGGAGGGCCGGATCTTCATCAACTGCGACTCCGAGGCGGAGGGCATTCTGACGGTCAGCTGCGCCGGCGGCGCCACCTCCGGTCTGCATCTTCCCGTGCGCTTCGAAAAGGCCGAGGGCAGGGGCATCCACCTGTACGTGGACGGCCTCATGGGCGGTCACAGCGGCGCCGAGATCAACAAGGGCCGGGCCAATTCCAACAAACTAATGGGAGAGCTGCTGGCCAGGCTGCTGAAGGAGCTGCCCTACCGGCTGGTGTACGTCCGGGGCGGCCAGAAGGATAACGCCATTCCCCGCTATACCATGGCAAAGATCATTGTGGCGGAGAGCCATCTGGACGAGGCCATGGCCGCCATCGACCGGATCGGAGCGGATCTGCTGAAGACCCTCCCCAAGGAGGAGACCAAGGCCAAGATCACCCGGGAGACCTGCGTCTGCCGGGGCAGAGCCATGAGCATCCTCTCCACCCGGAAGACCGTGGGGCTTCTGAAGGAGGTGCCCAACGGCATCCAGTCCATGAGCCGGGACATCGAGGGTCTGGTGCAGACCTCTCTGAATCTGGGCATCCTGAAAACCGAGGACGATCTGGTCTCCATGACCTTCTCCGTCCGCTCCTCCGTCAACGAGGAGAAGCTGGCGCTGATCGAGGCCCTGAAGGCGGCGGGGGAGAAGTACGGCGCCTCCTACGACGAGCACGGTGCCTACCCCGCCTGGGAATACCGGAAGCATTCCCCCCTGCGGGAGCTGATGGTGCGGGTCTTTGAGGAGCTCTACGGCCGCCGTCCCGTGGTGGAGGCCATCCACGCCGGGCTGGAGTGCGGTCTCTTCTCCGGCAAGCTGCCCGGCCTGGACTGCGTTTCCTTCGGCCCCGACATGCAGGACATCCATACCACCCGGGAGCGCCTGAACATCGCCTCCGCCGCCCGGACCTGGAAGTATCTGCTGGCAGTGCTTGCCAGACTGTAAGCGGCTCTATGAATCTGCGTCAATACATCGGCGACCGCCGTTTCTACCGAACGGCGCTCGCCGTTGCACTGCCCATCATGATCCAGAACGGCATCACGAATTTTGTGGGCATGCTGGACAATATCATGGTGGGCCGGGTGGGAACCGCCGAGATGACCGGCGTTTCCATTGCGAATACCCTGCTGTTCGTCTTCAACCTGGCCATCTTCGGCGCGGTCTCCGGGGCGGGGATCTTCGGCGCCCAGTTCTTCGGCAAGGGAGACATGGACGGGGTGCGTCACGCCTTCCGCTTCAAGCTGCTGGAGTGCTTCTGCATTCTGGTCCTGGGCTTCGCGGTATTCCTGCTGTTCGGCAGGACGCTGCTGGAGCTGTATCTTCGGGGGGAGGGGGAGCAGAGCAGCATCGAGGAGAGCCTGCGCTTCGGCCAGAGCTATCTGCGGATCATGCTGCTGGGCCTGCCCGCCTTCGCACTGGCCCAGTGCTACGCCGGAACCCTGCGGGAGGCCGGCCTGACGGTGCCGCCCATGACGGCGGGGCTTGCGGCGGTGGGGGTCAACTTCGTCTGCAACTGGCTGCTGATCTTCGGCAAGCTGGGCCTGCCCCGGCTGGGGGCCGACGGCGCGGCCATTGCCACGGTGCTGTCCCGCTACGTGGAGGCCGGGATCGTGATGATCTGGTCCCACAGGAACCCGGAAAAGACCCCCTTCCTCAGAGGCGCGTGGAAGAGCCTGCGGATCCCCGGAAGGCTGGCGGGTCAGATCGCCCGCCGGGGAGCGCCGCTGATCCTGAACGAGACCCTCTGGGCCCTGGGGCAGGCGCTGCTGCTGCAGTGCTACTCCATCCGCTCCTACGACGTAGTCTCTGCCACCAACATTGCCTTTACCCTGGGCAACGTGTGCAACGTGGCCTTTATGGCCATGGGCGCCTCCATCGGCATCCTGGTGGGGCAGCTTCTGGGTGCAGGGAGGACGGAGGAGGCCAAGGATACGGACCGGAAGCTCATTGTGTTTACGGAGCTGACCTGCCTGGCCTTCGGCGGCGTCATGGCCGGGCTCTCCGGCGTTTTCCCGGAGATCTACAACACGGAGCCCAACATCAAGGCCCTGGCCTCCAGCTTTATTCTCATCAACGCGGCCCTGATGCCCGCCCACGCCTATTCCAACGCCGCCTATTTCACCCTGCGCTCCGGGGGTAAGACCTTTGTCACCTTCCTCTTTGACTCTGTTTTCTCCTGCCTGGTGGTGGCGCCGACGGCCTATCTGCTGTCCCGCTTCACGGAGCTGCCCATTGTGTGGCTGTTCCTGTGCTGCCAGAGTCTGGAGCTGATCAAATGCACCGTGGGATTTTTCATGATCCGCAGCGGCGTGTGGATCCAAAATATTGTAAAGGAATCATACTGATATGCAGACCAAGGATTATCAAAACCGCTCTCTGCTGCAAATTTTCCTCCACTATTTCAAGCCACATCTCCGGCTCTTTCTGCTGGACATGGGCTGCGCCCTGCTGGTGTCCGCTATTGACCTGGCCTTCCCGCTGGTGACCCGCAGCGCCCTGTATCAGCTGCTGCCGGACAAGCGCTACGAGACCTTCTTCGTGGTGATGGCCATTCTGGTGGTCTGCTATGTGCTGCGCTCCTTTTTGCAGTTCATCATTGCCTACTGGGGACACACCTTCGGCATCCGGGTGGAGGCGGATATCCGCCGGGACCTGTTCAGCCATTTGCAGAGCCTCAGCTTCAGCTATTACGACAAAAACCGCACCGGCCAGCTGATGAGCCGCCTGACCTCCGATCTGTTTGAGATCACGGAGCTGGCCCACCACGGCCCGGAGGACCTGTTCACCTCGGTCCTGACGGTGATCGGCGCCATCGCCATCATGTTCACCGTCCAGTGGAGGCTGGCCTTGGTGGTCTGCCTCATGTTCCCGGTGTGCATGTCGGTGGTGATTCTCCGGCGGCGGAAGATGAGCAAGGTCTCCAAAATGGTGAAGCAGCGCACCGCCGGCATCAACGCGGACATCGAGTCCTCCCTGTCCGGCTTCCGCACCTCCAAGGCCTTTGCCAACGAGAACGCGGAGTACGACAAGTTCAACCACTCCAACGAGCGCTTCAAGACCTCCAAGCGGGAGTTCCACAAGGAGATGGGCATCTTCCACGCCACCATGGAGTTCTTTACCTCCATTCTGCAGGTGGTGGTCATTGCCCTTGGCGGCTATCTGATCATGAAGGATCAGATGGACTACCGGGACATCATCACCTTCTCCCTGTATATCGGCACCTTCGTGAACCCCATCCGTAAAATGGCCACCCTCTCCGAGATGCTGGCCAACGGCTTCGCGGGGCTCAGCCGCTTTGCGGAGATCATGCGGACCGAGCCCACCGTGAAGGATCTGCCCGGCGCTGTGGAACTGGGGAAGGTCCGGGGCGACGTGAAGCTGGACCACGTGGATTTCTCCTACAAGGAGGAGCTGCCGGTTTTGAAGGACGTGAGCCTGGATATCCGGGCAGGGGAGACCGTGGCGGTGGTGGGACCCTCCGGCGGCGGCAAGACCACCCTCTGCCAGCTGATTCCCCGCTTCTATGAGACCACCGGCGGCGCCATTTACGTGGACGGGAAGGACGTCCGCAGCGTCACCCAGAGCTCCCTCAGAGCCAACATTGGCATCGTGCAGCAGGACGTGTTCCTCTTTGCCGACACGGTGCTGGAGAACATCCGCTACGGCAGACCCGACGCCTCCTTTGAGGAGGTGGTGGAGGCCGCCAAACGGGCGGAGATCTACGAGGATATCATGGAGATGCCCGAGGGCTTCGACACCTACGTGGGGGAGCGGGGCACCCTGCTCTCCGGCGGACAGAAGCAGCGGATCTCCATTGCCCGTATTTTCCTGAAAAACCCGCCGATCCTGATTCTGGACGAGGCCACCTCCGCCCTGGACAGCATCACCGAGGCCAAGATCCAGAGGGCTTTCGACGAGCTGGCCAGGGGACGGACTACCTTGATCATCGCCCACAGGCTTTCCACCATCCACGCGGCGAACCGGGTGGTGGTCATTGCCGACGGCGTGATCCGGGAACAGGGCAGCCGGGAGGAGCTTCTGGCGCGAAACGGCGTATTTGCCCAGCTTTACCACACGCAAAACCTGGTGGAAGGCCGTTTCTGAGAGAAAAGAGATTGCTTTTTTCTCCCATATCTGCTATAATCACCATATTAATCATATCATACGGACGGAGGTCGCCATGCAACAGGCCATTCACCATTTTCGGATCGAGGGACAGCCGCTTTACTGCAAAACCTTCGGTCACGGCAACATCAATTATACCTTCCAAATCACCACCGATAAGGGATATCAATACATCCTCCAGCGGATCAACACCCACGTATTCAAGCGGCCCGTTGAGCTGATGGAGAACGTGATCGCGGTCACCAAGCATATCCGCTCCAAGGTGGCCGACCCCAGCGAGGTTCTGAACTTTGTTCCCGCCCTGGACGGGAAATACTACTACAAGGACGAACGCCGCCGCTACTGGCGCTGCTATGTTTTCGTGGGCGGCTTCTGCCTGGAGGCGCCGGAATCCGACGCGGATTTCTACGAAAGCGCCGTGGCCTTCGGCCGCTTCCAGGAGCAGCTGGCGGATTTCCCCGCCGGGACCCTCCACGAGACCATCCCCAATTTCCACAACACCCCCGACCGCTACCGGATGCTCCACGTGGCCATGTACGAGGACGCCTGCGACCGGCTGCAGTATGTGCAGCGGGAGGTGGACTTCCTGCTGGAGCGGGAGCAGGAGGCGGGTACCATCCAGCGGATGCTGGAGAACCGGACCCTCCCCCTGCGGGTCACCCACAACGATACCAAGCTCAACAACGTGCTGTTGGACATGAAGACCCGGAAGGCCAAGTGCGTTCTGGATCTGGACACCGTGATGCCGGGCTCCAGCCTGTTTGACTTCGGTGATTCCATCCGCTTCGGCGCCGCCACGGCCCCCGAGGACGTGCAGGAGCTGAGCCGCATGACCCTGGATCTGCATCGCTTTGAGGTCTACACCAAGGGCTATCTGGATGGCTGCCATTCTCTGACCAAAGACGAGATTGAGCTGCTGCCCATGGGTGCCAAAATCATCACCCTGGAGCTGGCCACCCGCTTCCTGACGGACTACCTGGAGTCTGACCACTACTTTAAGACCCAGTATTCCGACCACAATCTGGTCCGCACCCGGGCCCAGATCCGGCTGGTACAGGATATGGAAGCAAAAATGGATCAAATGCAGCGGATCGTGAAAAACTACGTGGAGAGATAAGCTATGAAGTATCTTGGTATTGAATTTCCTGTAAAGAACATGCCCGAGCTGGACCCGGGCTATATCCCCCTGGGCCCCTGGATGAAGGCCTATCTGGAGGGGGCGGCGCAGCCTATCTCCATCGCCGTGGAGCGGGACAAGGGCAGGATCACCGTCCGTCACGGCAAGATCTACGGCACCCCGGAGATGGCTGAGGCGGATTACCGCTTTGTAGAGCGCTACGTGAAGTTCCTGCTCTGGTCCATCGGCGGCTTCCGGGTCTATATCCTGGGGGCCTCCGACATCGCCCGCCGTCTGGCGGAGGAGTACGTCTACTTCGAGAACGGCGAGGGCGAGAACGGCAAGCGCTGGTTTGATGTGCAGTTTATGTCCGACGTGTTTGAGAAGGGCTTCGAGATCGTGGACTGCGCCGACCCGGCGGAATTCCCCCTGGAAAACGACGCCTCCGTCTCCGTGGGCGGCAACATGGAGGGCTGCCGCATCGGCTTCGACGCGGGCGGCTCCGACCGCAAGGTCTCCGCCGTCATCGACGGCAAAACCGTCTACTCCGAGGAGGTGGTCTGGCATCCCAAGACCCAGGCCGACCCCCAGTATCACTACGATGAAATTGTCAAGGCATTCCAAACCGCGGCTTCCAAGATGCCCCGGGTGGACGGCATCGGCGTTTCCTCCGCCGGCGTCTTCATCGGCAACGCGCCCATGGTGAGCTCCCTTTTCATCAAGGTCCCCAGAGAGAAGGAGGTCCGCAAGCTGGTCCATACGGTGTTTGACCGGGCCGCCGCCGCCATCGGGGACGGGAAGGTGCCCATCGTGGTGGCCAACGACGGCGACGTGACCGCGCTGGCCGGGGCCATGGGTCTTGGCGCAACCGCGGTCATGGGTATGGCCATGGGCACCTCCGAGGCCGTGGGCTACGTGGACCGGAAGGGCAATGTGCTGGGCTGGTTCAACGAGCTGGCCTTCGCCCCCGTGGATCTGTCCGAGCATGCCATGATGGACGAGTGGTCCTACGACATCGGCGTGGGCTGCAAGTACTTCTCCCAGGACGCGGTCATCAAGCTGGCCCCTGCCGCCGGGATCCAACTGGACGAGGGGCTGACCCCCGCCGAGAAGCTGAAGGCGGTCCAGGAGCTGATGGAGCGGGACGATCCCCGGGCGAAGAAGATCTTTGAATCCATCGGCGTGTATCTGGGCCACACCATGCAGCTGTACGCCATGTTCTACGACGTGGAGCACATGATCGTTCTGGGCCGGGTCATGTCCGGCAAGGGCGGCGACACCATCCTGGCCGAATGCAAGCGGGTCATGGCGGAGGAGTATCCGGCGCTGGCCCGGAAGATGGTGGTCATGCTTCCCGACGAGAAGACCCGTCGGGTGGGCCAGGCCGTGGCGGCAGCAAGCTTGCC
>CAMNHH010000003.1 GCA_946539175.1 uncultured Clostridia bacterium | reverse complement strand
AGGCCCGCTATGAGATGAAAAAGGCCCTCAACGCCCAGCGCATCGAGGACTACAAAAACGGCTTTTACAAGCTGGGCGGCGGCGTGGTGGATCCCCTGCCGGAGGACGCTCCCTTCTTCGTCAAGGATTACTACGACTACTACAAGACGCCCCGGGGCTATCACAAGCGCTCTCTGAACTCCAACGGCGGCTGGAACGTGATCGGCTGCATGAGCTTCATCAACCAGCCGATTCTGAAGTACGTCGGCGAGATCCGCTCCGCGGTGCTGATCGTCCACGGGGAGAAGGCCCACTCCTGCTATTTCAGCCGGGACGCCTACGCCGACATGGTCCGGGATAACAAGTATACCGACAACAAGGAGCTGCTGATCATCCCCGACGCGGTCCACACAGACCTCTACGACGGCGGCGGCAAGAACGCCATCCCCTTTGACAGGCTGGACGCGTTCTACAGGGAATATCTGAAATAAAGGAGGCAGGCGCAATGAGCAAGGTGCTTGTCATCACCACCAGCCTGCGGGCAAGGAGCAATACCGACCTGCTGGCGGAGCGACTGATCGCCGGCGCGAAGGACGCGGGGCATGAGGTGGAACGGATCAGCCTCAAGGGCAAGGAAATCAAATTCTGCACAGGCTGCATGGCCTGCCAGAAGACGCGGAAATGCGTGCTGCAGGACGACGCCGTTCCGATCGCGGAGCAGGTGAAAAACGCCGACACCCTGGTTTTTGTCACACCCATCTACTATTATGAGATGAGCGGACAGATGAAGACCCTGCTGGATCGGATGAACCCCCTTTACCCCGCCGAATACCGATTCCGCAGGGTATATCTGCTGTCCTGCGCCGCGGACGACGACGCGCAGACCCCGGAGCGGGCTGTAAACGGCCTGCAGGGCTGGATCGACTGCTTCCCGAAGGCGGAGCTGGGCGGCGTGCTCTTCTGCGGCGGGATCGACGGGCCGGGCGCCGCCGCGGACAGGGCGGAGGCGCTGGAGCAGGCGTATGGCTTCGGAAAAGCACTGCGGTAGCAGGCTGAAGCGGCTGTCTCTGTTGTCGGCCGCCCTGCTCTGCCTGGCCGCCCTGGCCGGCTGCGGGGCCGCTGAAACGAAGGAGGCCTCCGCCTCGCGGACCACCTCCGCCGCCGTGATGACGACGGAAGCAAGGGCGGAAACGCAGCCCCGACGGCAGACGGAGGCGCAGACCGAGGCCATACCGGAGGAGGAAACCGTCCGGGCACAGTCGGAAACGGCCCAAAAGGAGGAAGCATCCATGAAACTGAGCGTCAACGGCAGAGCGCTTACCGTTCGCTGGGAGGATAACGAAAGCGTTGCCGCCCTGCGGGCGCTGGCGGCCGAGAGCCCGCTGCGCATCCAGATGCGCCCCTACGGGGGCTTTGAGCAGATGGGGTCCATCGGCCGGAGCCTGCCTGAGAATGACGTGCAGACCACCACGGAGCCCGGCGACATCGTGCTGTACTCCGGCGATCAGATCGTGGTGTTCTACGGCTCCAACCGCTGGCCCTACACCCGCCTGGGCAAGATCCTGGGGATGGATTCGTCTGCCCTGGCCGAGCTGCTGGGGGGCGGCGCGGTGGAGCTGCGCCTTTCCGTCGGCACGGAAACCGAGGCGGACTGATCCCCGAAGGAGCCGCGAAACGGCGGCGACAGCTTTCGCCCCGCAGCTCCGTCCCACCTGCATTCCGATCCGCTGTTCCTCAAAGGAGACCCGCGCAGCTGCGGGCCTCCTTTTCTTTTGCGGCACCCCTCTGCGGGATTGTCTCGGACGCTCCGCGGATGCCGGGCGGAGGGCCGCCGCTTTTTATAACAATTTGTATAGTGATTGTTCCGGCGGGGAATTATAAGCCTGTTTTAGGGTTCGGAGACAAACCGAGGGCATATAAAATCGGAGGAGACGACGGCATGAAAGCAGCGAAACGCAGGATCCTCTGGACGGCCCTCTCCTGTGGCCTGGCCCTGCTGGAGCCGGGACTGTTCATGCTGACCCTGGGCTCCGTCTGTTGGGGGGCGTGGAGATCTACGGCACGGATAATCGCCTGCTGCCGATCCTTCCGGGCGTTGGAGGGGTTCTGACTCTGGCGGCCCTCGGCGTGGGGATCTGCCCGACGTTGCGCGCTTCGAGGTCTCCGGGCGCGTTTGAACCGCAGCGTTTCACGGACAGGATCACAGAATAAAAAATGGATACAGAGGCGCCGGCAGCTTCCTTCCGAAAAAATTTTTCATTTTTTTGGAAATGTTTGGGGAAGCTGCCGGCCGATTGTATTGTTTCTGTACGGCTTTTATGTTATAATCCCCGTGTCAAGAAAAAAGATCTATCTTTTCAACATGGAGGAACGTACATGGAGATCAATCTACTGACACCCCCGGATCTGGAGAAATTCGAGCATTTGTTCCCGCCGTATCTGTTGAAGGAGCAAAAGCTGGGGGGCCTTGTGCTCCACAGCTCCATCGATTCCATGTATGACAGCGCGAAGACGAAGATGTGGGGCATCCATCTGGCGGGAATGCTGGGCTGGTCCGGCGCTGGCGCTTATAACACCAAGTCCCACATGCAGCGGCTTCACAAGTTCGATCCCGATCTTCCGGTGCATTACGTCAGCGGCAATCAGCAGGCCGGCGATCCCCTGGATCTCACGTACACAAAGATCAGCCAGGATCCCAAGGCCCAATTCTGGAATTCCTGTACGTACAGAAACCTGGGAGGCCACCTGGCGGACAACCTTGCGGACGATCCCTATCCGGAGGAGATCGTGGAAAGGGGCAGAGGCGCGCAGTTAGGAGAACCCCAGCGGCAGCAGCAGATGCAGGGCCCGGGGCTGGATTGAGACAGAGCGAAGAGAGAAAAAGGAGGAACAGACATGGAGGAGAAACTTCAGCGGGAAGCAGAGCGGGAGCAAGGCGGCGTCAGCAGGGAGAAGGCGGCCCGCATCCGAACCGTGGTGCTGATTCTGTCGATTCTGGCCGGCATCGGCATCGGCCTGCTGCTGAGCCGGGGAAAGGCACCGAAGCAGACCAAAACGAGCTTTGACGCCGACGGCCTGGGTCTGACGCTCTCCGCGGGCTTTGTCGAGACCGGGGACCGGCAGGGCTATGACCGGGCCTACCGCTCCAACCATGAGAGCGTCTACGTGCGCCGGGAGGCCCTGACCGCGGGGCTGGAAGAGCTGAGCCCGGAGGAATACGCCGCCCGGGCCGCAGCGGCGGCGGCGGAGCCGGCGCCTGTGCCGGAGCGGCGGGACCGGCTGCTGTTTTTCAGCTATGCCGGCCTGGAGGACGGAAAGACCCGGGACTGTATGGACTTTGTGTTCCGGGGCAGCGAGGCCTTCTGGACGGTCCATTTTGTCTGCGAGTCCGGCAGCCTGGAGAAAAACCGGGAAGCCTTTCTGCAATACGCGGCAGAGATCAGGATACCTTGAGCAGCATCCCTCCGTTCCGGAACGGAGGGATGTTTTTTTGCCAGATATGGGATTTCTTGTTGATTTTCGTCACAAGATGCAGTATGATATATCGAAAGGCGCTGAACAGGCGCGCCCTTTGAGTTTATCTGCAGCGCAGTGAGGATACAATCTATGAAGCAAGGAAAATTTGAAGCCGGCCGAAAGGCAGCTCCCACTTCGGAGGAAACGGGCAAGCGCCGCCCGGATTGGCTGCTGGTGCTGGTGCCGCTGCTGGTGCTGGCTGCGCTGGCGGCCATCCTGCTGCTGAGCCACAGCCGGAGCGAGCCGGAGAGCACCTCGGAGCCGGTGGGCCTGAGCAGACAGGAGACCATGAATCTCTACCGCTGGATCGGCAGCCAGATCCAGCAGCAGGATATGATTCTGACCCTGCTGCCGGAGGAAGGAGAGACGGAGCGCGAGCCCATCCGGCTGGTGATTCCCCCCGCCAAGAGCCAGGCCGGCATCGATCTCAAGGGCCTGGAGACGGATCTGGACGCAGACGTGGGCCGGGTCAGCCGGGGCCGCTACCAGGTGGACCCGAGCCGCTATCTGTCCCTGGACCGCAAGGCCCTGCGGGCTCTGGCGGAGCAGGCGGAGGAGGAATACCGGCAGCCCTTCCTGGAGTCCTTCTCCAGCCTCAGAACCGTTCCCATCGGTCAGGAGGAGGCCCATGTCCTGGTGGTGAATCAGGGCCGGGAGGGCCGGGAGATCAGCGCCGACGCCATCTACGAAGCCCTCGTGGAGGCCTATCAGAACGGCGATCTGAATCCCGTGCTCCGTTACCGTCTGCAGAGCCCCAAGCCTCTGGACCTGGAGGCCATCCATAAGGAGCTGTGCATCCCGCCTGTGGACGCCGTGCTGGATGAAAAGACCTTCGCCATCACCCCGGAGATCTCCGGTTATGGCTTTGAGCCCCAGGAGCTGGAGACGCTTTTGGAAAACACGGAGCCGGGCAAGGCCTGCAGCCTGACCCTGCACCCGGTCCAGCCGGAGATCACTGCGGCGGATATCGAGGCCTCCCTGTACGCCGAGACCATTGCGGAGGCCAACACCCCCCACAGCTGGATCAACGACCGCACCCACAATCTGGAGCTGGCCTGCGCGGCCATCAACGGCACCGTGGTCATGCCGGGAGAGATCTTCTCCTTCAACGAGACCGTGGGCGAGCGCACCGCCGAGAAGGGCTACCGGGAGGCCACGGTCTACGGGGCCGGCGGCGCCTCCGTGCCGGAGCTGGGCGGCGGCGTCTGCCAGGTGGCCTCCTCCATTTACTACGCGGTGCTCCAGGCGGATCTGGAGACCGTGGAGCGCTCCAGCCACATGTATCTGGTGACCTACGTGCCCCGGGGCATGGACGCCGCCATCTACTGGGGCATGCTGGACTACAAGTTCCGCAACAGCAGCCCCTATCCCATCAAGATCGAGGCCAACGTCTCCGACGGCATGGTCCACATTTTCCTCAAGGGCACCGAGTGGAAGGACTACACGGTCCGGCTGAGCTACGACACCCTGGAGGAGGTGCCCTACGAAACCACCTACCGGTACGTCTACGACGGCTCTGCTGCCCCGGGCGAAACCCTGGTTACGCCCTACACCGGCTATCTGATCGCCACCTACCGCACCGTGGTGGATAAGGACGGCAACGTGGTGGAGACCACGAGAATCTCCACCAGCCGCTACCGGAAGCGGGACAAGGTGATCGCGGCTCTGCCGCCTGCCACGGAACCGTCGGAACCCGACGAGGACTAACGGAAAGGAAAAACGGATATGATCACTGTGAACGCCCTGGGCGACGCCTGTCCGCTGCCCGTTGTCAAGACCCTGAACGCCATCAAGGCCCTCACCGGGCCGGAGCGCGTTGAGACCCTGGTGGACAATCCCACCGCCGTGGAGAATCTGAAGCGCATGGCCCAGTCCAAGGGCTACGCTTTCTCCGTCCAGCAGCGAGGCACCGGGGAATACCGGGTCCTGATCGGCGTGGAGCGCTCTGCCGCCGCCGAAGAGACGGAGGAGCCGTCTGCCTGCGGGCTGACGCCCCGCCGGAAGCGGGTGGTGGTGGCCGTCACGGCGGACCACATGGGAGAGGGCGACGAAAAGCTGGGCAGGACTCTGCTCAAGGGCTTCCTCTTTGCCCTGGGCCAGCTGGAGCAGCTGCCCGCCGCCATTCTGTTTTACAACGGCGGCGTCCGGCTCAGCTGCGAGGGCTCTGAGTCCCTGGAGGATCTGAAGGCCCTGGAGAGCCGGGGCGTCGAGATCCTCAGCTGCGGCACCTGCCTGAACTTCTACGGCCTGACGGAGAAGCTGCGGGTGGGCGGCGTCACCAATATGTACAGCATCGTGGAGACCCTGACCGGGGCGGACCTGGTGCTGCGGCCCTGATGCGCCCCCGCAAGCCCACCCTGTTTTTCAGCTTTGCCGCCACCGTCCACGCCATGGAGGCGGAGCGGCTCTGCCGGGAGGCCGGGATCCCCGGCCGCCTGGTGCCGGTGCCCCGGCAGATCACCGCGGGCTGCGGCCTGGCCTGGATGACGGAGCCCGCGGCGGGCGACAGGGTCCGGGCCTTCTTCCGGGAGCGGAAGCTGGAATACCAGGGCTGTGATCTCATCGATTTTTAAGGAGCTCCCCATGATTTATCTGGACAGTGCCGCCACCTCCCTGCACAAGCCGCCCCAGGTGGCGAAGGCGGTGGCCGCGGCCATCGAGGGTCTGGGCAATCCCGCCCGGGGCGCCCACGGCGCCGCGCTGGAGGCTGGCCGCCGGGTCTACGACACCCGCCGGAAGCTGGCGGCCCTCTTCGGCTGCCCCAGGCCGGACCATGTGATCTTCACCTGCAACGTCACCGAGGCACTGAATATCGCCATCTACGGCCTGCTGGGCCCCGGCGACCGCGCCGTTACCACGGATCTGGAGCATAACTCCGTGCTGCGGCCCCTCTACGATCTGGCGGAACGGGGACTGGAGCTGGATGTTGTTCCCGCAGACCGGCAGGGCAGGGTGGACTACGCCGATTTCGAGCGGCTGATCCGCCCGGGCACCAAGGCGGTGATTTGTACCCACGCCTCCAACTTGACGGGAAACAGCCTGGAGCTGACCCGGATTTCTGAGATCGCCCACAGCCGGGGCGCCCTTCTGATCGTGGACGCGGCCCAGACTGCGGGTGCCCTGCCCATCCACATGGGAGAGATGGGCATCGACGTGCTCTGCTTCACCGGCCACAAGGGCCTCATGGGCCCCCAGGGCACCGGCGGCCTCTGCCTCCGGCCCGGGGTGGAGCTGCGGCCCCTCAAGCGGGGCGGCAGCGGGGTCCACTCCTATGACCCCCACCAGCCCATGGACTATCCCACCCGGCTGGAGGCGGGGACCCTGAACGCCCACGGCATCGCGGGCCTCTCCGCCGCCCTGGACTATATCTCCGTGGCAGGACGGGAGAGCCTTTACAGCCGGGAGCACGCCCGGATGCAGGCCTTTTATGAGGGCGTCCGGCAGATCCCCGGCGTCACGGTCTATGGAGACTTCACCCAGTCCCTGCGGGCAGGCATCGTCTGTCTGAACGTGGGGGAGCTGGACGCGGCCCTGGCGGCGGACCTGCTGGCCACGGACTACGACATCGCCGTCCGGGCCGGGGCCCACTGCGCCCCCCGCATGCACCGTGCCCTGGGGACCCAGGACCGGGGCGCGGTCCGGTTCAGCTTTTCCCCCTTCACCACCCCTCAAGAGGTGGAGCTTGCCATAGAAGCCGTCAAGGCGCTTGCAGCCCAATAGCCGCAAGCGCCTTGCCTTTTATTTCCGGCCCTGCTCCAGGGCCAGAAGCTGTTCTTTTTTGTCCAGTCCTCCGGCGTAGCCGGTGAGACGGCCCTTCGCCCCCAGCACCCGATGGCAGGGGACAAGAATGGAAATGGGGTTCCGGGCCACGGCTCCGCCCACTGCCCGGGCGGAGCTGCCCAGCTCCGCCGCCAGCTGACCGTAGCTGCGGGTCTGCCCCCTGGGTATGCGCAGCAGGGCTTCCCAGACCCGCTTCCGAAAGGGGCTGCCCCCCAGCCGCATAGGCGGCAGGGGACCGGGCTCCCGCCCGGCGAAATAGCGGTCCAGCCAGCGGCAGGCCGCGTCCAGGGCCGCCGCGTCCGCCGGTCCGGGGGCCTGACGGCCCAGTACAAGTCCCGGCAGCTCCCGGAACCGGGCCTGCCCCGCAAACCAAAGACCCACCAGGGCACCGTCCCCGGCGGCCAGCAGAAGCTCTCCCAGGGGAGAGGCGTAACGCCGTTCTAAGCAGCCCATGGACGCTTCGTCTCCCAACGCTGCGGGGGGCTTATTCGATGGTGAGAAAATCTGCGAAGCCCGTGACTTCAAAGATCTCCATAATGCTGGAGCTGACGCCGATCAGCCGCATGGAGCCCTTGCCCTGGATCCGCTTCTGGGCGCTGAGCAGCACCCGCAGTCCGGCGGAGGAGATGTACTCCAGCTTGGTGAAATCCAGAGTCAGCTCCCCCAGCTGAGGCAGCAGCTCCCCGATGGCCTCCTCCAGATCCGGGGCGGTGATGGTGTCCAGCCGTCCCTCCAGCGTCAGGACAGCGGCGTTTTCGTTCAGAGTTTTTTCGATATTCAGCATGTTGGTCCTCCTTTTGATATCCGGTTCAGGCCTGTCAAGCGTCCCCGAGCGGGGAGTCCGGCCGGTTTCCTGTTTCTGATTGTATATTATAACATAAAACAATGCGGAATGTAAAGAAAAATCCGGCTTTTTCGGGGAAAAATGGCGGCCTCCTCCCGACGGTCCGGCAGGTCCGGCGAAAAGTGGATAAATATCCGGGAGAAATCCTGCTTCGCAGGGAAATAATGCTGTATTTTCCGGAAAAATATGGTATAATATCAGAAAAGAGTTCGGCATCGGGCAAAGGACGGGAGGGAAGCGCGTGGAGCTTTACAGACTGGACGCGGCGGATCTGGACGCGGCGGAGTGCCGCTTTCTCCAAGCCCGCTTTCCCAGACGCTGGGCCCGGGCGGCGCGCTGCCTGCGGCTGGAGGATCGGCGCTCCATTCTGGCCGCCGGGGCCCTGCTTCACCGGGTCCTGGGTCTGGAGGACGAGGCGCAGCTGTGCCTGGACCCGGCGGGAAGGCCCTTTCTGCCGGGCGGCCCCTCCTTCAGCCTTTCCCACAGCGGAGGCCGCTGCGTACTGGCCCTGGGCCGGGGACGCCTGGGGGTGGACCTGGAGCGGCTGGAGCCGGACAATCTTCCGGCGGCGGAGGCTGCCCTGAGGCCGGAGGAGCTGGTCTGGATCCGGCCCGCGCCTCTGGAGCGCTTTCATATTCTCTGGACCCGCAAGGAGAGCCTCTACAAGGCCCTGGGGGGCTATGAGGACCCGAAGCAGATCCCGGCCCTGGGCCCGCCCTGGCCGGAGGGCCTGTTCGTGAAAAGCACGGTCCGGGCGGGCTTCGCCCTGAGCCTTTGCGGCGAGGAAGATCCGGGCGAGCTGTCGCCCGTGGTCCTGCCATAGAGTATTTTTTGGGGAGGTATCATATGAATTGCTATCCGCTTTCCAAATCAGAATACGGCATCTACGCGGCCCGGACGGCAGCCTCCGGCACTGCCTTCAACCAGCCCTTCACCCTCCGGCTGCCGGACAGCCTGGACCCGAAGCGGCTGCAGGCCGCCATCCGCGGCGTCCTGGCAGCCCACCCGTACCTGAATACCCGCTTTGGTACGGATGAGAAGGGCGAGCTCTGCAAATACGCCTGCGGCGGCGAGCCGGAGATCCCGATTCTGGAGGCCGGGAGCTTCCGAATCAGCGAGCTTGTCAAGCCCTTCGACCTGGAGCATGGTCCCCTGTACCGCTTTGCCATTCTGCTGAGTCCGGCAGAGAAGCGGTTGTTCCTGGACTTCCACCATATCGTCTTCGACGGCTGCTCCCTGCGTCTGCTGCTGCGGCAGATCGACGCCGCCTACAACGGCCTGCCCGTGGAGGAGGAGCGCTTCAGCGCCAACGACTATGCCCTGGAGGAGCGGCAGCGCCTGGCCTCCCCGGCGTATGAAGCGGCCCGGGAATACTACCTGAAGCGCTTCGACGGGGTGGAATCCGCTGCGGAGCTGTACCAGGACGCCAATCCCAGACCCCACAAGCGCAAGTCCCTGACCCGGATCTCGGAGCGCCTCAGTGCGGAGACCCTGCGGGCCTATGCCCGCAGCAACGGGGTCCGGCTCAGCACGGTCTTCAACGCGGCCTTCGCCGTCCTTCTGGCCCGGCACACGGACCGGGAAGCCCCGGTCTATGCCACCGTGTTCCACGGCAGAGATCAGCGCCTGGCCAACAGCGTGGGCATGTTTGTCAAAACCTATCCGGTGCTGGCCGAGCCCCGGGATGAAACGCCCGTCGGGGACTTCCTGCGGGAGCTGGACGGGCAGATCGGGGCCAGCCGGGCCAACAGCCTCTATTCCTTCGCGGATTTCTGCGCCGAGACGGAGCTGCGGCCCAAGGTGATCTTCGCCTACCAGGGCGACCTGCTGTCGGAGCTCAGCTTCTGCGGACTGAAGCAGGTTCCGGAAGCCTGCACGGAGCTGGACGCCCCGGAGGACTTCGCCTTTACCGTCTGGCGGGACGGGGACCGGGTCAGCTTCCGGGCGGACTACGCCATGGACCGGTACAACGACGCGGTGGTTCGCTCCATGCAGGAGAGCTATGAAAAGATTCTGCTGGAGCTGCCCGCCGTGGAGCGGCTGGGTCAGATCGATCTTCTGACCCGGGAGCAGCTGGCGGAGCTGGACGCCGCCAACCGGAACGAAAAGGAACTGGACCGGAGCGACGTGGTGGAGCTGTTCCGGAGGCAGGCCTCCCGGCAGCCCGAGCATACCGCTGTGGTCTGCGGCGCGACCCGGCTCAGCTACCGGGAGCTGGACCGCCTCAGCGACACCCTGGCGGCCTTCCTGCGGGACAAGGGCATCGGACCGGAGGATGTGGTCTCCATTCTGATCCCCCGCTGCGCCAGCATGGCTGTGACCCCGCTGGGCGTGCTGAAGTCCGGCGCGGCCTATCAGCCCCTGGACCCCAGCTATCCCCCCGAGCGGCTGGAGTTCATGATCCGGGACGCGGAGGCAAAGTACCTGATCGCGGATCGGGGCCTCATGGACCGGGTCCCCGGCTACGCCGGCCCCGTGCTCTATACCGACGAAATTCCCGACCTGCCCCCGGCGGATGCGCTGCCCGCCGACTTCAGCCCGGATCAGCGCTTTATCATGCTCTATACCTCCGGCTCCACCGGCGTGCCCAAGGGCGTCATTCTGGAGCGGGGGAACCTGGCGGCCTTCTGCGGCTGGTTCCGGGATTTCTACCGACTGGATTCCGACAGCCGGGCGGCGGCTTATGCCAGCTTCGGCTTCGACGCCAATATGATGGACACCTGGCCCACTCTGACGGCAGGCTCGGAGCTGCATATCATCCAGGAGGAGATCCGCCTGGATATGCTGGCCATCCGGGCATATTTCCAGGAAAACCGCATCACCCACAGCTTCATGACCACCCAGGTGGGACGGCAGTACGCCGAGCTGTTCCCCGACGCGGAGTACCCCAAGCAGCTCTCCGTGGGCGGGGAGCGGCTGGTGCCTGTGGAGCCGCCCCGGACCTACAAGCTCTACAACGTCTACGGCCCCACGGAATGCACCGTTTTTGTCAACCACTTCCCGGTGGACCGGCTCTATGAGCGGGTCCCTCTGGGTCCGGCCCTGAACAATCTGCGGCAGTACGTGGTGGACAAGCAGCTGCGGCGCGTCCCGGTGGGCGTGCCCGGCGAGCTGCTCTGCGCCGGTCCGCAGGTGGGCCGGGGCTATCTCAATCGCCCGGAGCAGACCGCCAAGGCCTTTCTTGAGAATCCCTTCGAGGACGATCCCGCGTACCGGCACGTATACCGCACCGGGGATCTGGTGCGGATGCTGCCCGGCGGCGTGGTGGACTTCATCGGCCGCAGCGACGGCCAGGTGAAGATCCGGGGCTTCCGCATAGAGCTCAGCGAGGTGGAGGGCATCATCCGCAAATTCGAGGGCATCCGGGACGCCACCGTCCAGGCCTTCGACCAGCAGGGCGGCGGCAAGTTCATCGCGGCCTACGTGGTCTCCGACCGGACCGTGGACGTCGACGCACTGAACGCCTTCATTCTGGCGAACAAGCCCCCCTACATGGTGCCCGCTGTGACCATGCAGATCGAGCGTATCCCCCTGAATCAGAACCAGAAGGTCAACAAGCGGGCCCTGCCTGTGCCCCAGCGCAAGGCGGAGGAGCTGGTGCGCCCGAAGAACGAGATCCAGCGCCGGATCTTCGCCTGCGTGGCCGACGCCATCGGCTCCGAGCGCTTCGGCGTCACCACCGATATCTTTGCCGCGGGCCTTTCCTCCATCGGTGCCATCAAGCTCAACGTGCTGCTGTCCAAGGAATTCGACGTGGTGTTCACCATCGCGGATCTGAAGGCCAACAGCACCGTGGAGGCCCTGGAGGCATTCATCCAGGGCAGCGAGCAGGCGGAGCGCTATGAGATCCTCTCCGACTATCCGCTGACGGAGACCCAGAACGGCATCCTTGTGGAGAGTCTGTCCAAGCCGGAGTCCACTGTTTACAATATCCCCTACCTGTTCAAGCTCTCGGAGCGGGTGGATCTGGACCGACTGCAGGCGGCTCTGGAGGCGACCGTCAACGCCCATCCCTACCTGAAGATCAAGCTCTTTGTCCAGGAGGACGGGGAGATCCGGGTCTGCCGGGACGATCCCAAGCTGCCGGTGGTGGAACGCTTCGAGACGGAGCGGCTGCCGGAGCGGCTGGTCACTCCCTTCGAGCTCTTCGGCGGCAGACTGTACCGGATGCAGATCTACAAGACCGGGCAGGGGAACTATCTGTTCCTGGATATCCACCACATCATCTGTGACGGCACCAGCCTGGCGGTGCTCATCGAGGACGTCAACGCCGCCTACGCCGGCGCCGCCCCGGAGCCGGAACGGTACACGGGCTTCGAGGCCGCCCTGGATGAGAAGAAGGCCCGGCAGAGCGAGAAATACGAGCAGGCGAAGCGCTATTACCATGGCCTGCTGGAGGGGGCGGAGCACGACTTCCTGCCGCCCAAGGACGTCCACGGGGCCAAGCCCGCCACAGGTCTTCTGACCCTGCCCTCCGGTCTGGACTTTGACCGGATCGAGGCCTTCTGCAGGAAGAACCGGGTGTCGGTCAACGCCTTCTGCAACGCGGCCTTCGTCCTGCTGGTGAGCAAGTACAGCTTCAAGAACGAGGCCCTTTACACCACCGTCTACAGCGGCAGAAACGATCCTCGCCTGTCCCGGGCCGTCACCATGCTGGTCAAGACGCTGCCGGTCTACCAGCAGCTTCAGGGGGACCTGCCGGTGAAGACCCTCATCGCCCGGCTGGGCGAGCAGCTCATCGACAGCATGAGCCACGATATTTACTCCTTCGGGGAGATCGCCAGAGCCTGCGAGATTCCCATGGATTATATGTTCGTCTACCAGGGCGAATACTTCAACTTCGATCAGATCGGCGGCGAGCCCGCAGAATGCTTCCCCCTGGACGTAAGCGACTCCATGGCTCCCATCTCCTTCTTCATCTTCCGGAAGGGGAGCGGGGCGGACTTCCGCTTCGAGTACCGCAGCGATCTGTACTCCGAGGCCTTCATCCGGGCCTTTGCCGCCTACTTTGAGCAGGCGGCCCGGGAGCTGATGGTCAGGGAGCTGGTGAAGCAGGTCAGCATTCTGCCCGCCCCGGTCAAGGAGCGGATCAAGGGCTTCAACGCCACCGAGGGCCCCGTGCCGGAGACCACGGTGAACAGGATCTTTGAGGCGGAGGTGGAGCGCCACCCGGACCGGATCGCCGTCATCGCCCAGGGCGAGCGGCTGACGTATCGGGAGCTGAACCAACACGCCAATCGCATCGCCCACGCCCTGATGCGGGAGGGGGTCCGGCCCGACGATATGGTGGGCCTGATGGTGCCCAGAACGGTCTGGGCCTACGCCGGGCGGGAGGGCATTCTGAAATCCGGCGGCGGCTTTTTGATGCTGGCCCCGGACTACCCCGACGACCGGGTGCAGTACATCATCGAGAACTCTGAGGCCAGGCTGCTGGTGACCACCGCCCAGCTGGCCCGGGAGCGGGCGGAGCTGTTCAGGACCTGCGGCCTGCGGGTGATGGTGATCGAGGAGCTGATCCAAAGCAATGAGATCGGCAACCCGGAGCCCGCGCTTACGCCCCATAACCTGGCCTACTGCCTCTATACCTCCGGCTCCACCGGCAAGCCCAAGGGCGTTATGATCGAGCACCACTCCCTGGTGAACTTCGTCACCGAGAACCCCTATAACCGCTACGCCACCGAGCATCTGAAGGACGTCAGCGTCACCATGAGCTTCGCGGCGCTGACCTTCGACGTGTCCGTCATGGAGCATACCACGGGCCTCTACGGGGGCAAGACCGTGGTGATCGCCACGGAGGAGGAAATCCACAACCCCAATCTGCTGGCCAGACTGATCCTGGAGAACCACGTGGAGGCCAGCTTCTTCTCCCCCTCCTACGCCAACAATCTGCTGGATTTCCCCGACGCGGTGAAGGCGCTGAAGAGCATGAAGTCCCTGCTGCTGGGCGGCGAGGCGCTGCCCGCCCCCCTCTACCGCAGAATGCGGGCTCTGGGCATCAACGCCCGGATCCTCAACGGCTACGGCCCCACCGAGACCACCATCTTCATCACGGTGGACAACGTGAAGGACGACAACATCACCATCGGCGGCCCTGTGGGCAACACCAAGCTGGCCATCTTCGACAAATTTGACAACGAGCTGCCGCCCTACGTGCCCGGCGAGCTGATCCTCTGCGGCGACAACGTGGGTCGGGGCTACGTGAAGCTGGACGGGATGAACAGGGAGAAGTATATCTCCTTTGAGGGCCTGCCCGCCTACCGCAGCGGCGATCTGTCCCGCTGGAGCGAGGACGGACGCATCCTCTTCATGGGCCGCATGGACAATCAGGTGAAGCTCCGGGGCCTGCGGATCGAGCTGGACGAGATCGAGAACGTGATGAATACCTACCCCGCTCTGCTCCGCAGCCTGGTGCTGGTGAAGGAGTCCGAGCGGGAGGGCCAGTTCCTGTGCGCCTACTTCACCGCCAGCGAGAAGGTGGACGCGGCGGCGCTGAAGGCCCATATCAGCAAGAGTCTGGCCAAATACATGGTGCCCTCCGTCTACATGCAGCTGGATTCCATCCCCATGAACAAGAACGGCAAGATCGACAAGAAGGCCCTGCCGGAGCCCGTCACCGAGAGCGTCCAGCGGGAGGTGAAGCGGCCCCGGAACGAGCTGGAGCGGAAGATCGTGTCCATCTTCGCCAAGTCCCTGGGCCACAGGGACATGGGCGTGGACGAGGACTTCTTTGAAAACGGCGGCACCTCGCTGTCCGCCTCCAAGGTGGCCATGCTGGCCCTGTCCATGAACCTTTCCATCGCCTACAAGGACGTGTTCGAGTTCCCCACCGCCGAGCAGATGGCAAAGCACCTGGGGGCCGTGTCGGAGTCTGCGGCCCCTGCCGCCGTAAAGCAGGAGAGCTGGGAGGTCCATGAGAACGCCCTTCGGAACAACGTGCCGGAATACGTGGACGAGATCGCTGAGCAGCGGCCCCTGGGCCGGGTGCTGCTGGCGGGCGCCACCGGCTTCCTGGGCTCCCACGTGCTGAAAAAGCTGCTGGAGCGGGAGATCCCCGTGGCGGCCCTCTGCCGGGCGGGAGAGCTGGACCAGAACACCCGCCTGCGGGCCATGATGGCCTACTACTTCGACTCCCCCCTGGAGAGCGAAATCTCCCGGCTGGTGAAGGTCTTCGACGCGGATATCACCTCGCCGGGCCTGGAGGAGCTGCTGGCCGGCGAGCGGATCGACACGGTCATCAACTGCGCCGCCTGCGTCAAGCACTTCGCCAAGGACGACGTGATCGAGCGGATCAACGTGGAGGGCGTGAAGAACCTGCTTGCCCTGTCCAAAGCCAGAAACGCCCGCTTCATCCAGATCTCCACCCTCTCCGTGGCGGGCGAGGACGTGGACAACGCCATCGGCGCTGATTTCCGCCTGGCGGAGAACGCCCTGGACTTCGGCCAGGACATCTCCAACAAGTACGTCCACTCCAAGTTCATGGCGGAGCGGGCCGTGCTGGAGGCCATCGACGGCGGCCTGGACGCCAAGATCATCCGGGTGGGCAATCTGATGGGCCGCCAGTCCGACGGCGAGTTCCAGATCAACTCTGTCACCAACAGCTTCATCCGCAGTCTGAAGGCCTACCGGGTGCTGGGCTGCTTCCCCGTCTCCGCCTGCGACGAGACCGTGGACTTCTCTCCCATCGACGAGGTGGCCGAGTGCGTCATGCGCCTGTCTCTGACCAACCGGAAGTTCACCCTCTTCCACTGTGCCAACGCCCACGAGGTCCAGATGGGCGACGTGATCGAGACCATGAACCGCTATGGCTTCCGGATCGAGATCCTGCGGGACGAGGCCTTCCGGGCCAGACTCAACGAGGCCATTGCGGACGAAAGCCGCGGCATGCTGGTCTCGGGCCTGCTGACCTATTCCAGCAGCGACGGCCGCCAGCGCCGGGAGATCCGCAGCGACAACCGCTTCTCCGTCAAGGCCCTGTACCGCCTGGGCTACAAATGGCCCATCACCGACAGCGACTATCTGCTTCGGATCATCGAATCCCTGGATTCCCTGGGCTTCTTTGACCGTGACGACATGTAATGGATTCAGAAAGGAAGGATCAGAACATGGAAACTGTAATTACGAAGGAAGCGGGCGTTATGCGGATCGCACCCGCGGGCCGGCTGGACACCGTCAACAGCGCCGAGCTGCGCCGGCAGATCGAGGCCGCCGATCCCACGGGCCTGGATCTGGACCTGGACTTTGCCGGGGTGGAGTACATCTCCTCCGCCGGGCTGCGGCTGCTGGTCTCCCTGCAGAAGAACGCCAGGGCAGGGGGCCGCGTTCTGGTGCTGCGGAACACCAACGCCGTGGTGAACGAGGTGTTCCGGGTTTCCGGCCTCAATAAGAGCTTTACGCTGCTATGAGATCCGGCATCCGGGGCAAGCTGCTGCTGCTGATCGCCCTGCTGTCCCTGGCGCTGATCGTCTCCTCCGTGCTGATCTCCTCCCGGCTCTACCGGGACTCTCTGGAGCGGAACGAAAGGGAGCTCTGCGCCGAGACGGCGGATACCCTGGTGGGCAGCATCACCGACGCCCATTGGGACTTCATCCGGGACGTCCGAAGCAAGATCGGCGCCATCTACGGGGAAAACCGGGAGCTTCTGGAGCAGGCCGCCGTCACGGAGTTCGAGAGCTATGACAAGCGGGCAGCCTTCTACGAGGCCCTTACGGCGGACATTTTTCCGCCCAAGCAGGGCTTTGGCATGTCCTACGAAATGCTGGCGTTCAAGCTGGAGTATGAGGCGCTGGCCAATGAGATGGACATGCTCTCCTTTGCCGGAGGCCTGGACGCGGCGTCCCTGTTCTTCTACGACGGGGAGCACGGCAACCTGGTCTATCTGATTGACCGTATGCCCGAGAGCTCCATGCGCTACAGCTTTCCCGCCAGCGTGAGCAAGCCCCAGGACGAGATCCTGGCCGGGGCGCTGGAGAGCGGCAGCGCCGTCTCCTACGTCAAGGACGGCAGCTGCATGGCCCTGGCGCCTGTGACGGGGACCGGGGACGTGTTCGTGCGCTTCGGCAAGCGGAGCATGGATCTGAGCCGCAGCGTCCGGCTCTTCTCCCTCTACACCCTGGGCATTCTCCTGGGGGCTACGCTGATCATCGGGGTCTTCACCCTGTTCTTCGCGGATCGGCTCATCGTGCGGAACGTGAAGAAGCTGACAGCCGCCTCCCGGCGCTTCAGCTCTGAGATCCACGGGGGGAGCCCGGAGCAGGTCTCTGCGGAGATCCGCTCCGGAGACGAGATCGGGGAGCTCTCCGAGGCCTTCGATCTGATGCAGGGGGCCATCCTGGGCTATCTGAGCAGCCTGGCGGAGAAAACCGCCCAGGAGGAAAAGATGAAGGCGGAGCTGGAGCTGGCCGCCAGCATTCAGCTGGAGGCCCTGCCCAAGGCGCAGCTGCAGCAGGGGGCAGCGGTGCTCCGCAGCTTCCTGAAGCCCGCCCGGGAGGTGGGCGGCGACCTCTATGAGTATTTCCCCCTGGACGAGGACCGGATCTTCTTCTGCCTGGCGGACGTGTCCGGCAAGGGGGTGCCCGCGTCTCTGTTCATGATGCGGGCCATGGAGCTGATCAAGGCGGAGGTCCACAGCGCCTCCTCTCTGGATGAATTTGCCTTCCGGCTGAACAACCAGCTCTGCGCCGGCAACGAGGAGAGCATCTTCATCACCGCCTTCTTCGGGGTGCTGGACGTCCGGGATGGGCAGCTCTCCTACCTGCGGGCCGGCCATGAGCAGCCTCTGCTGCGGCGGGGCGACGAGGTGATCCGGCTCAGCGAGGAGTCCAATTCCATTCTTGGCGTCTTTGAGGACATGGAATTCCGCTCCGAGACCCTGCGCCTGGAGCCGGAAGATCTGATGCTGATGTTCACCGACGGACTCAGCGAGGGCATCAACGAGGCCCAGGAGGCCTTCGGCTGTCAGCGCATCGCGGAGGCCCTGCGGCAGGCGGGAGAGGATCCCACCCGGACGCTCTACCGGGCCCTGTGCGAGTTCTGCGGCGACGCCGAGCAGTTTGACGACGTGACCATGCTGGCGCTCTCCTTCGGCAAAACAAAGCGCCTGGAGCTCACAGCGCCCTCCTACTCGGACATTCCCGGGGTGACGGACGCGCTGCTGGGGGAGCTGGAGGGCTTCGACCCGGAGCAGCTTTCCGAGCTGGGCGTCATCCTGGACGAGATCCTGAACAACCAGATCAGCTACGCCTTCCCCCGGACGGGGGAGCCCAGGATCTGGCTCAGTCTCGCGCTGCGGGAGGGGGAGGCGGAGCTCTGCTTCGAGGACAACGGCCTGCCCTTTGATCCTCTGACCGGGCCCGCGGAGGCAGTCCCGGCCGAAACCGAGGGCGGCTTCGGCATCCAGCTGGTCCGCAGCCTCTCCGACAGCCAGCGCTATACCCGGCGGGGAGACCGAAACCGCCTTACCGTAACGAAAAGGCTGCGGCCTGTGGGGGCGGAGGGAAATCGCTGATCCCTCTTGCTTCCCGGTCCGCCCTGTGCTATAATCAAAGCATCCTAAGAAAGAGAGCGGGGATCACCATGCAAGAGATCACATTTGAGCTGCTGGAGCGCTTTCGGGCCCGGGAGGCGGAGCGGCCGGAGCTGAGGACCCTCCATGCCGCCCTGGCCAAGACGGAGCTGAAGGACCTGGCCTACGTGCCCAGCGCCGCGGCGAAGCTGAACGGAGACTTCAGCATCGAGCTGAAGACCCGGGGCATCACCTGGCAGAAGCGGAGCGGTCGCTGCTGGATGTTCGCGGTGCTGAACATCCTGCGGGAGCGGATTTCCGAGGTCTGCGGCCTGGACAAGTTCGAGCTGTCCGCCAACTATCTGGCCTTCTACGACAAGCTGGAGAAGGCCAACAACTTCCTGGAGCTGATCATTGAGAATGCCCATAAGCCCCTGAACGACCGAATGATGGAGTACGTCCTGGGGGGCGTGGGGGACGGCGGCTACTGGGATATGGCCGCGGACCTGGTGGCCAAATACGGCGTGGTCCCGGCCTCCGTCATGCCGGAGACCTGGCAGTCCACCCACACCGAGAGCTTCCGTAAGCTGCTGAACACGCTGCTGCGGAAGGACGCGGTCCTCCTGCGGGAGCTGATCGCCCGGGGGGAGGACCCCCAGCCCGCCAAGGAGGCCATGCTGGAGGAGGTCTACCGGATGGAGTGCGTCTGCTACGGCGAGCCTCCGAAGCAGTTCGACTTCGAGTATCGGGACAAGGACGGGGTCTTCCACGCCGAACGGGGCCTGACGGGCCGGAGCTTCTACGAGAAGTACCTGGCCGGCAGCCTGGAGGACTACATCACCGTCACCAACCATCCCACCCACGGCCTGCCCATGAACCTCTACTACGTGTTCCACTACATGGGCTCCATGGCCAACCGGGACGTGATCAATCTGAATCTGAGTCTGGAGGAGATGGAGGAGCTGACCCTCAAGCAGCTGCAGGACGGAGAGCCCGTCTGGTTCGGCTGTGACTCCGGCGCCTGCGGGGACCGGGAGCAGGGCATCTGGGACCCGGACAGCCTGGATTTCTCCGGCCTCATGGGGGGTGTGGACTTCCGCATGTCCAAGGGCGACCGGCTGGAGTATCACGACAGCTTTGCCACCCACGCCATGATCTTCGTGGGGGTCAACCTGGACGAAAACGGCAGACCCAACCGCTGGAAGATCGAAAACAGCTGGGGGGAGGAGGCCGGCCGCAAGGGCTACTTCGTCTGCAGCGAGAAGTACTTCCACGAGTACGTCTACGAGGTCATCGTCCGCAAGAAGCATCTGAGCCCGGCGCAGCGAGCCCTGCTGGAGCAGGAGCCCCGCCGCATCCAGCCCTGGGAGGGCGACTGGCTCTGAGCCGAACACAAAGCAAAACGATCCCCCGACGCGGGACGCGTCGGGGGTCGTTTCGCAAAAAACAGCTTGAGAAACCGGGCGGCATCGTATATAATAGGACAGAACGGATGAAACCGGCAAAGGGGGGCGATGTCCATGAAAGCAGTAACGATATACGGGACCCTGGGCCCTGCCTGCAGGGAACAGGGCCTGCTGGAGGCCATGTTCCGGGAGGGCATGGACGGCCTGCGGCTGAATCTCTCCCACAGCGGTCTGCGGGAGTCCGCGGCGCTGATCGAGAACTGCCGCCGGGCCGCAGAGGCCTGCGGAGTCAGACCGGAGCTGCTGATCGACCTGCAGGGTCCGGAGCTGCGGATCGGCAGCCTGGCGGCCCCCCTGAGCCTGGAAAGCGGCGGTCTGCTGCCCCTGTCCGCCCTGCCCCTGCCCCCGGAGGTCGGAGGCCTTTTGGAGCAAAAGGGCCCCGGTCAGGAGCTGCTGCTGGACGACGGTAAGCTGCTTCTGCGGACCCAGGCGGACCCGACGGGAAAGCTGTCGCTGCAGGTTCTGCGGGGCGGCCTGCTGGAGAGCCGAAAGAGCGTGGCCCTGCCCGGCTGCCTCCTGCGGCCCCCTGCTCTGACGGCGGCGGACCGGGCGCAGCTGCGGCTGGCAAAGAACTACGGGGTCACGGCGGTGATGCAGCCCTTCGTCCGGGGCAGGGAGGATTTGCTGGAGCTGCGGCAGGCCATGGCTGAGGCAGGCTGTCCGGAGCTGAGGCTGCTGGCCAAGGTGGAAAATCTGGAGGGTGTGGCCAGGCTGGAGGAGCTGATCCCCTGCTGTGATGAGATCGTCATTGCCCGGGGAGACCTGGGCAACGCCATGCCCCTCTGGGAGCTGCCCGGCGTTCAGAAGCGCATTGCCGCCGCCTGCCGCCGGGCCGGGCGGGACTTCATGGTGGTGACCCAAATGCTGGACTCCATGACCCACCGCCCCGTCCCCACCCGGGCCGAGCTCAGCGACGTGTTCAACGCCGTGCTGGACGGCGCCGCCTCCGTGATGGTCACGGGGGAGACCGCCGCCGGGGAATATCCGGTCCAGACCATCCGCTATCTGACCCGCACGGTACGGCAGGCGGAGGCGTATCGTACACAGGCCGATGATACGGAGTGCTGATATGAATTTGCGCGGCCCCCTGGGATCGAATCCCGGGGGGGCCGCGCGCTTTTTGTTCAGAGCTGCTTCTTGATCCGCAGGATGTTCTTGCCCTCCCGGTACTCGTACTGCACCGCGTCCATGGTTTTCTTCACCAGGAAGACCCCCAGGCCGCCGATGGGCCGGTCCTTCAGGGCGGCCTTCACGTCCGGGTCCCGGGCTGAGAGGGGATCGTAGGGCTTGCCGTGATCGATGAAGGTGATGATCACAGCCAGGGGCTCCCGCTCCACCTCCACCCGGACCGTGGCGGGGCCGGTGGTGGGATCGTAGGCATAGCGGGAGATGTTGCTGAACAGCTCGTCGATTGCCACGTCGAGCTGCATCTGGGCCTTCGGGGGGCAGTCCAGCGCCTCCAGCTGAGCGTCCACGAACTCTGTGACCCGGGGGATGTTTTGCAGCGTGGCTTCCAGATTCAATTCCTTCATGGCTGCTCTTCCTTCCGCTTTTTGTATTCCAGACAGAGCATGGTCAGATCGTCGAATTGCTCCGCCTCCTGCACGAACTTGTCCACCGCGGCCCGCACGGTCTGCAGCAGCTGCCTGGGATCTCCCTCCCGAACGGTGTTCAGGGCCTCCAGCATCCGATCCGTGCCGAAGAGGGCGTTGTTCCGGTCGGTGGCCTCCGGGACGCCGTCGGTGTAAAGGAAAAGCTTGGCGCCGGGCTGCAGCTGCAACTGGTATTCCCGGTACTTCACCCCGTCCAGGCCGCCGATCACGAAGCCGTGGGGGTCCTTGTAGAGGGAGAAGGCGCCGCCGGGCTGCCGGGTCAGCACCGGGTACTCATGGCCCGCGTTGGCGGCGGTCAGAATGCCGGTGGACAGCTCCAGAATGCCCACCCAGGCAGTGACGAACATCTCCTCCTGGTTGTTGGAGCAAATGGCCTGGTTGGTCTTGGTGAGGATCTCGGCGGGGGACTGGCCCAGCATGGCGCAGCTCTGGAGGATGATCTTGGAGGCCATCATAAAGAGGGCCGCCGGGACGCCCTTGCCGGAAACGTCCGCCATCACCACGCAGAGATGGTCCTCGTCCACCAGGAAGAAGTCGTAGAAGTCGCCGCCCACTTCCTTGGCCGGGTCCATGCTGGCGTAGATGTCGATCTCGTCCCGGCCCGGGAAGGGCGGGAAGATATGTGGCATCATGGCGGCCTGGATCTTGGTGGCCAGGGACAGCTCCGTGCTGATGCGCTCCTTTTCCGCGGTGATGCGGGTGAGATTCTGCACGTAGTCCGCCAGATCGGCCTCCATGGCCTTCATAACCACGCTCAGCTTTTCTATCTCGTCGCCGGTGCGGATGTTGAGCTTGGCGAAATGGGCGTTGTCCCGGTGCTCGTCTGTCCGGTCCGCGATGTAGGCCTCCGCCGCCGCGGCCAGGGCGTTGATGGGGGCCACGGTGGTGCGCTTCATGTGGTGGATGGCGAGAATCAGCACAATCAGGGTGATGAAGGCCATCAGCCCCACGTACTGCCAGAAGAAGCTGCGGCTGGTGCTGGCAGCCTGGTTCATATCTGTGTCAAAGAAAACGAAAACCGGATAGCTCCCCACATAAGCCACCTGAGTACCCGCCATGCAGCGATAGCCGTAGGGCTCCATGTCGATCAGCGTGGCGCTGATGGGACCCAGGCCGTAGAACTGATCCAGCAGCTCGGCCTTGCCGTTGATCAGATCTGAGATCACGTCCTCGCCCATGTCGTCCAGGCTGCCGGGAGGGCAGAAGCTGTCGTTGGGGTCGGAGTCCACCACGAAGATCCGTCGGTTGGAGGAGGGATCCAGCAGGGCGGTGAAGGCGGCCTTGCCGCCGTTGTTCTCCTGAATCTGCCGCAGCATCCGGGCGACCTGGTCGAATTCCGGCCCCCGCACCGCGTCGAAGCAGGCGAGCAGGGGAGAGGTCTTGTCCTGCAGCTGCGCCCGCTCCGCTTCGCTCATGGCGTCGTAGACCTCCGCCACCTGGGCGGCCTGTCGGCAGAGCAGCTCCGTGTCCAGCAGCTCCACGGCGGTGTGGGACATCTGCCAGGTCCGGGTGCGGTATTCCCGCCGCACGGTGGCGGAGTAGAGGCAGAAGCCGAAGGCAATGGCTGCCACGCTGATGATCGTGGCAAAGAGAATGATGGCCCGGAAGGTCTTTCCCTTCAGACTGTAGTGGAGCTGCTCCAGGGCGTTCATTTCCGAAACGGATTTTTTGGGCATTTTCGTGCCTCCTTAAAAGGATCCGGGCGGGGCGGGATCGGTGCCGCTCCGGGCGCGGGTTCTCAGCGCTGCCGTTCCACCCGGCCCTCCCGGACCTGGTAGAGCTCGTCGCAGTGCTCAATGGTGCTGAGTCGGTGGGCAATGATGATGCAGGTCTTTTCCCGGCTCAGAGCCTTGACAGAGGCCATGACGGCCTGCTCCGTGGCGCTGTCCAGGGCCGCCGTAGCCTCGTCCAGGAAGAGAATGTCCGGGTCGTAGTACAGGGCCCGGGCGATGCCGATCCGCTGCCGCTGGCCGCCGGAGATGCGGACGCCCATCTCACCGATTTTGGTATCCAGGCCGTTCTTGAGCCCCCGGACGAAGTCCCCCAGCTGGGCGTCGTCCAGCGCCTTCCAGACCTGCCGATCGTCGATCTCCTCCTCGGGAATGCCCAGGGCCACGTTGGCCCGGATGGTCTCGTCGGTGAGATAGATGTTCTGGGGAATATAGCCGATGCGGGACTGCCAGTCGGCGTAGTCCGCCCGGATATCCCTGCCGTCGTAGAGGATGCGGCCCTGCTGGGGCTCCAGCAGCCCCAGGATCAGATCCACCAGAGTGGTCTTGCCGGCGCCTGTGACGCCCACGATGCCCACGCTGCTTCCTGCCTTGATGGTGAGATCCACGTCCCGCAGCACCGGCGTGTCGCTCTCCGGGTAGGTGAAGCTGAGCCGCTCCACCCGGATATCCGCCAGCTTGGCCTGACGGCTTCGGATCCGGTCCCGGCTGCTGATTTTGGCCTGGCCGATGTCCGTGCCCCAATTGTCGTCGATCAGCTCGCACACGGCGTTGAGCCCAGGCATCCGGTAGGAAATGTTATTGATGGTGCTGTTGATGGACTTGGCGCTGGGCATCAGCTTGATGGCGGCCACCGCAAAGGCGGAGAGGCTGCCCATCACAGAGCTCAGATCCTGCCGCAGGGCGATCTTCACGGCCACCAGCCCCAGCACCCCGGAGACGCAGAGGATCTCCAGCAGGCGGGGCGGCACGCCGGCCAGAACGGCCATGCGGCGGCGGATGCGGACGAAGGCGTCGCCGTTTTTGGCGTAGCTGTCCACGAAATAGCGCTCCCGCCCCATGACCTTGACCTCCTTGATGCCGCCCACGGACTGGACGATGGCCTTGATCATGCGAACGGAGACCTCTCTGGATTCCTCGCCGGAGGCCTTCAGCTTCTTCCGCACCAGCAGGAAGTAGACCAGCGAATAGAGCCCAAGCCCCAGCACGATGGAGACCGTCAGCCAGAAATCCACCAGGATCAGATAGGCGATCAGAAGCAGGGTGATGAGCCCCCGGGTCACCAGCCCGATGATGCTGGAGACGATGTCGTAGGCGCTGGAAACATCGTTGTTGATGGAACGGATCACCTCAGCGGAGTTGTGCTGCAGATGGAAGCTGTAGGGCTTTCGCATGAAGCAGTCCAGCAGCTTGGCGGAGGTGTTGACCTGGTTCCGGGCCAGGAAGACCCCCTGGACCACGGACATATAGATGGCATACAGGTTTTTCAGCACGTACACGGCGATGATCAGCAGCACCAGCACCAGCAGCAGGCTGTTGGGATCCTCCACGGGGACGATCCGGGTCAGCAGCCTGTACCAGCTCCTGCCGGAGAGCTGCTCCGGGGCGATCAGCAGATTCACCAGCGGCAGAATCAGGGAAACGCCCAGAAAGTCGAAGGCCGTGCCGATCAGAATGAGAAAAAAGAGCAGAACGAAATAGCGCCGCTCCTTCCTGGGAAAAATCATCTTCAGTTTGGCAAACAGGGGTTTGTGCTCCATCGTCAAAATCCCCCAATCTGTGATATAGCAAATCATATCACAGATCGGGGGATTTGTCAATTTGCCTTGTGCGCTTCCGCTCGGCTTTCGTCGGCGTTTTGCCTGCGCTGGGCCAGAGCCGAGCCCAGCAGCAGAACGGCGACGCCGCAGACCAGGATAACGGCCAGCTCCCCCCATTCCCGGCCCGTGAGGGAGGCGGTCTGCAGGAAGAAGACCTTAGGCGCCAGCAGCACCGCTCCGGCGAAGGCCGCCGCCATGACGCCGCAGAGCAGAGCCCGCAGACGGGTCAGAGGACGGCAGGTGAGCACCAGATTGGCCAGGCCGATGATCCCGGCGGCGATGGCGGCCATGGTGGAGGCGGCCTCAAAGGAGCTGCCGCCGCGGCTCACCAGCAGGGAGGCCAGGGCACAGACGGTGACAGCGGCCGCACCGGGGGCCGCCCGCAGCAGCACCCGCCGCAGGAAGCGGCCCCTGGCCCGTTCACTGGAGGGCTCCAGGGCCAGGAAGAAGGAGGGAATGCCGATGGAAATGGCGGAAATCAGCGTCAGCTGGATGGGCTGGAAGGGATAGCGCAGGGGCAGCAGCAGGGTCAAAATCGCCAAAGCGGCGGAATACAGCGTTTTTACCAAAAACAGGCTGGCTGTTCTGGTGATATTGCCGATCACCCGTCGCCCCTCCGCCACCACCGCCGGCAGGGAGTTGAAGTCTCCGTCCATCAGCACCAGCTGGGCCGCGTGCTCCGTGGCCTCCGCGCCGCCCGCCATGGCGATGGAGCAGTCGGAGGCCTTGAGCGCCGGAATGTCGTTGACACCGTCGCCGGTCATGGCCACGGTGTGGCCGTCGGCCTTGAAGGCCCCCACCAGCAGCCGCTTCCGGTCTGGAGTCAGCCGCCCGAAGATCACCTGGTCCCTGGCCTCGGCCAGCTCCTGGTCCGTCAGCGCGCCGCAGTCCACGGCCTTGTCCGCGTCCTGCAGACCCAGCCGCCGGGCCACCGCGGCCACGGTGCGGGGATCGTCGCCGGACATGATCTTCACCTGCACGCCCTGCTCCCGGAACCAGCGGAGGGTGTCGGAGGCGGCGGGCCGCAGGGTATCCCGCAGCAGAAACAGGCCCAGAAGCTTCTCCACCGGCGGCAGCTTGTCTCCCTCCAGGGCACCCCTGGCCTGGGCCAGGGCCAGCACCCGGAAGCCCTCCGCGGCCCAGGTCTCCGCCTGGGGCGGCACGGCCTTCAGTACAAAGGAGGGCGCCCCCAGGATCAGCACGGTCCCGTCGGAGAAGGCGGCGGCGGATTTTTTGCGGGCGGAGGAGAAGGGAAGGGTGGATACCGGCTGCTCCGAGGCGGCGGGGAAGGCCTGGGCCAGGGCCCGCAGGGTGCCGGAGCCGGCCTCAAAGGCCCCCAAAAAGCGGCCCACGGCTCTTTGCAGCGCTTCCTCGGAGACTTCCATCGGGATGGCCTTCTCCAGGCTCATCTCACCGGTGGTCAGAGTGCCGGTCTTGTCCAGGCACAGCACGTCGGTGCGGGCCAGGGTCTCAATGCCGAAGAGCTCCTGCACCAGGGTCTTCCGGCGGCCCAGCTTCACCACACCGGCCATCAGGGCCACGGAGGTCAGCAGGATCAGACCCTCCGGGATCATGCCGATCATGGCGGCCACCACACCGGGCACAGCCTCCTTTACCGGCACGGAGCGGGTCAGAACCTCCCGCAGGAAGAGCAGCAGCCCAATGGGCACCAGCAGGCGGCTGATCCAGCGCACCAGCTGATTCAGATCCGTCATCAGCTCCGACTTTGGAGAGCGGATCTGCCGGGCGTCCCCCATGAGCCGGGCGGCGTAGCTGTCGTCGCCTACGGCGGCAAGCTGGGCCGTGACCTTGCCCTCCGTCAGGAAGGAGCCGGACATGAGCCAATCTCCCGCGCTCCGGGGGATCGGATCGCTCTCGCCGGTCAGCAGGGATTCGTCGGCGGCGCAGCTGCCTTCCCGGACGATGGCGTCCGCCGGCAGCTGATCGCCTGCCCGGAATACCGCCAGGTCGCCCAGCACCAGCTCCGCGGGGGGGCAGTCCTGCTCCTGCCCGTCCCGGATGGGGTGGCAGGGCTTCTCCTGCAGCAGCCGCAGCTTATTCAGCATGGCGCGGGCCCGCAGGGACTGTACCGTGCCGATGAGGGTGTTGGAAAAGACGACTCCCAAAAACAGCATGTTCCGCCAGGAACCCACCAGGGCCAGGCAGAGGGCCAGGGCGAAGTTCAGCAGATTGAAGAGGGTAAAGAGATTTTCTCCTACAATCTGGGCCACGGATTTGCCCGGCTCGGCGCTCTGTCGGTTGGCCTGTCCGGCCTCCGCTCTGGCGGCGGCCTCGGCGGCGCTGAGCCCCTGGGGCGGGGTGGGAACGAAGCCCTCCGGCAATCCGGCGGGAAGGGCCAGGCTGCGGAGCGGCGCCTGGGCGGATTGAATCTTTTTTTTCATAAGTCTGTACCTCACAGGGAATTGCGCTTCTCTTAATCTTAGCCGCTTCGAGGGAAAATGTCAAGACGCAAGCTGCTTCGACAAGCCGATTGCCTGCGGCAGGGGCTTGCAATTTGTCGGAATTTGGTGTATGATACAGGAAATGAAAACGCCATGACGGCGCATACTAAGCAGGAAAGGAGGCGGGCCATGGAACTGTCTGCGATACGAGCCATGCTGGAGTTGGCGGAGGGGCCTGCCTTTGCCCTGCGGGAGGGCAGACTGCTGCTGTGCAACGAAGAGGCGGAGCTGCTGGACCCGGAGCCCGCCGTCCTGGGGGCTCTGGCCCTGCCGGTCCCCGGAGAGCCGCCTCTGGAAAGCTGTCAGAGCTTTGGGGGTCGGAGCTGGACCCTGCGGGCCGTCAGCCCGGAGCCGGGGCTGTGCCTCTGCTTCCTGCGGCCCCTGCCCGCGGCGGATCAGGCGCCCAACGAGGCCACCCTGCTGCACACAGCGGGGGTGATCCGGGCCGCCGCCCAGGAGCTGACGCTGGCGCTGGACGCCCTGAGTGAGCAGCTTCCCGGGGACGATCCTTCCGCCGCCCACAGCGCGGCCCTGGGTCTGCGTGGAGTCTACCGTCTGCGCCGCACCGCGGGGGAGCTGGAGCGCTTTGCCGTCCTCCGCAGGGGCGGGGCCCTGTGCCGCCGCCGGGTCCGGGTGGTGGAGGCAACCGAAGCCCTCTGCCGGGAGACGGCGGAGCTGCTGCGGAGCGCCGGTCTGCGCCTGGAGTGGAGCCTGCCTAAAAAGGAATTCAGCCTCATCCTGGATTGGCCCCTGATCAAGGCCATGCTGCTGGAGCTGGCCGCCAACGCCGCCGCCCACAGTGCCGACGGGACCCTGCGGCTGGAGCTGAGCCGGTCGGGCCGACGCGGACTGCGCTTCTGTTTGAGCAACTTTTCCGACGGCCCTTTGCCGGAGCAGATATTCCACCGCCACGCGGCGGAGCGCCGGGATCTGGAGCCGGGCCTGGGCCTGGGCCTGAGCCTGGTCAGCGCGGGTGCTGCAGCCCATGGGGGCGGCTTCCTGCTCTCCGCCGACGAGGAGGGCCGGATCAGCGCCCTGCTCAGCGTGCTGGGCGCCCCCCGGGAGGAACCGACGGAGCTCCGGGGCGGGATCCAGCGGCCCGCGGGGCCGGACGAGGCCTTGACCGCCCTGTCCCAGGTGCTCCCGGCGGAGCTGTACCGGCCGGAGGATCTGCTGTAAAGAACGGGGACGCCCTGTCTTGCGACAGGGCGTCCCTTGCTGCTCAAAGAAAGCCGCCGTTGACCGGCAGATTTTGCCCGGTGACGAACTCGGCCCGGGCCAGATACAGAATGGCTTCCGCCACTTCCTCCGGGCGGCCGATCCGGCCCAGCGGGGTTTCCTCCGCCAGCTCCCGCAGCTCGGCAGGGGAGAGATGGGCGTTCATCTCCGTGGCGATGACCCCGGGAGAGACCGCGTTTACCCGGATGCCGGAGGGCCCCAGCTCCCGGGCCAGGGCCTGAGTCAGGGCGATGACGGCGCCCTTGGTGGCGGAGTAGGCGGCCTCACAGCTGGCCCCTGCCTGGCCCCACATGGAGGCCACGTTGACGATGGCCCCGGCCTGCCGGGCCAGCATGGCGGGCAGCACAGCCCGGACCGTGTTGTAGACGCTCTTGACGTTGACGGCGAAAAGCCGGTCCCATTCCGCCGGACTGATCTGGGAAATCAGTCCGACGTGGGAGATCCCCGCATTGTTCACCAGCACGTTCACGGGGGGCAGGGCCTCCACGGCGGCCAGCACCGCCGCCGGATCCGCCGCGTCGCAGCGGATCGCCCGGGCCCCGGTCTCCGCGGCCAGAGTCTCGGCGGCCTGGCCGCTGCGAAGATAGAAAAAGCTGACCTCGTATCCGGCCTCCGCAAAGGCACGGACCGTCGCCGCGCCGATGCCCCGGGAGCCGCCTGTGATCAGTACGTGTTCCATGATGATTCCTCCGATCATACGGAATGAAGCGCGGCTTCATTGAAAAAAGGAGGTGCCGGGCACCCCCTTTTCATTATCTCCTTCGACTTCTCGTCCTGTGCTCATACTGCCGGACGCCGGAGATCTTGCTGTTGGAATCCGCCATGAACTGCTTCAGCTTATCCTCGAAGCTCTCGGGCTCCTGGCGGGGCGGCTGGAAGCTGACAGGCCGGGGCGTCCGGCGGGGCTGCCGCTCCTCGGCGCTCCGGCGGGGCTCGGTCTGCTTTTCCACAGCCTGCTTGATGGACAGGCTCAACCTGCCCCGATCATCGGTGCTGAGGATCTTGACCCGGACCGTCTGGCCCTCGGCCAGATGCTGATGGATGTCGGTCACATAGGACGCAGCCACCTCGGAGATGTGGACGAGCCCGGTTTTTCCCTCCGGGAGATTGATGAACGCTCCGAAGGCGGCAATGGATCGAACGGTGCCTTCCAGGATAGTGCCCGGTGTAAATTCCATGTACGCTGTGATCCTTTCCTGTTGATGACCCTACTGCGCGTCAGCGTCGTAGAAGACGATTTCGCCCAATTCCACCATGCCCAGGCGGGAGCGGGCGATCTTCTTGATGCTGCTGTCGGAGCCCAGGTCCGCCAGCTCCTGCTCCACAAGGGCATATTCCTGCTGGGCGTAGAGGACCTGCTGCTCCAGAGCGGCGGCCTGGGCCTTGGTGCTGCTGATGCGATCCTGGAGGTCCACCAAGGTGACGACGGCATAGACCGCCACAATGATGAGAATCAGCTTGACCCAAATAGAGCTCTTCCGAAAGCGCATCACTGTCCCTCCTTCCCGCAAAAAAGCGCCAAATCCCATTCAATGGTCTGATTATTATTGTAACAGATTTTTCGGCAAATGCAACAACTATTTTACAATTTTTTCGCAAAATTTACGGGCCTTTTCCGGGCCCTTCCAAAGACCCGGCGCGCCTGTCCCGGCAGCCGTCCCAGAGCCCGCAGCAGGGGAGAGACCAGCCTCAGCCACAGCCCGCCGCTGAGCCCCATTGCAGCCAGGGCGAAGAGCCGCAGCCTTCCCCCGCCCGCGTAGAGGGCGAAGGCCTGCAGCCCCGTCAGCACCGCCAGACACCAGACCCCGTCTGACAAGGCGGCGCTCCAGCGCCGGCGGCGCAGGGGTCGCAGCAGATCGTAGAGAAGACCGAAGCCCGCTCCCAGGGCCAAAGCCCGCAGCAGCTCCAGCAGCTGCCGCTGTACCGGCAGCTCCATCAGCCAAACAACCGCTTCAGCAGACCGCCGGGACCGGCAGCCTGCTGATAGACCAGGGCCTCCACCTGGCCCCGAATTTCCACCCGGCCCTCCTCCGGCGCCAGCTGTCTGAGACGAAGTTCCTGGCCCCGGACCGCCAGCAGCCGATCCCCGCTGCGGAGCAGCACCGCGCTTTCGTCAAAACGCAGCACCTCCTTTACCCCCGTGACCCGCAAGAGCTGCCGCCCCTCCAGGCACAGCCGCTCCTCTGATCCTGTATCCTGCTTTTTTTCCGCTGCCATAGCCGCCCCTCCTTCTGCTGCATTGCATTCTATGCGGGCAGCTCGGAGAATATGCCGACAAAAAACCGGGCGCGTCGGGTGGGCCGACGCCGCCGGTCTATTTCTCCCTGGAGGGGAAGAGGAGGGCGGCCAGGGCGCCGAAGAGCACAGCCGCCGCGATGCCGCCGGAGGCGGCGGTCAGAGGACCGGTGAGGGCGCCCAGGAGGCCCTGCCGGTCCACTGCCTCCCGGGTCCCCTGGGCCAGAACGTTTCCGAAGCCCGTCAGGGGCACGGAGGCCCCGGCTCCGGCCCAGTCCGCCAGGGCCGGATAGAGTCCCAGGGCCCCCAGCAGCACCCCGCTCACCACGCAGCCGGTCAGGATGCGGGCCGGGGTCAGGGCAGTCTTGTCGATCAGAATCTGGCAGACGCAGCAGATCAGCCCGCCCACCAAAAACGCTTTCAAATATTCCATACTTCCTCCGCCTGTTGTGATCTTGCTTTCAATGCTCGATGGCCACGCAGTGGCACACCGCCGGAATGCTCTGCTTCTGCTGCACGGTGGTGGGGGAGAGCAGGGCCCCGGTGCCGCAGAACAGCAGCCGCTTCCAGCGGCCCGAGACCAGGCCGGGCAGCAGCTCCGCCGCCAGAACCGCCGCGCTGCAGCCCGCCCCGGAGCCGCCGCAGTGGACGTCCTGGGTCTTGGGGTCGAAGATCAGCATACCGCAGTCCGTCAGCCGGTCCCCCAGCCGGAGCCCGTCCTTCGCCAACAGCTCCCGCAACATGGCGCTGCCCAGGCTGCCCAGATCTCCCGTGACAATCCGGTCGTAGTCCTCCGGCCCCCGACCCAGGTCCTCCAGATGGACCAGGATGGAGCGGCAGGCGGCCCAGGCCATGGCGGCCCCCATGTTGTTGGCGTCTGTAATCCCCTTGTCCTCCACAGTGCCCACGGTGGCGGCGCTCAGCACCGGTCCCTCTCCCCGGGCGGAGACCAGTACCGCGCCGGAGCCGGTGACGGTCCACTGGGCGGTGGGGGTCCGCTGTCCTCCGTAGGCCAGGGGGAAGCGGTACTGCCGCTCCGCCGCGGCAAAGTGGGAGGAGGAGAGGGCCGCCGCGTTGGAGACGTATCCGGCGTTCACCGCCGCCCCTGCCAGCAGCAGTCCCTCCGCCATGGTGGAGCAGGCTCCGTAGAGCCCCAGAGCGGGGAAGCCCGTGCCCCGCAGGGCGAAGCTGGAGCCCACGCACTGATTCAGAAGGTCTCCCGAAAAGACCAGCTCCGGCCCGCCGCCCTCCAGGCCCGCCTTTTTCATCAGCAGCTCCATGGCCTTTTGCTGGAGCCGGGTCTCCGCCTGCTCCCAGGTCTTTTCCCCCAGCCGGCCGTCCTCCGCCACCAGGTCGAATTCCGGCCCCAGGGGCCCCTGCCCCTCCTTCGGCCCCACCGCCGAAGCCCAGGCCGTCACTGCGGGCCGGTTGGGGAACAGAACGCTTTGCTTTCCGCGACGCAGAGTATCCATATTGCCTCCATGTTGACAGATTGGGATTTGTAAGTCTGTAGTGCCGGCAATCTGCCGGCAAAACCGAGATGCCGGAGCGGATCGGGCCGGCAGATTGCCGGCACTACAATTAGACAAATCCCGATCCGTCGTGTTTTTCCTATCTTTCCCCCTTTGCGCAAAAAAATACCCGGTATCCTTCGATACCGGGTATTGGACGTAAGTGGATCAGCCCACGTGGACGCCGCAGATCAGACGGCTGGCGTAGTATTCCTGGTCGATGCTGCTGACGATGACGCCCAGCTTGGTGTTGGCGGCGTGGATGAACTGGCCGTTGCCGATGTAGATGCCGGAATGGGTGGCACGGCTGGAGGTGGTGTAGGTCCGCTCAAAGACCACGATGTCGCCGGGCTGGAGGTTGGCGCGGGAGACCTGCTTGCCAGCGGAGAGCTGGGCGGTGCAGATGCGGCCCACATTGTAGCCAAACTGCTTGTAGATGTAGTAGACCATGCCGGAGCAGTCGAAGCCGGAGGGAGAGGAGCCGCCGTAGACGTAGCGGTAGCCCTTGAACTGCATGGCGTAGGCCGCCACACGCTCGCCCAGGCTGCTGCCGGTGGAGGCGCTGGAGCTGCTGCTCTTGCTGCTCTCGCTCTTGCTGCTTTCAGCCTTGCTGCT
>CAMNHH010000002.1 GCA_946539175.1 uncultured Clostridia bacterium | reverse complement strand
AGCGGCGGCCACCAGAGCGGCGCTTATCAGAGCTACAACAGTTACAGCGGCTCCGGCGGCAATTACGCCCAGATCCGCTCCTATATCAACGCCAACCAGCTGGACGCGGCGGAGTCCCTTCTGAACGCCGCCGCCGGCCGGGACGGGGAGTGGTACTTCCTCAAGGGCACCATTGCCTATCGCCGGGGCTGGCTGGACGAGGCCCGGCAGCACTATCAGACCGCCTGCGCCATGGTGCCGTCCAACTATGAGTACCGGAACGCCCTGCGCACGGTCCAGGGGGGCTATACCCCCTACCGGCAGAGCAATTACCAGAACAGTGACATGGAAACGGCCTGCAACGTCTGCAATACCCTGCTGTGCCTGAACTGCCTGTGCGGAGGCTGCCGATGAAGTCCACCAAAAAGCTGAGCCTTTCCGCCCTGGTGGCGGCCCTCTGCGTGGGCTGCCTGGCCCTGGGGAGTCTGCTGTCCAGCGTGAGCCTCTCCATGGCGGCCCTGGCGGGGCTCTTTCCGGCGGCCATCGTGATCCTCTGCGGCTCCGGCTGGGCCCTGGGAACCTACGCGGCGGCCGCCATCCTGGGACTGCTCCTGCTGCCGGTAAAGACGCCGGCGGTGTGGTTCGCCTGCTTCTTTGGCCACTATCCCGTCTGGAAGGCCCTCATCGAGGCCTGGCAGACCCGAAACGGGCAGACGGCCCTGGGCTGGCTTTTGAAGCTCTTGGGCTTCGCCCTCTGCGCGGGCCTGCTGTACCTGGCCTTCCGGTCCTTCTTCACCCTGGCCCTGCCCTTTGACCTGGGCAGCGCGGGACCCATTCTGCTGGCCCTGGGTCTGCTGGCCGCCTTCGCGGTCTATGACGTGGCCTTTTCGATTTTGATCGGATGGTTCCGGATCAATGTGATGCCGAAGATGAAATAGGGATCAGGGATCAGGGAATGCAGGGACAGGCATTGCCTGTCCGTCGTACCACAGCGTAGGGGCTGCTCTTACCCGAAGGGTGAGCAGCCCGAGGGTGGAGGAAACAGATACTTGAGAAAAATGCAACATCAATCGGAAGCATATAAAATATTGAACCTCCCGGAAAACGCTTCCCGGGAGGAAATTGTCGAGGCCTACGCTTCCCTGATGGAGCGTTTCAGCGAGGAAAACTACATGGGCAGCCCGCTTTGGGATATGGCTGCCGAAAAGCGGGCCCAGATCCGGAACGCTTACAATCTGCTGACCGCTGCGGATACGACGGAGGAACTGCCGGAGCAGAAAGCGGCCTCCAAAGATGCCCCTGTGAAGCAAGGCAGCCTTCCCGAACAGTCTGTCTCTGTGCGGGTCCGCAAGCTGCTGAACGCCAACGATCCGGATGGGGCCGAAGCCCTTTTGAAGGCCCAGCCGGATTTGGACACCAATCCGGAGCTGATCTATCTCCGGGGCATGACCGCCTGGAAGCGGGGTTGGCTGGACGAGGCCGCCAGGTCTGTGAAGCAGGCCGCCAAGCTGGAGCCGAACAACGCAGAATACAAGGCGGCCCTGGATAAGGTCCTCTTTGCCCCGCCCAGCCTGAACAAGCTGAAGGAATCCAAAAAGACCCGCGCCAAGTGGGTCTGCGGCGCCTGCGGCGCCTGCGCGGGGGAATGCGCCTGCGAGGCGCTCTGCGACGTGATTTGCGATAGCGTCTGCAGCGGCTGCTGAGCGCTGAACACTGAACCAAAGGAGAAAATCAACGTGATCAAAAGTATGACAGGTTACGGACGGGCTGTCGCTGTCTTTGAGGACAAGCAGATCACCGTGGAGCTCCGCTCCGTCAATAACCGTTATCTGGACTGCTCTGTGAAGCTGCCCCGGCTCTGCGCCTTCTGCGAGGACGCCGTGAAGCAGGCGGTAAAGCAGTCTGTCACCCGGGGCAAGGTGGACGTGTTCGTCACCGTCAACCTGACCCAGAGCGGCGACGTGTCCGTCGGCCTGAACCGCCCCGTGCTGGAGGGCTATCTGGCCGCTATGCGGAGCATCGCCGCGGATTATGCCATTGCGGACGACGTCAGCGTCAGCAGCCTCTCCCGGCTGCCCGACGTGTTTACCGTGGAAAAGACCGAGCAGGACGAGGACCGGCTCAAGGCCCAGCTTCTGGAGGTGGTGGCGGAGGCCCTGGCGGGCTATGACGCCATGCGCCGCGCCGAGGGCGAGGCCCTGGCCAGGGACCTGATGGCCAAGGCGGATGGGATCCTGGAGCGGGTGGCCTTCGTGGAGCGGCGCTCTCCCCAGTCCGTGGCGGAATATCGGGAAAAGCTCTACGCCAAAATGCAGGAGGTGCTGGCCTCCGCCACCGTAGACGAGGCCCGGATCCTCACGGAGGCCGCCATTTTCGCGGACAAGGTGGCGGTGGACGAGGAGACCGTCCGGCTCCGCAGCCACATGGATCAGCTCCAAGCCATGCTGAAGTCCTCCGAGCCCATCGGCCGCAAGCTGGATTTCCTCATGCAGGAGATCAACCGGGAGACCAATACCATCGGCTCCAAGTGCTCCGACCTGGAGATCGCCCGTACCGTGGTGGATATCAAGGCCGAGCTGGAAAAGATCCGCGAGCAGATCCAGAACATCGAATAAGGCGGCAGATATGAAACTGATCAACATCGGCTTTGGCAACCTGGTATCGGCCAGGCGTCTGCTCTCCGTCATCAGCCCGGACTCCGCGCCCGTGAAACGTCTGGTGCAGGAGGCCCGGGACCGGGGCATGCTCATCGACGCCAGCTTCGGGCGGAAGACCAAGTCCGTCCTGGTGATGGACACGGACCATGTGATCCTCTCCGCGCTGGAGCCAAAAACCATTCGCGCCCGCGCAGGCGGGGAAGAGGAGGAAGAAGAGGATGAAGAAGGGTAGACTGATCGTGATCTCCGGGCCCTCCGGCGTGGGCAAGGGAACCGTGGTGAAGGCCCTGATGGAGCGGGACCCCCGGGTGAAGCTCTCCGTCTCCGCCACCACCCGGGAAATGCGCCCAGGAGAGATCGACGGCGTTCACTATTACTTTATCAGCCGGGAAGCGTTCGAGGAAATGATCGACCGGGATTGCTTCCTGGAGCACGCCCAATACGTGGGCAACCGCTACGGCACCCCCGAGGAGCCGGTGGACGCCATGCTGGAGCAGGGCTTCGACGTGATCCTGGAGATCGAGGTCCAGGGCGGCCTGCAGGTGATGCAGCGGCGGCCCGAGGCCATTTCGCTGTTCATTGCCGCTCCCTCCTTTGAGGTGCTGGCGGGTCGTCTCCGGGGCCGGGGCGACACGGATGAAGAGAAGGTCCTCATGCGGCTGCAGCAGGCCAGGATGGAATACCTGGTGGCCCCCCAATATCAGTACATCGTGGTCAACGACCGGCTGGAGGACGCCGTTTCCGACGTGCAGGCCATCCTCCGGGCGGAGGCCTTAAAAACCCAACATCAACAGCATCTTTTGAAGGAGGCACTTTAATATGCTTTATCCCCCTATGAGCGAGCTTTTGAAACACATTGACAGCCGCTATCTTCTGGTGAACGTGGTGGCCCGCCGGGCCCGGCAGATCGCCATCGAGTCCAGAGAGTTCGGTGAGCCTCTGGCGGAAAAGCCCGTGACTCTGGCCATCCGTGAGGTGGCCGACGGCAAGCTGGCCGCCGAGGTCAAAAAGGAATACCTGCGCTGAGCGTTTGCCGGCGCGGCTTTCGTTCCATGATTGCCAAAATCGCCCTGGACGGGCTGATCTACGCCATCGACAAGCCCTACAGCTACCTGCTGCCCGCCGCCCTGTCGGCGGCACGCCCCGGCTGCCGGGTCAGCGTGCCCTTCGGCCCGGGTGACCGGCTCAGGGAGGGCGTTATCCTGGCCCTGGAGCCGGGGGAGGGGCCGGAGCTGAAATCCGTGCGGGAGCTGCTGGACCCTGCCCCTGTGCTTTCCGGGCAGATGCTGCGGCTGGCCGCCTTCGTCCGGGAACGCTATTTCTGCACCCTCTATGAAGCCGTTCGGGCCATGCTCCCGGCAGGCCTCTGGCTGCAGAGCCGGGAGGTCTTCTCCCTGGCCGGGCTGCCGGAGGATTGGGAGGCCAGACTTGCGGCGGAGCCGGTGCAGGAGAAGCTGGTCCGTCTGATTTGGGACAGCGGCGGCCGTCTGCGGGACGACGCCCTCTACCGGCAGTGCGGCAGCGGTCCCGTGATCACGGAGGCCCTGCGTCGGCTCCGGGACCGGGGCTGGCTCCGGGCCGATACCGAGCTGCAGCGGCGCAGCAGCGATAAAACAGAGCTGATCCTGGAGCTGTGCGCGGATCCCGCGCAAATCCGGGAGCACCTGCGGGCCAGGGGCAAAAGCGCCCCCATGCAGCGCTCCGTTCTGGAGCTGATGAGCACCGTGGGCGTCATCTCCCAAAAGGAGCTGCAGTATTTCACCGGGGCCTCCATGCCCACCCTCCGCGCCCTGGAGCGGGCGGGCCTTGTGCAAATCACGGCCCGGGAAGTGCTGCGCCGGACCCGGATCGCCCCCTATGAGGGGGACACGGAATTCGCCCTGACCCGGGACCAGGAGCGGGTCTTCCGGGAGCTCAGCGCCCGTCTGGAGCAGAAAGCCCCCGGCGCGGCTCTGCTCTACGGCGTCACCGGCTCCGGCAAGACGGCGGTGTATATCAATCTGATCCGCCGCTGCCTGTCCCTGGGCAGAAGCGCCCTGCTGATGGTGCCGGAGATCGCCCTGACCCCCCAGCTGCTGAGCCTGTTCTCCGCCTGCTTCGGCTCGGAGATTGCGGTGCTCCACAGCGGTCTGCGGGTGGGGGAGCGCTACGACGAATACAAGCGCATTGCCCGGGGCGACGCCCGGGTGGTGGTGGGCACCCGTTCCTCCGTCTTCGCCCCCCTGGACAAGCTGGGGCTCATCGTGGTGGACGAGGAGCAGGAGCACACCTATAAATCGGAAAACAGTCCCCGCTACCATGCCAGGGAGATCGCCCTGTACCGGGGCAGCCGGGAGGGAGCCCTGGTGCTGCTGGGCTCCGCCACCCCCAGCGTGGAGACCATGTACCATGCCCGGCGGGGGGACTACAGCCTCTACAGGCTGCCCGCCCGCTACAACGGCCGGGCTCTGCCCGAGGTGGAGCTGGTGGATATGAAGCAGGAGCTGCTGGAGGGCAACGCCACCGCCGTCAGCGGCAGACTTCTGGAGGCCATCCGGGAGCGGATGGCCCGCCGGGAGAAATCCATCCTGCTGCTGAACCGCCGGGGCAGCAACCGCCTGATCCTCTGCGTGGACTGCGGCTTCGTGCCCGCTTGCCCCCGCTGCAGCGTAAATCTCACCTATCATATGGTGAACCAGCGGCTCATGTGCCACTACTGCGGCCACTCCCAGCCGGCCTATGAGCGCTGCCCCGAATGCGGCGGCCATCTCAAGCGGGTTGGCGTCGGGACCCAGCAGCTGGAATATGATCTGCAGAAGCTGCTGCCGGAGGCAAAGCTGCTGCGGATGGACGCGGATACCATCACCCCCACCAATCCCCACGAGGCGGTGCTGAGCCGCTTTGCCAACGAGGACGTTTCCGTCCTGATCGGCACCCAGATGGTGGCCAAGGGGCTGAACTTCCCCGACGTGACCCTGGTGGGCGTGGTGGACGCGGACGCCTCCCTCTACGTGGACAATTACCGCTCCGCCGAGACCACCTTCGCGCTGATCACCCAGGTGGTGGGCCGCTCCGGCCGGGGGGAGAAGCCCGGCGCCGCCATCATCCAGACGCTGACCCCCCGCAACGCGGTGCTGCGGCAGGCCGCAGCCCAGGACTATGACAGCTTCTACGAGGCGGAGCTGCCCCTGCGCCGCCTGCGGAACTGCCCGCCCTTCTGTGACCAGCTCCTGATCGGCTTTGTGGGCTTTCCGGAGCGGCATGTGGAGGACTGCGCCGCCCGCTTTGCCCGGCGCCTCTGGCAGCAGCTGGAGCAGGCGGGGCTCAAGGGGCAGCTGACGGACCTGTTGGGCCCGGCTCCCGCATACGTCGCAAAAATCAACAACAAATTCCGTTTCCGTCTGACCCTGCTCTGCGCCAACTCCAAGCCCCTGCGGCTGGAGCTGGCGGTCCTGGTGAAGCAATTCTCCAGGGAAAAGGAGACCAGGGGCGTTACGGTCTACGTGGACGTGAACGGCTACGAATAGGAGAACACTATGGCACTGAGAAACATCCTCACCGAGGGAAATTCCACTCTGAACAAGGTCTGCCGTCCCGTAACGGCCTTTGACGAGCGCCTTGCCACGCTGATCGACGATATGAAGGATACCGTGGTCCATGCCAACGGCGTGGGTCTGGCGGCCCCCCAGGTGGGGGTCCTGCGCCGGGTCGTGGTGGTGGACCTGGGAGAAGAGATCATTGAGCTGATCAATCCCCGCATCCTGGAGCAGGAGGGGGAGCAGGACGGTCTGGAGGGCTGTCTCAGCGTTCCCGAGCGCTACGGCCTGGTGAAGCGTCCCCGGAAGGTCCGGGTGGAGGCCCAGGATCGCCACGGGGACTGGTACGAATATGAGGGCGAGGATCTGATCGCGCGCTGCTTCTGCCACGAGCTGGAGCACCTGGACGGGCACCTGTATACCGAGAAGGCCTACCGGATGCTGACCGAGGAGGAGTACGAGGAGCTGATGAACCAGAACGCGGAGGACGGCGAATGAACGTTGTGTTCATGGGCACCCCCGCTTTCGCCGCCGCCTGCCTGGCGGCCGTGCTGGAGACAGAGCATCAGGTGGTCGCCGTCTATACCAAGCCCGACACTCCCAAGAACCGGGGCATGAAGCTGATCCCCTCCGAGGTAAAGACCCTGGCCCTGGCCCACGGCCTGCCGGTGTACCAGCCCGCCACGTTCAAGGACGACGGGGTCTATGAGGAGCTGAAGGCCCTGGCCCCGGATCTGATCATCGCCGTGGCCTACGGCAAGCTCCTGCCCCAGCGGGTGCTGGACATTCCCCCCAAGGGCTGCGTCAACATCCACGGCAGTATCCTGCCCGCCCTGCGGGGCTCCGCCCCGGTCCAGTGGGCGGTCCTGCGGGATCTGCCCGAGACCGGCGTCACCGCCATGTATATGAACGCCGGCATGGACGAGGGGGACATCATCGACGTCCGCCGGACCCCCATCGGCGCGTATGAGACCGCAGGGGAGCTGATGGAGCGCCTGGCGCCCATCGGCGCGGCCCTGCTGCGGGACACTCTGGCCGCCATCGACGCCGGGACCGTCACCCGCAGACCCCAGGATCCCGCCCTGGCCAGCTACGCCCCCATGCTCACCAAGGAGCTGTCCCCTGTGGACTGGACCCGGCCCGCCCGGGCCATCCTGGCCCAGATCCGGGGTCTGAATCCCTGGCCCGCCGCCACGGCAAATCTGGGCGGCACGGCGTTCAAGCTCTGGGAGGCCCGTCCCTGCGCCGTGGAGGAGCCGGCTGCCCCCGGCACCCTGCTGGCCCTCACCAGGCAGGGCCTGGCGGTGGCCTGCGGTGACGGCGCCGTGCTGATCACCCGCCTCCAGGCCCCCGGCGGCAAGGCCATGCCCGCCGCCGACTACTTCCGGGGCCATCCCATTGAACTTTCAACATCCCCCAGGGACTGATTCCCATCGGCCCCTGCGCCGATCAAGGAGCGCCTATGTCAGCAAGAGACACCGCCTTATCCGTTCTCATCGCATGCCGCAAGAACAACGCCTGGCTGGACGCGGCTCTGAAGCAGCAGCTGGCCCGGGATCGGCTGGACCGACGGGACGCCGCGCTGGCTACCCGCCTGTGCGCTGCTGTGACGCAAAATCGCCTGCTGCTGGACGAGTGGATCTCCCGCTATCTCAAGGATAAACCGAGCCGGCTCCAGCCCGCGGTGCTGGATATTCTGCGGCTGGCCCTGTGCCAGCTCCGCTTTTTCGACAAGCTGCCCCCCTCCGCCGTGGTGAACGAGGCGGTGGAGCAGGCCAAGCGCCTGGCAAATCCCAGGGCCGCCGGCCTGGTGAACGGGGTGCTGCGGGCCATGCTCCGGGACCCCTCCCGGCTGGAGCTGCCCCGGGAGCTTTCCCTGCGCTACAGCCATCCCGGGCAGCTGGTGGAGCTGCTGCGGGCGAACGTGGGGGAGACGCTGCTGGAGCCCCTGCTCCGCTGCCACAACGAGGCCCCCGGCGTCTTCCTGCAGACCAATACCCTGCGTACCTCCTGCCAGGCCCTGATCTCGGATCTGATCCGGCAGGAGGGACTTGCCGCGGAGCCCCATCCCTGGCTGCCGGACTGCGTCACGGTGAGCGGCGGCGGTCCGGAGCAGACCGAAGCCTTCCGGGACGGCCGTTTTTACGTCCAGGACCCGGCTGCCCGGCTGGCGGTCCTGGCCCTGGCCCCCGCGCCGGGAGACAGGGTGCTGGACTGCTGCGCCGCGCCCGGCGGCAAGAGCGTGAGCGCCGCCATCGATATGAAGAACGAGGGGACCCTGGTCTGCTGCGACATCCATCCGCATAAGCTGGATCTGATCCGGGCCGGATCGGAGCGCCTGGGGCTGGACGCCATTCAGGTCCGGCTGCAGGACGCCTCTGTGCCCAACCCCGATTGGGCCGGAGCCTTTGACCGGATCATTGCCGACGTGCCCTGCTCCGGCCTGGGGGTCATCCGGAAGAAGCCGGATATCCGTTACAAGGAGCTGGCGCCTCTGGAGGGCCTGCCGGCGGTGCAGCGCCGGATCCTGGAGGCCCAGGCCAGCCATCTGCGCCCCGGCGGTCTGCTGGTCTACAGCACCTGCACCCTGCTGCGCCGGGAAAACGAGGAAGTGGTCTCCGCCTTTCTGGCGGAGCACCCGGAATTCGGCCCGGAGCCCCTGGAGCTTCCCGGCCTGGGCCGGATCGAAAGCGGTATGAAGACCCTGCTGCCCTGCACAGAGGGGACCGACGGGTTCTTCATCGCGAAACTGAGAAAAAGATGAATGAGATCAAAAATCTGACCCTTTCCGAACTGAAGACCGCCCTGGGTGACCAGCCTGCCTTCCGGGCGAAACAGGTCTATACCTGGCTGCACCGGGGGGTCCGCTCCTTTGAAGAAATGACGGATCTGCCCAAGGCTCTGCGGGAGCGACTGGCGGAGCAATGGCTCCTGACGGCCCCCGTACCGGTGCGCCGCCAGGAATCGAGGCTGGACGGCACCGTGAAGTACCTCTGGCAGCTCCACGACGGCAACTGCGTGGAGACGGTGCTGATGAAGTACCACCACGGCAATACGGTGTGCATCTCCTCCGAGGTGGGCTGTCCCATGGGCTGCGCCTTCTGCGCCTCCACCATCGGCGGCCTGGTGCGGAAGCTCTCGGCCGGGGAAATGCTGGACGAGGTGCTTTTCACGGAGCTGGACTCCGGCCAGAGCGTCTCCAACATCGTCCTGATGGGCATCGGAGAGCCCCTGGACAATTTCGACAACGTCTGCCGCTTCCTGGAGCTGGTGAACAGCGAGGAAGGCATGAACATCGGCATGCGCCACATCAGCCTGTCCACCTGCGGCATCGTCCCCAGGATCCTGGAGCTGGCGGAGAGCAGGCTGCAGCTGACCCTCTCCGTGAGCCTCCACGCGCCGGACGACGAGACCCGCAGCAAGATCATGCCGGTGAACCGCCGCTGGCCCGTGGAGGAGCTGCTGGCGGCCTGCCGCAGCTACTACGAGAAAACCGGCCGCCGGATCTCCTTTGAGTACGCCATGATTCGGGACGTGAACGACAGTCCCGAGACGGCCCGGCTGCTGCTGAAGCGGCTGAAGGGCCTTCCGGCCCACGTCAATCTGATCCCTCTGAATAACGTGGAGGAGAGCCCCCTGAAGCCCAGCGACCGGGCCGCCGTGCTGCGCTTCCAGAAGCTTCTGGAGGAGGCGGGGGTGGCCTGTACGGTCCGCCGCACCCTGGGCAGCGACATCGACGCCTCCTGCGGCCAATTACGAAGAAAATACCGGAACGCCCAATAAGGACAGCTCTGCTGTCCGGGGATTTCTGTTTGTCAGATCACCAGAGAAAGGAGCCACAGCGAATGGAAGTTTGGGGCCTGACCGATCCGGGTCTTGTGAGGACCCAGAATCAGGACTATTATCTGTTGCAGAAGCTGGGCGCTCACGACCTGGCGGCTGTGGTATGCGACGGCATGGGCGGCGCCCGCTCCGGCAACGTGGCCAGCCGTCTGGCCGCGGAGGTTTTTGCCGAGGAGCTCAAGCGGGGCTACCGCTCCGGCATGAGCCAGGACCAGGCGGATTACCTGCTGCGTACCGCCGTGTCCATCGCCAATACCGCGGTCTATGAGAACGCCCAGCTCAATGAGGATATGAAGGGAATGGGCACCACCCTGGTGGCGGTGCTGATCCTGGGCAAGCGGGCCTATTTCGCCAACGTGGGCGACAGCCGGGGCTATTTGATGAACCGCCAGGGGATCCAGCGGGTCACCGTGGACCACTCTCTGGTGGAGCTGATGGTCCAGCGGGGCGAGCTCAGCTCCGAGCAGGCCAAGACCTATCCCGGCAAGAACTTCATCACCCGTGCCATCGGCACGGAGCAGGCGGTGGAATGCGACCTCTATACCGCCTCCCTGCGGGCCGGAGACTGCATCCTGCTGTGCAGCGACGGTCTGACCAATCACTTAGCGGATCAGGAGCTTCTGTTTGAAGTGATCCACGGCGTCAACAAGCAGGATTGCTGCCAGCGCCTTTTGGGCATCGCCAAGGACCGGGGCGCGCCGGACAACGTGACCGCCGTGCTCATCGCCTGCTGAAGCAGAAGGGAGAATCAACATGGAAAAATATATCGGCAAGCTGCTGGACGGGCGCTATGAGATCCTGGAGGTCATCGGCGTCGGCGGCATGGCGGTGGTCTACAAGGCCATGGACCATCGGCTGAACCGGCTGGTGGCCGTCAAGATCCTGAAGGACGACTATCTCAACGACGCGGAGTTCCGCCGCCGCTTCCACGGGGAATCCCAGGCTGTCGCGATGCTTTCCCATCCCAATATCGTCAGCGTCTATGACGTCTCCAAAAACGACGGGCTGGACTATATCGTCATGGAGCTCATCGACGGCATCACCCTGAAGCAGTACATGGACCAGCGGGCCCCACTTTCCTGGCGGGAGACCCTGCACTTCTCCATGCAGATCGCCAAGGCCCTGGAGCACGCCCACAGCCGGGGCATCATCCACCGGGACATCAAGCCCCACAACGTGATGATCCTGAAGGACGGCAGCGTCAAGGTGGCCGACTTCGGCATCGCCCGCATCGCCTCCGCCCAGAACACGCTGACCAAGGAGGCTCTGGGCTCAGTGCATTACATCTCCCCTGAGCAGGCCCGAGGAGCCCGGGTGGATAACCGCTCCGACATCTATTCCCTGGGCGTCGTCATGTACGAGATGCTCACGGGCCGGCCTCCCTACGACGGCGAGACCCCGGTCAGCGTGGCCATCCAGCACATCAACGGCACGCCCCTGTCGCCCTCCCTGCTGAACGGGGACATCCCCACCGGCCTGGAGCAGATCACCATGCACGCCATGTGCTCCGACATCAACATCCGTTACGCCTCTGTGACGGATATGCTGAAGGACATGGAGGAATTCCGCAAGAACCCTGCCATCCGCTTCACCTTCCTGCCCAAGACCGCCGCGGCGGGACCGCTCTCCGGCGCCCCCCGGGCCCAGACCTCCAAGCCCCAGAACCAGGCTGTCCGGCAGAAGGAGCTGGAGCGGGAGTATGAGCGGCAGGACCGGGAGGAAAAGCGCCGCCGGGTGTGGATGATCGTGGCCATCTGTCTGGCCGCCATTGCGCTGGTGGGACTGCTGATCCTGCTGCTGGGCCAGAGCGGCGGGCAGACGGGAACCACGGCTCCCGCCGAAAGCACGGCCCCCGCCACCACCGTCGGGGAGCAGTTTGTGCCCCAGCTCATCGGCTCCCTCTGGGACGACGAGCTGAAGAAGAACTACCCCAATCTGAAGCTGGTGGAGAACGAGAGCTCCTACGTCTACAACGACAAATATCCTGCGGGCGTGATCTGCGATCAGCGGCCCGCCAACGGCGAGAGGGTCCCGCCGGGCACCGAGATCTTCGTCTATATCTCCATGGGCGAGCAGACCGACACCATGCCGCCCCTGGAGGGCTATTCCGCCGAAAATGCCAACACCCTGCTGAAGGCCCTGGAGATCGAGCTCACGGTGCTGACAGACCGGGAGTACAGCGATACGGTCCCCGTGGACCACGTCACCCGCACGGATCCCGAGGCCGGCACGGAGCTGAAAAACGGCCAGGTGGTAACGGTGTTCATCAGCCTGGGCAAGGAGGTCAAAACCACCAAGGTGCCCAACGTGGAGGGGGCCTCCCTGTCCAACGCCACCGCCTCCGTCAAGAGCCGCGGCCTGGAGATCCAGAGCCGGGAGGATTACAGCAGCACCGTTCCGGTGGGCTACGTGATCTCCCAGTCTCCCGAGGCCGGCACGGAGCTGGAGGAGGGAGAGACGGTAACGGTGGTGATCTCCAAGGGCAAGCAGACCGTCAAGCTCCCCAGCCTGGCGGGCCAGACGGAGAATTCCGCCGCCACCGCCCTCAGCGGCCTTGGCTTGGTGGCCCAGACGAGATCCGACTACAGCAGCACCGTTCCCGCGGGGCAGGTCATCTCCCAGTCTCCCGAGGCCGGAACCGAGGTGCTGCCCGGCAGCACCGTGACCATCACCCTGTCCCTGGGTCCGGTCCCGGTTCCCAGCACCAGCGAGGAGCCGGAGCCCTCCTCCAGTGAGGCGCCCAGCGAGTCCGGCAGCGAGCCCGGGCCCAGCGAGTCGGAGTCCGCGGAAGCGGTCCAGCCGTAACGGCAGGGGGATATGACCCAGACCGAAGGACTCATCATCAAGGCCCTGTCCGGCTTCTACTACGTGGCGCTGGGCGGGGAGCTGATTGAATGCCGCGCCCGGGGCAAATTCCGCAAGACGGGCGAGTCGCCTCTGGTGGGAGACCGGGTGACGGTCCTCATCGAGAACGGCAAGGGCACCGTCCAGACCATCCTGCCCAGGAAGAACGCCTTCCTGCGGCCCGCGGTGGCCAATGTGGACGCCCTTGTGATCCTGGCCTCCCGGGCCATCCCGATCACGGAGCCCTTCCTCATTGACCGTATGACCGTCCTGGCCCTGCGGCAGGGGGTGGAGCCCATCATCTGCGTGAACAAGACCGATCTGGCTGAGCCGGAGCGGCTGGCCGGGCTCTACCGGGCCGCGGGCTTTCCCGTGGTCTGCACCAGCGCAGAGACCGGAGCCGGGATCGAGACGCTGCGGGCGCTGATCCGGGGGAAAACCGTTGCCTTCACCGGCAACTCGGGCGTGGGCAAGAGCGCCATTCTCCGCCGCCTGTGCCCGGAGCTTCGGGTGGAGACCGGGGAGGTCTCCCGGAAGCTGGGCCGGGGCCGCCACACCACCCGCCACGTGGAGCTGTTCCCCATCGGGGACGAGACCTACGCGGCGGATACGCCGGGCTTCGCCTCCTTTGATCTGGAGCTGATGGAGCCAATTCCCAAGGAGGACCTGGCGGAGCTGTTCCCGGAATTCCGGTCCCATCTGGGGGGCTGCCGCTTCCAGGACTGCGCCCACCGGCAGGAGCCGGGCTGCAGGGTCTTGGCGGCGGTGGAGGCGGGGGAGATCCCCGCCAGCCGCCACCAGAGCTACCTGCGGCTCTACGAGGCCGCGGAGAAGCTCAAGCCCTGGGAGAGCTCCAAATAACAAGGAAAGCGCAAGAAGCAGCGACCTGATTGCCGGGAGGCAACCAGGCCGCTGCTATTATCTTGCCAAAATCCCCACGCACAGGAGCAGACCGCCCAGGAGAAAGCTGATCCAGAAGGAGCCGATCAGCGCCGAGACCAGAAACGCGGCCCCGGCCCAGGTCATGGGCCTGCAAAGAATCCGGTTACAGAACATCCGCGGAACACCACCTTTCACATCATTCTATGCAAAAGCTGCCGCCGCAAAACATGTTTCCGCCGCTGCGCGCATATAGTTGTTCCAGATCCTACAAGGAGGAAACAGCAATGGAAATCCTGTTTCAAACGCAGAAAATCACGTATCTGGCGGAGAAACGCTGCGACGATCTGCACCAAGAGCAGACCGGGGAGATCCCGGTGCCGGAGAGCCTGCCGGAGCTGGGGCGGGTGGTGGACTGCTTCGGCACCGTTCTGGTCCAGAGCCGCAGCGTGGACAGCGGCAGCGTAACCGTCAGCGGCGGCATCCAGACCGGAGTGCTCTACGTGCCGGAGGGGGAGGAGGGGCTGGAGCGGCTGGAGCTCTGGCTGCCCTTTACCGTGACGAAAAAGATCCAGACCCAGCCCGACACCCGACTCCACTATTGGGGTTGGCTCCGCGCCCTGGAGGCCCGCTTTGTGAACCGCCGCAAGCTGCTGGTCCGGGCGGACCTGGCCAGCGAGCTGACGCTTCTGAGTCCGGCGGAGCTGGAGCTGGCCCGGATGGAGAGCTGCCCCAGGGGCTTGGTGTGCCGGACCCAGACCTATCCCATGCGGCTGCCCCTCTGCGCGGCGGAGAAGGAGGTACAGATCGCAGACGAGCTGCTGATGCCGGAGGAGGGCAAGGGCGCCGACCGGCTGTTGAAGTGCCAGTGCGGCGTGGAGCTGGCCGAGCGCCGGGTCCTGGGGGAGCGGGCCATCTTCCAGGGGGAGCTGCGGCTGCGGATCCTGGCCGTGACGGAGGCAGGGGAGCCCTTCACCTGGACCGGAACCCTGCCCTTCTCCCAATACGCGGAGCTGGACCGGCCCATGGAGGAAAACGTACAAATCAGCATCCAGCCCATCCTGAACCACGCGGAGATCGACACCGACGGCCAGCCAGACTCCAGAAGGCTGCTGGTGAACGTCAGCTTCACCGCCCAGCTGGTGCTCTGGGGGGAGGTCCCGGTCAGCCTGACGGAGGACGCCTATTACCTGGAGGGAGAGATGAGCCCCCAGTGGCAGAGCTGCCAGCTGGCCTCCTGCCTGGACGAGACGGAGACGGAGCTGAGCCAAAGCCTGGAGCTGCCCGCCGACGCGGCTTCGGTGCTGGACTGGACCCTGTTCCCGGACCGGGTCGCCGCCGCGCCGGGGGCGGACGCCCGGGCAGGGATCGGCCTGCAGCTTCTGTATTACGACGAGGCCCATCGCCTGCAGGGTAAGCTGCTGCGGCGGGAGCTCCAGATCCCAAGGCAGACGCCCGCTGCGGCGGATTGGCAGATCCGGCTGCTGCCGGGCAGTGAGATCGGACCCCGGGGCAGACAGATGTCGGTTCCCCTGAGACTCTGGCAGCGCTTCTGCCAATCGGAGGCCCAGCGCAACCTCTGCGGCTGCGTCCTGGAGCCCAGGCCCCGGGAGGACGGCCCATCGCTGCTGCTGCGCTCGGAGGAGGGAGAGCTCTGGCAGATCGCCCGGGCGAACGGCAGCACGGTCCGGGCCATCCAGAGCGCCAATGAGCTGGAGGAGCTCTGTCTGCAGGGCAGGCGTTTGCTTCTGATCCCCACAGGCAGGGGCGTCAACACCTTGGAGGAGGAGCGGGCATGAAACTCTATGAGCAGATCAGGCAGCGGACCGGCGGCAACGTCTACGTTGGCGTCACCGGGCCGGTGCGGGTGGGGAAGTCCACCTTTGTCAAGCGGATGATGGAGGAGCTGGTGCTGCCCAATATCCGGGACGAATACCTCCTGGAGCGGGCCAGAGATGAGCTGCCCCAAAGCGGCTCCGGCAGGACCATCATGACCGCCGAGCCCAAGTTCGTCCCGGAGGAGGCGGTGGAGATCTCCCCGGACGGCCAGACGAAGCTGTCGGTGCGGCTCATCGACAGCGTGGGCTACGTGATCCCCGGCGCCCTGGGGGCCACGGAGGACGGCAGTCCCCGCATGGTCACCACGCCCTGGTTCGACCATGAGATCCCCATGACAGAGGCAGCTGAGCTGGGGACCCGGAAGGTGATGGCGGACCACTGTACCGTGGGCCTGGTGATCACCACCGACGGCAGCGTCACAGAGATCCCCCGGGCGGATTACGTCCAGGCGGAGCAGCGGGCCATCCGGGATATGCAGGCCTCCGGCAAGCCCTATCTGGTGCTGCTCAACAGCGCGAACCCGGAGGCGGCGGAGACCAAGGCGCTGGCGGCTTCTCTGGAGCAGAGCACCGGAGCCAGGGTGATCCCGGCGGATCTGCTGCGGCTGGACCGCGCCGGTCTCGGCGCCATCCTTGGGGAGCTGCTGGGCCAGTTCGCGCCGCAGGTGCTGGAGCTCAGCTTCCCCGCCTGGTTCGACGCCCTGGAGGGGGAGCAGCCCATCAAGCGGGCCGTTTTCCGGGCCCTGCGGGAGGCGGGGCCCCGGGTGGACCGTATGGCCCACGCCGGGCGGCTGTCGGCGGCGCTGGAGGAGCTGGAGCAGGTTTCCGGCTGCGACGTGACGGAGATCGACCTGGGCCGCGGCGCGGTCCGATATACGGTGCGGCTGCCGGAGCGGCTCTATTTCGGGATCCTCTCCCAGCGCTCCGGGGTGGAGATGGAGAACGAGGGAGACCTGCTGCGGACGCTGAGCCGCTACGCGGAGATCCGGGGGGAGTACGAGCGTCTGCAGGCCGCCCTGGAGCAGGTGCGGACCACGGGCTACGGGGTGGTGATGCCCACCCGGGAGGAGCTTCGGCTGCAGACCCCGGAGCTGCTGCGGAAAAACGGCGCCTACGGGGTCCGGCTCCGGGCCGGCGCCCCCTCCATCCATATGCTCCGGGCGGATCTGGCGGCGGAGCTGACGCCCACCGTGGGTGGAGAGCAGCAGGCCCGGGAGCTGGTCCAGAGCCTGGCCGCCGCCTGCGAGACCGACAGCGACGCGGTCTGGGAGAGCAATCTCTTCGGCAAGACCCTCTACGATCTGGTCAGCGAGCGCCTGAACGCCAAGCTGACGGAGCTGCCGGAGGACGTCCGCATGAAGCTCCGCCGGGCCCTGGAGCGCATCGTCAACGAGGGCGCCAACGGCCTGATCTGTCTGGTGCTGTAGCGGCCCCCGGGCATGGCCCGAGACGGGTCGGCGGCCATCGGCCGCCGAGCTATAAGCGTTCCTTCTACAAAACGAAAGAAAACGGGCTTGCATTCCCATTCCGCTTGCAGTACAATAGAACTGCCGAAAAGGCGAAAACCAGTAAGAATCGCGCAAGGAATGGGAAAGGATGAATCGATCGTGGAACCCTTCGCAAATCTGACGCTTCCCGAAAAGGAAGCCCTTCGCAAGACCCTCCGGGAGCAGTACGCCCGCGTCTGCGAAAAGAAACTGAAACTCAACATGGCCCGGGGCAAGCCCGGCAAGGAGCAGCTGGATCTGGTCTCCGGCATCCTCACGGTGCTGTCCGAGCCCGCCGACTGCGTGGATGAGGACCTGGACGTCCGCAACTACGGCAATCTCTCCGGTCTGCCCTCCGCCAAGCGGCTCTTCGCGGAGATTCTGGACTGCAAGCCGGAGCAGTGCTTCATCGGCGGCAGCGCCAGCCTGCAGCTCATGTACGATCTGATCGCCAAGGCCTATACCCACGGCCTGCGGCACAGTCCCCGGCCCTGGTCCCGGGAGCCCCAGGTCAAGTGGCTCTGCCCGGCCCCCGGCTATGACCGGCATTTCGGCGTCTCCAGGAGCTTCGGCATGGAGCTGATCACCGTACCCATGACCGCCGAGGGCCCGGATATGGATCTGGTGGAGGAGCTGGTAAAGGACCCCGCCGTCAAGGGCATGTGGTGCGTTCCCAAGTATTCCAACCCCCAGGGCATCGTCTATTCCGAAAGGACCATCGCCCGGATCGCCGCCCTGCGGCCCGCCGCCCCGGACTTCGCCCTGATGTGGGACAACGCCTACTGCGTCCACGAGGTCTACGGTGCATATCTGCCCTTCCCGGACATTATCCGCCTCTGCGCCCAGGCCGGGAATCCGGATATGGTCTACGAGTTCGCCTCCACCTCCAAGATCACCTTCCCCGGCGCGGGCATCTCCGTGATGGCCTGCTCCGAGGAGAACCAGGCCTATCTGCAGGGCCTGCTGAAATTCCAGATCATCTCCTACGACAAGGTCAACCAGCTGCGCCACGTCCGCTTCCTGCGGGATAAGGCCCACACCATCGAGGTCATGCAGATGCATGCCAAGGTTCTGGCCCCCAAGTTCAGCTGCGTCACCGAGACCCTGAAGCGGGAGATCGGGCCCCTGGGCCTGGCCACCTGGGAGAACCCCAAGGGCGGCTACTTCGTCTCCGTCAACACCCTGCCCGGCCTGGCCAAGCGGACTCTGGAGCTCTGCGCCGGGGCCGGCGTCACCATGACCGCCGCCGGCGCCACCTACCCCTACGGCAAGGACCCCGCCGACAGCAACATCCGCATCGCTCCCAGCTACCCCGCCCTGGAGGAGCTGGAGCAGGCCATGGAGATCTTCTGCCTCTGCCTGAAGCTGGCAGCTCTGGAAAAGTAATTCTGTATGCGTTTCCCATACCCGCGGAGAAATTCTTTCTTCGCGGGTATGTCTTTTCTTGCAATTTCTGAATAGATATGCTATCATAGATCGGAGGTGGTACGCATGACAGAGAATCAGATGAATCACGAGGAGCTGGAGCACGAGGCTCTGGCCCAGCAAGGCAGCGCGGAGCAGGAGCCTGCCCCCTACGTGGAGCGGCCCAGAAGCCAGCGGATCCTGGCCTGGATCCTGGCGGGGCTTGTGACGGTGGGCGTGCTGCTGTATCTCGGCTGGATCGCCGGCATCCTCCATTGAGCCATGCGAATTTTAGGCATTGACCCCGGCTACGCCACCACCGGCTTCGGCCTTTTGCAGACCGAGGGCGGCGCGGGCATCCGCCTTTTGCAGTACGGGGTGATCACCACCCCCAAGGAGCTGCCCTTTCCCCGGCGGCTGGAGATGCTCTACGACGATCTGCTGCGGCTGGTGGAGCTTACAAAGCCGGACGCCTCCGCCGTGGAGGAGCTGTTCTGGGGCCACAACATCACCACGGGCATCGGCGTTTCCCACGGACGGGGCGTGATCCTTCTGGCCCTGACCAAGGCCGGGGTCCCCGTCTTTGAATACACGCCCATGCAGGTGAAGCAGGCGGTGGTGGGCTACGGCAAGGCGGAAAAGCGCCAGGTCATGGATATGACCCGCAGGCTGCTGCATATGGAGCAGGTGGCCCGGCCCGACGACGCCGCCGACGCCATCGCCATCGCCCTCTGCCACGCCCGCTCCCAGAGCTCCATGCTGGCAAAGCTGCAAGGCAGCCCGTAGCGGCGCGCCATGCGCCACACCCACGATAAAGGAACGAATCGTTATGTTTTACTACTTGAACGGAACCATCACCGTCCTGGAGGCGGGGCTTGCCGTGGTGGACTGCGCCGGGGTGGGCTACGCCTGCCACTGCAGCACCTACACCCAATCCCAGCTTCGGGTGGGGGAGCCCCATAAGCTCTATACCCACGTGAACGTGAAGGAGGACGCCTTCGATATCTTCGGCTTTTCCGGGCGGGAGGAGCTGCGGCTGTTTGAGCAGCTCACAGGCGTCACCGGCGTCGGCCCCGCTTCGGCCCTGGCGATTCTGTCCGTGCTCTCCCCGGACCAGCTGACGCTGGCCATCATGACGGGGGACGAGAAATCCATCACCCGGGCCAAGGGCGTGGGCGCCAAGAGCGCCAAGCGCATCATCCTGGAGCTGAAGGACAAGATCGGCGGGGAGCTGGACTTCTCCGGCGGACAGGCCGCGGGGGGCGTGCCCGCCGCGGCTTATCAGGACGGGAGCCGGGTGGCCCTGGCCGCCGCCGCTCTGGCGGAGCTGGGCTATTCCCAGTCCGAGGCCGCCGCCGCGCTGAAGGGCGCCGACGCTGAGCAGATGAGCGTCGAGGAGCTGGTGCGTTACGGCCTGCGGGCCATGGTCATGAAATAAGGAGGGCCGGGTATGAGCATCGACTTTTCCCAGAATTACGACGCCCCCGTGGTGACCGCCTCCATGACCCCCATGGACGAGGGAGAATTCACCCTCCGGCCCAAGACCCTCCGGGATTATACCGGCCAGGAAAAGGCCAAGGAGAATCTGGCGGTCTACATCGAGGCGGCCCGCCGCCGGAACGAGCCCCTGGACCATGTGCTGCTCTACGGCCCTCCGGGCCTGGGCAAGACCACCCTGGCCGGGGTCATCGCCAATGAGATGGGGGTCAATATCCGGGTCACCTCCGGCCCCGCCATTGAGAAGCCCGGCGACCTGGCGGCCCTGCTGACCAATCTGAACCCCGGCGATATCCTCTTCATCGACGAGATCCACCGGCTGAACCGGGTGGTGGAGGAGATCCTGTACCCCGCCATGGAGGACTTCGCCATCGACATCATCGTGGGCAAGGGCCCCAGCGCCAACTCCATCCGGCTGGATCTGCCCAAATTCACGCTGATCGGCGCCACCACCCGGGCCGGGCAGCTGTCGTCCCCCCTGCGGGACCGCTTCGGCGTCTCCCTGCGGCTGGAGCTCTATCAGCCGGAGGAGCTGGCCCGGATCGTCACCCGATCCGCGACCCTCTTCGGGATGCAGATCGACCCCGCCGGCGCCCGGGAGATTGCCTCCCGCAGCCGGGGCACGCCCCGGATCGCCAACCGCATCCTGCGCCGGGTCCGGGATTTTGCCCAGATCTACTACGACGGAGTCATCACCGCCCAGGCGGCGGCCCATGCCCTGGAGAGGCTGGAGATCGACCAGCTGGGCCTGGACCGGATCGACCACCGGATGCTGCGGGCCATCATCGAGAACTACGGCGGCGGCCCCGTGGGTCTGGAAACCCTGGCGGCCACCATCGGGGAGGAGGCGGTGACCCTGGAGGACGTGTACGAGCCCTATCTGATGCAGATCGGCTTCCTTTCCAGGACCCCCAGAGGACGATGCGTGACAAAACTGGCTTATGAGCATCTTGGTATCGCTTATGCCGGACAGCAGCAGATGAAGCTCTTTGCCGTAAATCCTGCGGATATTCAAGCATGAATATACATTAATTCCTGCTTTTATTCTTAAGAAATGATAAAAACTTCGGATTTTTGCAAAAAACCAGTTGACAGACAGGCGAGAAGTGGTATAATTATCGGGAACACATTTCAGAATATATGACAGAAGATTTCACACACTATAGCGACCGGGAGCTGCTGGCCCTTGCCGCTGCCTCCCACGGCGCCATGCGGGAGCTGATCCAGCGGCACACCCGTCTGGTGCGGGCCTGCGCCCGTCCCCTGTTTCTGGCGGGAGGCGATCATGAGGATCTGGTCCAGGAGGGCATGATCGGCCTGCTGGACGCCATTCGCGGCTACCGTCCCGACAGCGGGACCCCCTTTGAGGCCTTCGCGGCCCTCTGTATCCGACGGCATTTGATCTCGGCAGTCCGCGCCGCCGCCGCCCGGAAGCATGCGCCTCTGAACGACTCCGTTCCCCTGGAAGGAAGCGGAGTCCTGCTGAGCGATCCGGAGTCGGAGCTGATCAGCCGGGAGCAGTTCCGGGACTTCATGAAAGCCCTGGAGCAGCAGCTCAGTCCCACGGAGCGGCGGGTTCTGGCCCTGTATCTGGAGGGCTATTCCTACCGCGAGATCTCCCGGCGTCTGGGCAAGGCACAGAAATCCGTGGACAACGCCGTGCAGCGGATTCGCCGCAAGGCCGCCCATATCCTTGGCGAAGACGGTTCAACCGTTTAGCATATTCTAAATCTGCCAATGTTCGCAACCATCAGGACAGGCAACCAAAAGAGAGGTAAAATCCATGTTCGAAGACAAGACCTTAGTTTGCAAAGAGTGCGGCAAAGAGTTCGTTTTCACCGCCGGTGAGCAGGAATTCTATGCAGAGCGCGGCTTCCAGAACGAGCCCCAGCGCTGCAAGGCCTGCCGTGACGCTCGCAAGAACGCTGCCCGCGGCCCCAGAGAGTTCTTCACCGCCACCTGCGCGGCCTGCGGCCGGGAAGCTCGCGTTCCCTTCGAGCCCAAGACCGACCGTCCCGTCTACTGCAGCGAGTGCTTTGCAAAGATGAGAGAGAACGGCTGATTTTTCAGCTTCGCGGCATCCGGAAACGGATGCCGCTTCTCTTTTTTATCTGGACAAAAGCTGTTCCGTATGGTATACTATATCAACATAAAGATAAGAAGGGAAGTGGGACCTTGCTGAAGCAAAGAGACTCCCTGAAGGCCGCACTGATCCGGCGCCTTCCGATATTGATTATGATCTATTGCATCCTGCAGCCCATCCTGGACGTGGTGGGCTATTGGCAGATGATGCTGGAGATCGGCAACACGCTGACCATGGCCGTTCGTATGCTGTTGCTCTGCGGATCCGTGCTGCTGGGATTTTTGCTTTCTGACCGCAAGCGGTACTACTTTCTGTTCGCGGCCGTGCTTCTGGTTCTGACCGCGCTGCACGTGGCGGCAAACCTGCCCGGCGGCTATACGGAGCCTGTGACAGATCTGATCAATCTGATTCGGATCTATCTGATGCCCATGACGGTGCTGTGCTTCATCACCTTCCTGCGCTGCGGCGGGGAGAAGGCCTTCCAGGCCATGAAAACCGGCATGCTCATCAATATCCTGATCATCGTGGCTGTGGAGATCGTCAGCGTACTGACCGGCACCGACCGGGAGACCTACCGGCACGAGCACATCGGCGTGCTGGGCTGGTTTTTCTGGGCCAACAGCCAGAGCGCCATCCTGGCTATGATGGCCCCCATCGTTATCTGCTGGTCGCTCAGCCGCTGGCGGGACAAGCTGCTGCCTGTGGCTCTGTGTACGGTGGCGGCGGAGGTCACGCTCTATTTCTTTGGCACCCGCCTGACCTTTGGCGCCATGGTGGCCTGCGGCCTCGGCGTCAGCGTCTGCCTGTTTTTGATGGACCACAAGCGCTGGAAGCAGGCTCTGGTGGTTTTCCTGATTACGGCGATCTTCACCGGCGCCTTTCCGCTGTCTCCCATGGCTCAGCGGATGCATGCGGTGGATGAGATCACCGAGCGAAACGATAAAGTCATCGACGATCAGCATATCACCATTCTGCCCGATGACGTAACGCCTCCGACGGAGGAAACCGAGCCCTTGGCCCCGGGTGAGACTGAGGTGCCTGTGCCGGATTCTCCCGACGCCCCCAATATGTCCAGAAGCGACTGGAAAAAGCTGGAGAAGATCTACCGCGGCTACCTGGCCGGCATGGTCCAGCACTTCGGCTACGCCCGGGTCATGGACAAATACAAATACACCATGGACGCTGCCGTTCTCGGCAATTGGCGTATCGAAAAGCTCAGCTTCTGCGAGCTGCTGATGGAGGACGCCAACCTGCTCCAGCACCTGTTCGGCATCAATCTGCTGGATATGCGGGAGTTCGTCCACTACGGCGTGAAGAACGAAAAGACCGGCGAGTGGGAGGACGGGTACATCAACTACGACGTGGAGAACGACTTCCACGGCATCTACTTCCTGCTGGGCATCGTGGGCCTGGTGCTGATGGTGCTCTTCCTGCTTTGGTTCGGCGTCAAGGCGCTGGTCTGTGTCCTGCGGGATTTCAGAAGCTATTTCACCGTGGATATGATCGCCTTTGCCGGCGCCTACCTGTTCGGCCTGGCCCACGCCTACTTCACCGTTTCCGTCCTGCGCCGAAACAACGCCTCCGTTTACATGGCACTGGTGCTGGTGGGACTCTGGTATCTGAGCCAAAAGAAAGAGGAAACCGAGCGGAAGCCGGCGCTTCAAAAGTAATCGCCCGGCAATCGGTATCCGCAATGCCGTCCCGCTGAAGGGACGAGTTTGACAGAAAGGAGCACGCGTACTTGACAAGTTCCAATCAGCTGATGACCTGGCTCAAAAGGCGCCTTCCGGTGCTGATCGTGGTTTTCTGCGTGCTCCAGCCCCTGTTGGACGTACTGGGCTACTGGCAGCTTCGGACGGGTCTGAGCAATACCTTTACCCTGACGGCACGGATCGTCCTGCTGGTGATGATCCTGGTCCTGGGAGTCCTGCTGAGCCGCCGCCGCTGGGTCTATCTGGTGCTGGGGCTGATCGTCCTGGCTTATCTCAGCGGCCACTGCCTGGTGTGCCGGAGGGTCAACCCGGATTACGCCTGGCTGGAGGATCTGGCGGATCAGATCCGCTTTCTCTTCCTGCCCATCGCGACGCTTTGCTTCATCACCTTTTCCAAGGAGCTGCAGGACGGCTTCTCCGTACTGATGAAGGGCCTGCTGTTGAGCTTCGGCGTCATTCTTCTCGTAATGCTGCTGAGCGTCCTCACCGGGACGGATCCCCATACCTACGAGGCCAAGGGGATCGGGGTCCGGGGCTGGTTTTTCTGGAGCTCCGCACAGAGCGCCATTCTGAGCCTGCTCTGCCCCCTGGTCCTGGCCTGGACTCTGGAGCGCTTTCCCGGCAGACTTCTGCCCCTTGTGGGGGCCTGCCTGCTGTGCTTCGGCGTTCTGTTTCTCTTTGGCACCCGCCTGGCCTACGCTTCTCTGATGGCCACCGGCCTCTGCCTGGCGGCCTGCATGCTGCTGCATGACAAATCGCTCCGGCCCCAGGCGCTGACTCTGCTGCTGTGTACCGCCGTCTTTGCCTGCCTGCTGCCCGTGTCTCCCATGATGCGGAACCAGCGGGAGGTGGCCCGGAACGCGGTAACCAAGCAGCAGCGCATCGACGCTGCCGTGGCCGGTCTGGAGCCGGGGGATCCTGAGACGCTGCGGATCGCCTACCGCTACAATCTGCAGGGCATGGTGGACCGCTTCGGCATCCAGGCCGTGGCGGAGGCCTATGAGGGCACCCTGGACGCGAACCGGATCTGTGACGACCGGCTGCGGAAGCTCCGCTACTGCGAGCTGCTGATGCGGGAATCCACCGAGGCCTCGCCCCTGTCCCCCTTCTTCGGTCTGGAGATCGGCAGGACCCGGGTGGAGGAGACCGAGGTCTATTATTTCGAGGCGGACCAGTGGAAGCGGGAGTTTGAGACCTACGACCCGGAGAACGACGTCCTGGGCGTGGTCTATCTCTGCGGTTACCTGGGCTTGGCTCTGTGCGTGTGCTTTCTGGGAATCTTCCCGCTGCGTGTCCTTCGCTTCCTCCGCAGGCAGCCCCGAATGCTGTTCCATCCACGGCTGGCCGCCTTTCTCATCGCCTTTGCCATCGCACTGGTCTATGCCTGCACCACGGTCTCCGTGCTCCGCAGGAACAACGCCTCCGTGTATCTTGCCTACGTTCTGGCGGGCCTGTGGCACTTGACCCGCGGCCCGCTGCCCGGATTGCCCGGAAGAAAAAAGGAGCTGTCCCCATGAAAATCAGTATCATCATTCCGGTCTATAACGTGGAAGCCTATCTGCGGGGCTGCCTGGACTCCGTCCTGGCCAACGATACCGCGGACTGTGAGATCATTCTGGTGGACGACGGGGCCACCGACGCCAGCGGCGCGATCTGCGACGCCTACGCCGCCCGGTACCCGGAGCTGATCCGGGTGATCCATCAGGCCAACGGCGGCCTGGGGGCCGCCCGGAACACGGGCATCGAGGCTGCGGCAGGGGAGTGGCTGCTCTGCGTGGACAGCGACGACAAGATCCACCCCGGCACCCTGGCGGCACTGAAGAAAGCGGCGACGCCCGATCTGGACGTGGTGGGCTTCCAGTTCTTTGCCGACAACGGCTCCGATCCCCCTGTCCCACAGACGGCCTACGCGGCCCCCGGCGCGCCCTTCAGCCTGACGCGGCGGAAGGACTATCTGCTGGCGCCCCCCTCCGCCTGGATGCGGATGTGGCGTAGAGCGCTGTTTCTGGAGAACGGGATCCGCTACCCCTCCAGGGTCTGGTACGAGGACATCCGCACCACCGTGAAGCTGGAGGCGGCTGCCCGGAGCATTCTGGTGCTGCCGGAGCCCTTCTACTACTATCTGAGCCGTCCCGGCTCCATCATGAGCAGCACCAGGCTGGACCGGAACCGGGAGATCTTCGAGGCCCTGGACGACATCCTGGCCTGGTTCCGGCAGACGGGCCGCTATGACGACTACCGGGAGGAGCTCTGCGCCCTCACCGTCCAGCACGTGCTGCTGGCCGCTTCGGTGCGGGTGGCCCGGCAGGACCCGAAGCATCCGCTGCTGGCGGAGTTCCGGGCCTACACCGACAGGACCTTCCCGGACTGGAAGCACAATTCCTACAACGCCAGGCTGCCCCGGCTGAAGCGCCTGGCCCTGTGGCTGGTGCGCCATCGGCAGTATCGGCTGCTGCGGACCCTCTTCAATCTGAAAGGATAAAGCTATGCGATTTTCTGTCATCGTTCCGGTCTACAATGTGGCGGATTGGCTGCCCAAATGCGTGGAGTCCCTGCTGGCCCAGCGCTGCGGGGACTGGGAGCTGATTTTGGTGGACGACGGGGCCACCGACGGCAAATGCCCCGCCCTCTGCGACGAATACGGGGCCGCCCACCCGGAGCTGATCCGGGTGATCCACCAGCCCAACGGCGGCCTGGGCGCCGCCCGGAATACGGGGCTGGAGGCCGCAAGGGGGGACTATCTGCTCTTTGTGGACAGCGACGACACCGTGGCCCCCGACACCCTCTCCCGGCTGTCGGAGGAGATCGACAAAAGCGGAGCCGATATGTATACCTTCTCCTTCCGCTACGTGGCGGAGGACGGGACGGAAAGTCCGGCGGAGTCCCGGCCCATCCCGGAGGCGGGCAGGCCCACAGCCCTCAGGGACACCCCGGAGCTGCTGCTGGATCCGCCCATGGCCTGGTGCCGCCTGTGCCGCAGAAGCCTGTTTACCGACACCGGCATCCGATTCCCGGGCCGGGTCTGGTATGAGGATCTGTGTACCACCCCCGGTCTGCTGCTGGCGGCCAAGCGCGTGGTCCGGCTGCGGGACCCCTTCTACGGCTATCTGATCCGCCGGGGCTCCATCATGCGGAGCTCCAATCTCAAGCGCAACCTGGAGATTCTGAACGCGCTGGACATGGCCCGGGCCCCCTTTGAGGCGGCGGGGGAGACGGAGCGCTATCTGCCCTGGCTGACCCAGCTGGCGGTGACCAACGTGCTGGACGCGGCCCGCCGGGTCCTGCTGGAGGACCCCGGGGCCGACTATCTGCCGGAGTTTTTGGGCTACGTGCAGAAGCGTTACCCCGAGTATCGAAGCTGCGCCCTGCTTCCCTCCCTGGGGAAGAAAAAGCTGATTCTTCTCAAGCTCCTGGAGGGCAGACGTTACCGCCTGGCCCGGACCCTGTTTCGGCTGACAAAGCTCCTGTAGCGGCGCGGCCCCATCAAACAAGATAAATGAGGCATAACTGTGTTTTCTAAATTCAAAAGATTAATGGGGAAGAAGGAGGGCGTCCTGGCCTGGAACACCCTGATGCTCTATCTGCTGACCTTTTCCAATTACCTGCTCTCCGCCCTGGTGGTTCCCTTTGAGACCCGGAAGCTGGGGGTGTCGGTCTACGGCACCGTGGGCGTGGCCATGGCCATCATGGTCTATTTCCAGCTCTTCATCGACTTCGGCTTTCTGCTCTCCGCCACCGACGAGGTCTCCCGCTTCCGGGAGGACGGCAAGCGGCTGAACGTGATCCTGACGGCGGTGAGCTGGTGCAAGCTGGCTCTGACGCTCCTGACCCTGGCGGCCCTGTTTGTGCTCTGCCGGGTGATCCCCGCCTGGAGGGGAAAGTTCGGCTTCTACTTCCTGTTTTTCCTGGGCACCGCCTTCAACGCCCTGCTGCCGGACTATCTCTACCGGGGCCTGGAGAAGATGTCCGCCATCACCATCCGTACGGTGTGCATCCGGGCCTTTTCCACCCTGGGCATCATCCTCTTCCTCAAGGGACCCGAGACCATCTGGGTCATCCCCGCCATGACCGCCATCGGCAACTTCGCGGCGGTCTTCGCCTGTCTGATCGACGCGAAAAAGCGTCTGAACATCCGCTTCTGCCGGGTCAGTCCCGGGGACGTGTGGCTGCGGATGAAGCAGTCCTCCGTGTTCTTCCTCTCCCGCTTTGCCACCACCGCCTATTCCGCCCTGAACACCGTGATCCTGGACATTGTCTCGCCCAGCAAGATCAGCAGCGGCGGTCTGATGGTGGACAACCCGGTCCGGGGCTACTATACCTCGGCGGACAAGCTGATGACCACCGGCAAGCAGGCCCTGACCCCCATCTCCGACAGCCTGTACCCCTATATGGTGAAGCACCACGACTACCGGCTGGTGAAGAAGGTCCTGCTGATCCTGGAGCCCATCATCCTGGCGGGCTGCGCGGTGATCTTCATCCTCGCCCCCCGGTTCTGTGAACTGCTTTTCGGCGCGGAGTTCGGCCCCGCCGGCGACGTGCTGCGGGTGATGCTGCCCACCGCAGTGATCATCCTGCCCAGCTATATCTGCGGCTTCCCCATGCTCTCCTCCATGGGCCTGGCGAAGCACGCCAACTATTCCACCGTGTTCGGCTCCGTGATCCATCTCATCAATCTGGCGATCCTCTATTTCACCGGGAACATGAATATGATCACCCTGGGCGCCGCCATGTCTGTGGCGGAGGCCTGGATTCTGGCCTACCGGCTGGCGGTCATCTGGCGTCACCGGAACCGACTAAAGGAGAATGCCCATGTCGATGCATGATCTGGCCGTCAAGGCCCTCTGTGCCGTGACCCCCATCCGGAAAAACCGGGTGGTCTTTTCCAGCTACTACGGACGGGGCTGGTCCGACAGCCCCAAGGCCATCTGCGAGGTCCTGCTGCAGAGCGGCGAGGACCTGGATCTGATCTGGCTCTGTAAGGACGAGGCTGCCGCCAGGACCCTTCCCGAGGGGGTCCGGGCGGTGCCCAACACCGGCCTGAAGAAGCTGCGGGCGCTGGCCTCCGCCCGGGTCTGGGTGGACAACTGCCGCAAGTATGAGAATATGAAGCGCAAGGGTCAGCTCTACATGCAGACCTGGCACGGCTTCGCCCTGAAGAAGGTGGAGGCGGACGCGGACAAGGGCCTGGAGGCCGCCTACGTGGCTGCAGCCAGGCGGGACTCCGCCCAGTGCGACGTCTTCGTCTCCGGCAGCGGCTTCATGACCGGGCTCTACCGGAACAGCTTCTGGTATCAGGGCCCGGTTTTGAACACCGGCACCCCCCGCAACGATATCTTCTACCGGGATCACGCCGCCCTCCACGCCAAGGTCTGCAAGTCCCTGGGTCTGCCGGAGGATCGGAAGCTGGCGCTCTACGCCCCCACCTTCCGGGACGACCACAGCATGGAGGCCTACCGCCTGGACGCCGACATGGTCCGCCGCTGCTGTCAGGAGAACTTCAAGGGGGAGTGGACGGTGCTGATCCGCCTGCACCCCAACGTGGCGGAGCAGTCGAAGCAGCTCTTTGCCTATGACGCGGACCGTCTGGTGAACGCCACCGACTATCCGGACATGCAGGAGCTGCTCTGCGCCGCGGGACTGCTGATTACCGACTATTCCTCCTCCATGTTCGACTACGCGCTGACGGGCAAGCCCATCGTCCAGTTTGCCACGGACGTGGAGCAATACCGGAAGGACCGGGACTTCTACCTCCCCCTGGACCGGCTGCCCTTCCCCCTGGCCCGGAGCAATGGGGAGCTGGAGGCGATCTTAAAGGAGCTGCAGCCCCTCTGGACCAGCCAGGCCTGGGCGGAGTTCGCCCGGGAACAGGAATTCTGTGAGGACGGGCAGGCCTCCGTCCGCTGCGCCGCTCTGATTTTACAGCAAATAAAAAAGGAGAAAACGAAATGAAACGTGTCATTACCTACGGTACCTTTGATCTGCTCCACTACGGCCACATCAACCTGCTCCGCCGGGCCAAGGCCCTGGGGGACTATCTGATCGTGGTGCTGTCCACCGATGAGTTCAACTGGAACGAGAAGCGGAAGAAGTGCTATTTTCCCTACGAGGTCCGCAAGCAGCTTCTGGAGGCCATCCGTTACGTGGATCTGGTGATCCCGGAGGAGAACTGGGAGCAGAAGATCTCCGACGTGAAGGAGTACCACGTGGACACCTTCGTCATGGGCGACGACTGGAAGGGCAAGTTCGATTTCCTGAAGCCCTACTGCGAGGTGGTCTATCTGCCCCGTACCCCGGAGATCAGCACCACGCAGATCAAGCAGGATCTGAACCGTAAGGCATGACGCAGGATTATCTGGGCAAAGCGGCTGAGCTGGGTGAGAAGAAGCTCTGGCTCCTGGACATGGACGGCACGATCTATATGGAGGACCGGATCTTTGACGGGACCCTGGATCTGCTGCGGGCCATCCGGGAGCGGGGGGGCAGCTACGTCTTCATTACCAACAACTCCTCCAAGTCCGTGACGGACTATCTGAAAAAGCTCCGGGGCATGGGCATCCCCGCGGGGGAGGAGGACTTTTTCACCTCCGCCCAGGCGGCTGTGCTGCTGCTGAAGCAGCGCTATCCCGGGGCCCGGGTCTACTGCCAGGGCACCGAGAGTCTGGTCCGGGAGCTGCGGGCGGCGGGGATCCGGGTCACCACGGAGCTGGAGCCGGTGGATCTGGTGCTGACGGGCTTCGATACGGAGCTCAGCATGGAGAAGCTCCGCCGGACCTGCCAGATCCTGACGGAGCAGAAGCACGTGGCCTATTACGCCACCAACCCGGACCTGGTCTGTCCCGTCAGCTTCGGCTACGTGCCGGACTGCGGCTCCATGAGCATCATGATCCGCAACGCCACGGGCCGGGAGCCCGTCTTCATCGGCAAGCCCCAGCCCACCATGGTCCGTATCGTCATGGAGAAGCTGGGCCGCGCTCCGGCGGAAACCGTGGTGGTGGGGGATCGGGTCTATACCGACGTGGCCTCCGGCGTTCGCGCCGGGGTGGATACCATCGGCGTCCTGTCGGGGGAGGCCACGCTGGAGGACTTCACCCATACCGACACCCCGCCCACCTGGCTGTTTGAAAACGTGCGGGAGATCTGGCGGGCCTATACGGAATAAAGCTGTACGAAATAAAAGGAAGAAGCAGTCAGCGCGGCTGCTTCTTCCTTCTTTCGTTCTTATGCTTCATTCTGCCGTCCCAGGGCCAGATAGAGGAAGGTCATGGCTTCGGCCCGGCTGCAGCTGCGGCCCACGCCGAAGAGTCCCTCTCCCACGCCGCCGGTGATGCCCTGCTCCTGGGCCCAGAGTACCGGCTTATAGTAGTATTTTTCCGGGGATATGTCCCGGAAGGACTGCCCGGTGCCTTGGGGCTCCGGCCTGCCCGCGGCGATCCAGAGGAAGCTGACCACCTGCTCCCGTGTGCAGGGCTGGCCCACGCCGAAGCGTCCGCCGCCCACGCCGCCGGTGATGCCCTGCTCCACAGCCCAGAGCACCGCCTTGTAATAATAGTTCGCGGGCTGCAGGTCGGCAAAGGGCATCTCGTCTCCCGCGGGCTCCGGCCTGTTCATGGCCAGCCAGAGGAAGCTGACGATCTGCTCTCTGGTACACAGGGCGTTGGGGGAGAAGCGGTTCAGGTCCGTGCCGCTCGTGATCTGAGGCTCGTGGTAGTAGGCCCAGAGCACCGGGTCATAATAGTATTTCCCCTCCGCCACGTCCAGGAAGGGATTTACCCCGTTCTCCCGGTCCAGATCCCGCTGGCTGCGCCAGACGGCGTAAAGCACCGTGGCGTCGCTGTCCAGCAGAAGCCGGTCACCCGGCTGGCAGACGGGGCCGCTGCCGTCGGGCGTGGGGCTCCAGCCGCAAAACAGCATGCCCTCCGGGGCCGCGATGGGCCCGTTGCCCTGCAGCTCCCGCAGCACAGCGTAGTCTCCCTGCTGCAGAATGGGGGAGACCGTGGCCCAGCGATCCGCCGCGGCGCCGTTCAGATCGTAATAGAGATAGGCCCCCCGGGCCCCCAGACCCCGGCTCAGCGCCGCCGCCCGATCGCTGACAAAGCTCAGACAGATCCTGGCCTGCCGGATCCAGTCCGCCTCCGTGGCGGCAGCGCCGGGGATCTCCTCCCCGGCCCAGCGCAGGCCGTTCATAACGGCGCTTTTCCTCACCGTCACAGCCAGCTCCGCCAGCTGCCGCTCCACCTGGGCCAGGGAGCCGGAGCTGCAGAAGCGCTCCCATTTTTCCGAGACCAGACGGCGGAAGTCTCCGTGCCGGTTGGCCGCCGCCAGAATGCTGGGGATGCCGTTGCAGCCCATCTGGTTGGCCCACCAGAGATTTGTGGTGATGAGAGGCACGTTGAGATTGGCGTAGGGGCTGCCGAAGGCGTTGTCCATGTCCCAAACCGGGCCGAAGCAGAATTTCTCCTCGCCTGCGGGCTTATAGAAGAAAAAGCTGGAGAAGCCCGCGTCAAAGTTCATGGACAGCTCCTGCACCAGATAGGCCGCGGCCAGGGAGTCCAGGTCGAAGTATTCGCTGTAGTGTCTGCCCAGGCTGTTCAGCCCCGTAGCGTTGTAGAGGGCCTCAAAGGCCTCGTCCGTCAGATCCGCGATGTAGCTGACCTCCGCCTGGGAGGCGCATTCCGGGGACTTCAGCACCACGGGCTGTCCGTTTTGGGTCACGAAGCCGCAGAGCTCCTTGACGTAGCGGTCCGGGTAGTCCAGCTCCAGCAGATAGCCGCCGCTGATGTCGGCGGGCTCCTGGGGGATCTGCAGCCACTTGCGGGAGCCCTTCACCGCGGCGCTCTGGACGCTGCCGTTGGGACCGGTGCCGCCCCTTGGCAGTCCCGCCAGATCCAGATCCGGGTTCGCGTCCTCGTTGGCCTTATCCAGATCCGGAATGTCCACCCGGTTTTCCCCCACCTCCACGCTTTCGCAGACCACGTAGCTGCCCAGATAGCAGCCGTTGGCGTAGAGATCCACGTGGCGGTAGGAGGCGGTGCAGGGCTGCCCCAGGGCCTCCGCGAAGGCCCAGCCGCAGGCGTTGTGCAGCAGGGTGGGGTCGATGTAATTGGCCAGCAGGGTCCATTTTTTCGCCTTGGCCATGCCCAGCAGGGCGGTTTTCTTGTCAAACTTGATGTTGTAGGGCTTTTTCGGATAGGCCCAGGTGGAGTTGCCCCGGCCCTTGATCTGCTTCAGACTCTGATCCAGGGTCATTTCCCCGTTTTCATAGACCCGGATGGCACCGGCCTCCTTGTTCTCCTTGTCGGCGTGGAGGTAGTCCAGGCTCCCGGATTGGGTGGAGAGGAAGACGGCGGGCAGGTGCTCGGAGATGCAGACCCGAAGCGGATAGTCCCGGCCCTCCCAGCGCAGCAGATGGGCGCCCTCGGTGAGAAGCGCCCCGCTGTCGCCGGAGCGCAGGGAGAGCCCATCCAGGAGCACAGTGGCCTCCGGGGAGAAATAGATCCGGGCCTGCCCGGGCTCTGTCCCGGCGGGCAGGAAGAGATACAGACCGTCCTCCCCGACGTGCAGGCGGACGCAGTCTATGGCGTCGGCGTCGCCGCCATAGGGATTGACCAGCAGCTCCGGGCCCTGCTGGGCGTGGACGGCAAAGACCGTCAGTCCGAGACAGAGGACCAGCAGCAACAGCCGAGCGCATTTCCGCATGGTGATCGATCTCCTTTCACGGTGATGAAGTCGGAATGCGCAAGAGGCATCCGCAGGTCGTGTGGATGCCTCTTGACAAATGCGGGGAAACGGGCTCAGACCTTCGCCCTGTGACGCTTGGGCTCTTGGTGGGGCGGGTTGAGCTCCTTGGGGGAGATCTCCCCGGCCTTGGTCAGGGCAATCTTGGTGAGCATGGGTCCCACCAGCTCATAGACCAGCACCGAGAACAGCACGATGGACCGGATCACGGCCCCGTCGGGTCCGAGCTGGGTGGAAACCGTCAGAGACATGCCCAAAGCCACGCCCGCCTGGGGCAGCAGGGTAATGCCCAGCCATTTCTGAATGGTGGGGCTGCACTTGGTAAAGCGGGAGGAGACCGAGGCGCCGCCGATCTTGCCGCTGGAGCGCAGGAGAATGTAGGCCGCGCCCACCAGCACCGCCACCCAGTCCTTGAAGACGGACAGGTCCAGTTCCGCGCCGCTGATGACGAAGAAGAGCACGAACAGGGGCGCGGTCCAGCGGTCGGTCTTTGCCATGAGCTCCTCGGAGCTGGGGCAGATGTTGCAGAACACCGTGGCCATCATCATGCAGACCAGCAGGGAGGAGAAGCCCAGCTCCACCTCACCGCCCAGAGGAATCCGCAGCATGGAGAAGGAGACGGCGAAGACCACGAAGGTGATGGCCACCGTCAGCCGCTTGGAGCGGGAGTGGAAGAAGCGCTCGAACCAGGTGTAGATCAGACCCAGGACCGTGCCCAGGGCCAGGGAGGCGAAGACCTCCAGCAGGGGGTTCACCAGGACGGAGACCAGGCTGACGCCCACGCCGCTGACCAGGCTCTTGGCGATACCGAAGCTGACGGCGAAGACGATGAGACCCACGGCGTCGTCCAGGGCGACGATGGGCAGCAGGATGTCCACCAGGGGACCCTTGGCCTTGTATTGGTTGACGACCATGAGGGTGGCCGCCGGGGCCGTGGCCGTGGCGATGGCGCCCAGGGTGATGCAGTCGGCCACGTTGATCTTGTCGGGCATCAGCAGGTGGAGGCCCAGCAGGCCCAGGTCCACCAGAATCGTCGCGGAAAGGGCCTGGAAGACGGCGACGATCGTGGCCTGCCGGCCGATGGTCTTGAGCTGCTTGAGGCGGAACTCGTTGCCGATGGCGAAGGCGATGAAGCCCAGGGCCACGTCGGAGATGGGCTTCAGGGCGCCCACCTCGTCAAAGCTGGTGAAGCCCAGGCCCCTGACGCCCAGGGCGCCCAGCGCAAAGGGACCGATCAGCAGACCGCCGATCAGATAGCCTGTCACAGCGGGCAGCTTCAAGGGCTTTACCACCCGGGACATGATGAGGCCAGCCAGCAGAGAAACTGCGATAGAGAGTAGTGTTTCCATAATTATTTTGTCCCGAAAATCCGATCTCCGGCGTCGCCGAGGCCGGGCACAATGTAGGCGTGTTCGTTGAGCTTTTCATCCACGGAGGCCACAAAGAGCTCCACGTCGGGATGATCCCTGCGGATCACCGCCACGCCCTCGGGGGCGGCGATGATGTCCATGAGGACGATGTTTTTGCAGCCGAATTTCTCCTTCAGCAGGCTGATGGCCGCGGAGGCGCTGCCGCCGGTGGCCAGCATGGGATCCACCACAAAGACCTGACGCTCGGAGATGTCCGGGGGCATCTTGCAGTAGTATTCCACAGGCAGATGGGTCTCGGGATCCCGGTACAGGCCGATGTGGCCCACCTTGGCAGAGGGGATCAGGTCGATGATGGGATCCACCATACCCAGGCCGGCCCGCAGGATCGGCACGATGGCCAGCTTCTTGCCTGCCAGCATCCGAACCTTGGCCCTTGCCACGGGGGTCTCGATCTCCACCTCCTTGGTGGGCAGATTTCGGGTGGCCTCGTAGCACATCAGCTGGGCGATCTCGCCCACCAGCTCCCGGAACTCCTTGACGCCGGTATCCTTGTTCCGCAGAATGGCCAGCTTGTGCTGAATCAGCGGATGCTCCAAAACGTGTAATGAACCCATAACTATTCTCCTTCTTTCGATTCTTTTGCCAGTCTCTCCCGTTCAGCCTGGGAAAGACGCAGGTAATTGGGTACGGACAGGGCCGGGTCGGCGGTCCTGCCCAGCAAAACGGCGGCCCGGGCCGCCAGCGCCACGCCGGAAGCCCGCTGCTGCCGCAGATGCTCAGAGCTCAGCCGCAGCGCCGGAAGCTGCGGATACAGGGCGTCGTAGGCCAGCTTGGCCCCGTCCCCCACCAGATAGATCGGACCCTCCAGGGCGGCCAGCTCCGGCGCCAGCTCCTCCAGGGCGATGGCCCGGTCCGGCGTGATCCGCTCCGGCTGTCCGCTGCGGCAGCGGAAGAGGGCGTTGTAGATCTGGCCGCGCCGGGCGTCCATGCAGCAGCAGACCGGCCCGTCCCGATCCGCGGCGGTCCAGGCCATGGCCTCCAGGGTGGAGACCGGCAGGGCGGGCAGCTCCAGGCCCCAGCAGAGGCCCTTGGCCGCCGCGGCGCCGATCCGAACCCCGGTGAAGCTCCCCGGCCCGTTGGCCCAGGCCGCATAGTCCAGGTCGGCGGGGGAGAGATCGCAGTTGTCCAGCATGTCCTTGGCCAGCTTCATCAGAGTCCGGCTGTGGGTCTGGCCGCTGTTCTGAAAATATTCCGCCGTCAGGGCGCCGTCGGTCAGCAGGGCGACCGAGACGGCCTTGGCGGAGGTCTCAAAGGCAATGATCCGCATCCGGGCCTCCTCCTGTGATGGTGACGTACCGTAGATTCTCGTCCGCCGGGTCCTTGCGGATGGTGACGGTGATGGGGTCCTCCAGGGCCTCCGCCACGTTCTCGCTCCATTCCACGGCGCAGACGCCGTCCCGGGCCAGATAGTCCTCCCAGCCCAGGTCAAAGAGCTCCTCCGGGTCCCGGAGCCGGTACATGTCAAAGTGGAACAGGGGCATCCGTCCCTGGGGGTATTCGTTTACGATGGTATAGGTGGGGGAGGTGACGGGCTCCCGTATCCCCAGGCCCCGGGCCACGCCCCGGACGAAGGCGGTCTTGCCCGCCCCCAGGTCGCCCCGGAAGGCCAGCACGCTGCCGGGCCGCAGGGTCTCAGCCAGTCTTGCCCCCAGAAGCTCCGTCTCAGCGGCGGAGTGGGTGGTATAAGTCATAGCAGTCTTCCTTTCGATTCTCCGAACATTATAGCATATCGCTGGAGAAAATGCAATTGCAATTCCTCTTTCCCTGTGATAAAATAGGAGGTGTAAAACAGTCCGAAAGGAGGCCGCGCGATATGTGCGATTATCACGAGCTCAACGTCCGACTGGCTGCCCTGGTGGAGGGAATCCCCCATCCCATCTCCAATCTGGCCAACGCCGCCGCCCTGCTCTGGCACAGCCTGCCGGATCTGAACTGGGCGGGCTTCTATCTGTTGGAGGGGGACAGGCTGGTGCTGGGGCCCTTCCAGGGCAAGACCGCCTGCATCGAGATCCCCCTGGGCCGGGGCGTCTGCGGCACGGCGGCCCAAAAGAACGAAACCCAGCTGGTGGCGGACGTCCACGCCTTCCGGGGTCACGTCGCCTGCGACAGCGCTTCCAGATCCGAGATCGTGGTCCCGCTGCGGAAGAACGGCGCGGTGGTCGGCGTCCTGGACCTGGACAGCCCCAGCCTGGACCGCTTCACCCAGGCGGACCGGGCGGGTCTGGAGGCCTTCGCCGCCATCCTGGAAAACAGCATCTGAGGGAGGAAACGCCATGGAACTGAAGCAAGCCGCCGCCCTGCTGGAGGGGCTGAAGCAGAATATCGGCAAGGTCATCGTGGGCCGGGAGGACACCGTGGAGCTGCTGCTGACGGCCCTGTGCTGCGGCGGCCACGTCCTGTTGGAGGATCTGCCGGGCACCGGCAAGACCAAGCTGGCCAAATCCCTGGCACGGTCCCTGGACGGGGAATTCCGCCGCGTCCAGTTCACCCCGGACCTGCTGCCCTCCGACGTGACAGGCCTCAATTACTACAATCAAAAGCAGGGGGAGTTCGTCTTCCGGCCCGGCCCCGTCTTCACCAACGTGCTGCTGGCGGACGAGATCAACCGGGCGACCCCCAGGACCCAGTCCGCCCTGCTGGAGTGCATGGAGGAGCGGCAGGTGACCATGGACGGGGTCACCCGGCCGCTGCCCGTCCCCTTCCTGGTGGTGGCCACCCAGAACCCCATTGAGACCGTGGGCACCTTCCCGCTGCCGGAGGCCCAGCTGGACCGCTTCTTCATGATGCTGTCCATGGGTTTGCCCAGCCGGGCGGAGGAGCTCGCCATTCTGGAGCGCTTCATGCGGCAGGATCCCCTGGAGGAGCTGCAGCCCGTCTGCTCCGGGAAGGAGCTGCTGGAGCTGCAGGAGCTGCGGAAAAGCGTCTACGTCCACCCGGCTGTGCTGGGCTATCTGACGGACCTGATCCAGGCCACCAGAACCCGGCAGGACTCCGTCACCGGCGTCAGCCCCAGAGGCTCCCTGGCCCTGCTGAACGCGGTCCGGGCCTCCGCCCTGCTCCGGGGCCGGAGCTACGTGACCCCGGAGGACGTGAAGAAGCTGGCGCTGCCGGTGCTCTCCCACCGGATCACCCTGGAGCAGGGCAGCCTGGACCGCCGCAGCGGACAGAATCTGCTCCGGGAGATCCTGGAGCGGCTGCCCGTTCCCACAGAACGCTTCGAGCGCTGAGCCGCCGCAAGACGCGAAAGGAGGTACTCCGGTGCTGATCCTTTGGATCCTGCTGGGCTCCGCCCTGCTGTATTTCATTCAGCGTTCGATTTATGAGGCCCGTTGGGATCGGAAGCTCCGGCTGGACTTTCGGTTTACCGAGAATGCGGTCACGGAGGGAGCGTCCGCGGTCCTGCTGGAGCGCAGCGAGAACCGCAAATGGCTGCCCCTGCCCAGCTTCGGCTATCGCTACGTGGTAAAGCGGAACTTCATCACCGGGGCTGACGGCGACGGGAGCATGACCCTGAAGCGGAAGCTGGCCCTGCCCGGCAGACGGGCCGTCGTCAACCGGGCCCGTCTGGAGGGCCTGACCCGGGGCGTCTACTCCATCTCGGAGCTGACGGTTTACGCCTCGGACCTGTTCCACACCCTGCAGCTGGAGCAGCCCATGGCCGCGGGCTCCGGTCTCACCGTCTACCCCGCCAAGATCCCGGCGCAGAGGCTGGCGCTGCCCGTCCGGCTGCTGCTGGGCTCCGTCAGCACCCGCCGGGTGGCCCAGGAGGACCCCTTTGCCCTGAAGGCCATCCGTCCCTATGAGATCTACGACAGCCCCCGGCTCATCAACTGGAAGGCCAGCGCCAGAACCGGGGAGCTGAAGGTCAATCAGTATGATCACAGCACCGACGAGGCGCTGCTCTTTCTGCTGGACCTGGGCAGCGGCTCGGAGGCGGACCGGGAGGAGCTGATCCGCCTGGCCTCCTCCCTGAGTCAGCTTTTTCTTCGCCGCGGGGTCAGCGTGGCCCTGCTGGCCAACGGCCGCAGCTGCAGCAGCGGTTTGCCCATACGGGTGGGAGCCGGCGGGGACCCGAGCCACCAGATTGCGGTGGACGAGGCCCTGGCCCGGATCAATCTGTCGGCCCCCGCAACGCAGCCCTACGGGGAATTTTTGGCGGGGGTGGGCCGGGATGCCCTGCGGGGCGCTCTGCCCCTTGGGCTCTCAGCCGATCCGACGGGCGCGGCCTTCGGGGCCTTTCAGCGGACCCCCGGCGTTCGGGGCGGCTATTTCCTCTCCGTCAACGGACGGGGCGGCCCGCGGACCGAGGGCGGCGTCACGCTGCTGAACTGGAACGCCTCGGAAGGGGAGGTGACGCTGTGAAGAACCTGCGAAAGCTGGAGCGAAGCATCCACTGGATGGAGTGCGTCCACCTGGGCCTTCTGACCCTGTGCCTGGCCCTGCCCATCGCCCTGCTCTTCACCGAGGACGATCCCATCCGCCGCCTTTGCTGGGCCCTGGGAACCCTGATCCCGGTGCAGCTGATCCGGGTGATCTGCGAAAGGATCCGAGGCAAGCCCCTGCGGACGCTGCTGAGCCTTGCCGTGTTCGGCCTGAGCCTGCTGATGACCCGCCGGGATCACCACTGGGTCTACTATCTCTGCTGCTGCGTCCCCATGCTGCTCAGCGGTCTGCTGCTGCCCCGGCCCCAGGACAAGCTGATTCTGACGGTGCCTCGCTTCTTTACCCTGGTGCTGGGCGTGCCGGCCTTTGCCCTGGGCAAGGCCCTGGGCATTCCCATGCTGGCGGGCCTCGGGGTGGCGCTGACAGCCCTTCTGACCCTCACCTTCCTGGTGCATACGAATCTGAGCCGCCTGCTGCGGGACATCCGCATGTCCAGAAATACCCAGGTCTCCGTGGAGAACCTGGTGCGGCAAAACCGCCGGGTCCTGCTGGCCTTCGCCCTGCTGGGGACGCTGATTCTGGCCGCCGTGCCCTTCCTGCTGCAGCGGCAGCCGGAGCCCGGGACTGTGCGGCCCATTCCGGAGTACCAGGCGGAATCCACCGAGCCCCACAATGAGACCCTGCCCGAAAAGGAATACGCCGGCACCGGACACGCGGAGCCGCTGAATCTGGAATGGCTGCGGGACGGCTTCATCGGCCTTCTTCTGCTGCTGGGCGCCCTGGGCCTGGGGATCCTGCTCTTTTATCTCGTGAAGGCTTTGCTGGAGCTGCTGAGGCGGGACCAAAAGAAGCTGCCCGGGCGGCAGGAGGACGGTCTGACCATTGAGTACCTGGAGGAGGAAGCTGCGGGCAAGCGGGAGAGGGAGCGGCTCTCCGGCTACGAAAAGAAGATCCGCCGCCGCTACGAAAAGCTGATCCTCCGCAGAACCGAGCCCGCCCGGGCCCTGGAGGCCCTGACCCCAACGGAGCTGGAGGCCGCCGCCGGCCTCCGCGGACCCGCCGCCGAGACCGTCCACGAGATCTACCGCCGTACTCGCTACAGTCCCGCGTCCCCCACAAAGGAGCAGTACGCCGCCTTCAGGGAGGCGGTGAAAAGCCTGGAGCGGAAATAATCCGGACGCAAACGAAAGGAACCTCCCGAAACGGGAGGTTCCTTTGCGGCTCGGCCGCTTACTTGGCCAGCTCGGCGGTGTCCTGGGCGATCATCAGCTCTTCGTTGGTGGGGATGACCCAGACCTTGACCTTGGAATCGTCGGCGGAGATGATCCGCTCGTCGCCCCGGAGCTTGTTCTTCTCGGCGTCCAGCTTGACGCCCAGGAATTCCAGACCCTCGCAGATCATGGAGCGCATCAGAACGCCATTCTCGCCCACGCCCGCGGTGAAGACCAGAACGTCCACGCCGCCCAGCGCCGCGGCATAGGCGCCGATGTACTTCTTGACCTCGTAGGCGAACTTCTCCAGCGCCAGCTTACACTTTTCGTTGCCCTCGGCAGCGCCGGCCTCCAGATCACGGAAGTCGGAGCTGACGCCGCCGGACAGAGCCAGCACGCCGGACTTCTTGTTGAGGATGGTCATGACCTCGTCCACGGTCTTGCCATAGTTCTTGCAGATGTACTGCAGCACGGTGTTGTCGAGGTCGCCGGCGCGGGTGCCCATAGGCACGCCGCAGAGGGGGCTCAGACCCATGGAGGTGTCCTGGCACTTGCCGTCCAGAATGGCGGCCAGGGAGGAGCCGTTGCCCAGGTGGCAGTTGATGACCTTCAGGCCCTTGCCCATGAGGGCCTCCACCCGCTTGGCGATGTAGCGGTGGGAGGTGCCGTGGAAGCCGTAGCGGCGCAGGCTGTCCTTCTCATAGTACTCGTCGGGAATGGCGTAGCGGTAGGCCTTGGGGGGCATGGTCATGTGGTAGGCAGTGTCGAAGACGGCGACCTGGGGCTTGTTGGGCAGGATCTTCTGGCAGGCCTCGATGCCCAGCAGGTTGGCGGGGTTGTGGAGGGGGCCCAGGGGGATGCATTCCCGGACGGCTTCCAGGCAGGCCTCGTCGATGAGGCAGGAGGAGGCGAACTTCATGCCGCCGTGCACCACCCGGTGACCCACGGCGTCGATCTCATCCACAGAGGCGACCACGCCGTTGACGGGGTCCACCAGGATGTCCAGAACGGCGGTGATGGCTTCGGCATGGGTGGGCATGGGGATCTCCCGGACCACCTTGATGTCCTTGGCGGGCGCCTTGTGGTTCAGACGACCGTCAATGCCGATGCGCTCGCACAGACCCTTGGCGAAGACGTCGCCGGTATCCGGGTCCATGAGCTGATACTTCAGGGAAGAGCTGCCTGCGTTGATGACCAGAATTTTCATTGTTTTCCTCTCCTAAATTTGTTCTATGAATTTTTGGCATTGTGTGGTACAATGATCTCAACGTTTCTATTTTATACTATAATTCAGCCAAAGGCAAGCAGAATTTGCGGCAAGAAGGAAAAAACATGGGAACGACTGGAATCATATGCGAATATAACCCCTTCCACAGGGGCCACCTGCGGCAGCTCCGGCTGGCCCGGGAGCAAGGGGGGGAGGACTGCGCCATCGTCTGCCTGATGAGCGGAAACTACGTCCAGCGGGGTGAGCCCGCCGTCTTTCCCAAGCGCCTGCGGGCCGAGGCCGCCCTGCGCTGCGGGGCGGATCTGGTGCTGGAGCTGCCTCTGACCGCCGCCCTGTCCTCCGCGGAGGGCTTTGCCGCGGGAGGCGTCCGGGTCCTCACCGCCCTCGGCTGCGACTGGCTCTGCTTCGGCACGGAGACGGAGAAGCTTGAGCTGCTCCGCCGCAGCGCCGAGGCCAACCTGGACCCGGCCTTCGACGGTCTGCTGCGCCGGGAGCTGGAGGGCGGCTGTTCCTACGCCGCCGCCCGGCAGCGGGCTCTGACGGCCCTGGGGGCAGGGGAGGGCCTGTCCTCCCCCAACGACATTCTGGCCGTGGAATACCTGAAGGCCCTGCTCCGCCAGAGCAGCCCCATGCGCCCCATGCCCATCCACCGCCCCGGGGACTACCATTCCGAAGCCCTGGACCCCGAGGCCCCCTCCGCCACCGCCCTGCGAGCAGCCCTGATCTCCGCCGGCAGGGACCTGCGTTGCCCGTCCGGCATTCGGAACGAATGCCATTTGCCGGAGGCAAAGCACGGCCTGGAGGCCCGGCAGGGGGACAAGCAATGCTTGTCCCCACGTTCCCTTCAAGAAACGCCGTCCTGGCACGCCGCCGTCCCATCCTGCCTTCACGCTCTGTACGAAAACGCCCCCGTCCATAGCTGGCGGACGGGGGAACGGGCGGTCCTGGCCATCCTCCGAACCCTGCCGGAGGAGGCCTTCCGGCAGCTTCCCTTCGGCGCCGAGGGCCTCTGGTCCAAGCTGATGAAGAACTGCCGCAGCCGCGGCTCCACGGAGGAGATTCTCCAAAGCACCATATCCAAGCGCTACACCCGTACCCGGATTCAGAGAATGCTGCTCTGCGCGGTCCTGGGCCTGCGGGCGGAGGATCTGGCCCGTCCGGCCCCCTATGCCCGCATCCTGGGCTTCAACCGCCGGGGCCGGGCCCTGCTGCGGGAGATGAAGGCCCGCTTCCCCCTGGTGAACGCCGGGGAGCGGCCCGCCGACGCCGGATACTATGCCCTGGAGACCCGGGCCTCGGATCTCTACAGCCTCTTTTCCGCCGCGGGCCCCCGCCCGGCCGGGGAGGAGGAACGCCTTCGGGTGTGGGTTTGGCCGGGCCGGTGCCCCAACATATAGTGTTTTTCCAAAAAATGTTTGAAATTTTTCAAAAAAACACTTGCTTTTTCCGATTGACTGTGCTATTATATGCGGGCTGATTAAAAATCACGGGGCGAAATGCCCTTTACCATAACAGAAAGAGGTGAACTGAAATGAAGGAAGGTATCCATCCCAAGTACGAACAGACGACCATCAGATGCGCATGCGGCGAGATCATCGAGACCGGCTCTACCAAGAGAGACATCAAGGTTGAAATCTGCTCCAAGTGCCACCCTTTCTACACCGGCAAGCAGAAGCTGGTTGACACCGGTGGACGTGTTGATCGTTTCAACAAGAAGTACGGCCTGAAATAAGAAATCAAAGCCCGCACCTGGATTCGGTGCGGGCTTTTTTCTTTGCCTTCCCCTTGCGGGGAAGGTGCCCCGGTGCGAAGCCGCCAAAAGGCATGGCTTGTCGCTCCCGGCTTAGCCGTCCGCGACTGCCCGCGAGAGCCCACCGGGCTCTCGGCGCTGATCGCGCTGGCACTGGGGCGGATGAGGCGGCGTATCGCACAGCGCATCCCCCGAAGAAGGAGGAACCCATGGAGGAACATAAAATCGAACGCGCGGTCCTGGCGGGTCTTGCCGCCGACTGCTTCAAAAAAGAGGACCAGGCCACCGAGCAGAGCCTGGACGAGCTGGAGGCCCTGCTGGAGACTGCCGGGGGCGTCTGCGTCGCCAAGCTGCTGCAGACCCGCCGCGCCCCGGACCCCCACAGCTTTCTGGGGGAGGGCAAGGCCCAGGAGCTGAAGGAGCTCTGCCGGACCCACGGGGCGGATATGGTGGTCTTTGACAACGATCTCTCTCCCAGCCAGATCCGGGCCCTGGAGGAGATCACCGAAGCCACGGTGCTGGACCGCTCCGCCCTGATCCTGGATATCTTCGCCCAGCGGGCCCGCACGGCCGAGGGGCGTCTGCAGGTGGAGCTGGCCCAGTACAGGTATCTGCTGCCCAAGCTCTCCGGCATGGGCAAGTCCATGTCCCGGCTGGGCGGCGGCATCGGCACCCGGGGCCCCGGCGAGACCAAGCTGGAGACGGACCGGCGCCACATCCGGGCCCGGATCGACCGGCTGGAGGAGGAGCTGGAGCAGGTGCGGAAGCTGCGGGCGGTGGAGCGCCGCCGCCGTCAGAAGAACGAGATCCCGGTGGCGGCCCTGGTGGGCTACACCAACACCGGCAAATCCACCCTGCTGAACCGTCTTACCGGGGCGGAGATCCCCGCCAACGACCGGCTTTTCGACACCCTGGACACCACCACCCGCCAGCTGACGGTCTCCGACCGGCTGACGCTGCTGCTGTCGGATACCGTGGGCTTCATCGCCAAGCTGCCCCACCATCTGGTGGACGCCTTCCGGGCCACCCTGGAGGAGCTGGCCTACGCGGATCTGCTGATCCACGTCATCGACGCGGCGGACCCGGAACGGGAGGCCCACATTCAGGTGGTGGACCGGCTCATCGGCCAGCTGGCGGATCCGGAGACCCCGGTGATCCGCTGCTACAACAAGGCGGACCTGGTGGAGCCGGAGGCCCTGCCCGTAGGGCCTGACAACGTGGCCGTCTCCGCCAAAACCGGACAGGGACTGGAACAGCTGTTTGCCGTCATGGAGCGGGAGCTCTGCAGACAGCTGCGCCGGGCGGTCTTCCTGCTGCCCTACAGCATGGGCGGCATGGTGGAGACCCTGCATGACAAGGCCAGGGTCTTCCGGGTGGACTACACCGCCGCCGGAATCGAAATCGAAGCCGAGTGCGACCCGGCGCTCTGCGGCCGCCTCGCCCAATACGAGATCCGCCCGTAGCGGCGGCCATCACCCGCCCGCTGCA
>CAMNHH010000001.1 GCA_946539175.1 uncultured Clostridia bacterium | reverse complement strand
TGCCAGGCGCAAAGGACATACAGGTGGCGCACATGATGGCGGAGTAGTCCTGCTTCAGAGAGCCCTTGAACTGGGAAAGGCCCAGCGCGATGGTGTATTTTTTGGCGTCGTGGATATAAAGGGACTGCTGAATCAGATCGTTCCACATCTGAGTAAAGAGCAGCAGCGCCACCACGATCATGGCAGCCTTGATTGCAGGTACAATGATGCTGATCAGAATGCGGAAATGGCCCGCTCCGTCGATTGTGGCGGCCTCGTCCAGCTCTCTGGGAATGGTCATGATGAACTGCCGGATCAGGTAGATGTTGAAGGCGCCGCCGCCGCAGAAGTAGGGGAGGATCAGCGGCCAATAGGTGCCGTTCAGCTCAAATATGTTGGTCCACATGATATACAGGGGGATCAAAGTAACCATGATCGGCAGGAACATGGAGCCAATTACCAGAGTAAACAGGAATTTTTTGCCCCGAAAACGCATCCGGGCAAAGGCGTATCCGCCCATCACAGCGGTGACGGTGCCCGCAAGTACCGAGGGCACGATGATGATCATGGTATTTTTCAGATAGTTCCAGAAGTCGAAATTTTCCAGGGCCTTCGGGTAATTGGAGAAAAGCCAATCCGGTGGGAAGAAGGGAACCTCGTTGGCAAACAACTGGTTATTGCTCATCAAGGACGAGCGGAAAATCCACCAGATGGGCAGCAGGCACAGAGCGGAAAAAAAGACCACCAGGATAAAACAAACGGCGTTGATGACCCGCTCCCGCTTTTTCCGGTTGGCAAGACTTGCGTGCTTTTCCATCAGTCATCGCCTCCTTGTGAGAACATCCAGGATTTGCTGGTGGCAAACAGAATCACCGTGAAGATGCCGATCAGGACAAAAAGCATTACAGACACCGCCGCGGCATAGCCAAACTTTCGACTTTCAAAGGCGTATTGGTACATTACATAGGATACGAAGCGAGAGGAGGAGCCCGGTCCGCCCTTGGTGAGGGCCAGAGCCGGCGTGATGACCTGAAGGTTGGTGATCAAGGCCATCAAAAGATTATAGAAGATGATGGGGCTCATGCAGGGAACGGTGATATGCCAGAAGCGCTGCCAGGCGTTTGCACCGTCCACCTCCGCCGCCTCCAGGTAGGTTTTGGGAACGTTCTGCAGACCTGCAAGGAAGATGACAATGAGATTGCCTGCCAGCCACACAGAGACCAGAGCCAGAGAGGGGGACACCAACTTTGCATCGTTGACGAAGCCAACTCTGGAAAGGCCGAAGACTCGGTTGAGGATGAAGTTAAACAGACCGTAGTTGATGTTGTACAGCCAGTTCCAGCCGAGGTAAACCGCCACGGCAGGCAGAAGATAGGGAAGATAGAAGATGGCGCGCCAAAAGCCGCGGGCAGGAATTTTCCGATTTAGGAGCAGAGCAATGATCAGCGAGTAGATCATGGAGCCGATGACGGCCATGAAGGTGTAATAGAGGGTGACGACTACGGAGGTCTTGAAATAGGGGTCGGTGGTCAGCAGCTTGATATAGTTCTGCAGACCTACAAAGCTGAAGCTGGTAAAGCCGTTGCCCTTCCAACTGAAGAAGCTCAGACCAAAGACCTCCAGCAGAGGTACGTAGGTCAGGAAGATCAGACCGATGATGGAGGGAATCAGGCAGAGATATGCGGTGCGGTTTTCCGCCCGCATCAAAGCGTTGCGGGGCTTTTTGCTGCGCTTGGACAAGGGAGATCACCTCATTTCTTGTGATTCAATGCAAAAGAGGCGTCCGCCCGATAACGGACGGACGCCCCGATATCGCGATACAGGGGTCAGACTGTGGGCTTATTCACCCTTAAAGATCTCCTGCAGGTGGGCGTCAGCGCCTGCCAGGGCGTCAGCCGCGGTCTTGTCGCCGGTCCAGACGGGGCCCAGCTCAGAACGCAGGTACTCCAGGAACTCGTTGGTGTGGGGCACATAGTACCAGCAGGTGGAGACAGACTTCTCCATGGTGTAGTCCACCACGGCAGCCTTGTACTCGTCATAGGCAGGGAAGTTGGGGTTGTCTACCCACTTGTGGGTCAGCTCTTCGTTGGTGTAGTACTCTTCCAGAGTAGGCATCCAGATGCCGCTCTCCACCAGACCCCAGTTGTTCTCGATCTGAGAGTACCAGCGGATAAACTCCATAGCTTCGGCCAGGTGCTTGGTCTGGGAGAAGACCACCTGGGGACCGCCGGTGACGATGGTGACTTCGTTCTTCATCACGGGCAGACGGGCCACGCCGTAGTTGAACTCTACGGTGTTCATGCAGGTGCCAACGTTCCAGGCGCCACCGGTGGCCATGGCCACGTTGCCGGCAGCGATGGTGGACTGAATGCCGGAATCCTCCAGGCCGTCACGGTACTGGGCTACATGCTCCACCAGATACAGGTCAGCAACCTTCTGAATGGACTCGGCCACCTCGGGACTGTTGATGGTGCAGGCGGAGCCGTCCTCGGAGAACCAGCGGCCGCCGTTGGACAGGGCCCAAACCTCCAGCTGCCAGGTCCAGTTGTCCACGTTGCAGCCGTACTGCACGATGTTGTTGGGGTCGAAGTCGGGGTCAGTGGCGTTCTTGCCATTGGCGTCCAGGGTCAGCAGCTTGGCGGTCTCCACGAACTTATCCCAGCTCATGGGAGTACGGGCGTCGGGGTAATCCAGATTGGCAGCGTCAAACATGTCCTTGTTGTAATACAGGAACAGGGCCTCGTTGGCGCCGGAGTAGGCAACAGGAACGCCGTTGGACTTGAAGGTGATGGAGTCCAGAGGCATGGAGGAGGCGCCCTCATACATGGAGGAGACGTCGGCCAGCAGACCGTCGGCAGCGAAGTCCAGAACGCCGTTCTCATTCATGATGCCGCAGTCGGGCAGCTGATTGCCGGCGGCCATGGAGTTCAGGGTGGTGGTGTACTGCTCGTTGGGGATTGCCAGCAACTCCACGAAGATGTGATCGTTTTCAGCGTTGAACTTGTCCAGGATGGCCTGGGTATCCTTGGCCTCTTCAGGAGTGCCCCAGTAGGAGTAAGTGATGGTCACTTTCTCGCCGCTGGGCGCGTTGGTTGCAGGGGCGTCGGTTGCAGGCGCGTTGGTGGCAGGGGCTTTGGTGTCTTTGCTGCCGGTTTCGGCAGGCTTGTCTGTGCTGTTGCAGCCAACAAAAAGAGCGGCAACCAGCAGGACGCAGAGCAGAATCGAAATTAGCTTCTTCATGTTTTGATTCATCCTTTCTTACATAATTGGTGATGATGTTATCTTACACATCGACTTCCTGCCGAAGTATAATTCTGTTTCAGCTCGGGATCAGATGATCCATGACGGGCAGCAGGGCCTTGAGCCAGACAATCATTTCCCCGGGCTGACGGTTGCACCAGAGCCCATAGGGAACTGCAGTCAGACGTTGTTCCGTGAAGCGGAAACGGGGCGTACCGTAAAGCCCATCCACGCCGGAGTCCAGCCGAAGCCCGGAAAAGCGAAGAGCGGGCAGCGTGCCGGGCAGCGTCGGGTCACCCGCTTCCACCGTGACGGCTGCGTCGGGCCGCACATAGATCTGTGCAAGATTGTCCCCGTTGTCGGTCTGCTCCAAACAGTAGACGTAGGGACCGTATGCCAGCGCCAGCCTGCCCAGATCCGCCCGGACTCTGGCGTTTGCCGTTACCCAGCGGGGGGTCGTATGACCCGTCAGCACCAAATGCTGCACCCCGGGGCGGGACAAGGCCAGAACCGCGTAACCGTTCTCCACGGCCGGACGGATTACGCGACCGTCCAACGTGAAGCTGTGATACTCAAGCCAGGACGGGATACGGATTCGCAGCATGATTGTACCCTCGCCCTCCAGCTCCAGCTGAAAATCCCCTCGAAATGCTTCCTGCAGGGAAACCTGCATTTCCAAATGCAGGCGCAGACCGCGAATCTCCTCGGTAATCGTGGAGGAGATCAACTGATTCACGTAGAGAGATTTCTCATCCCGGGCGTAGAGGTACTGCCCCAGAGAGGCCAGAGTCCTGCCGATGTTGGAGGGGCAGCAGGCCACGTCGAACCAACGCTGCCGCACAGGCTTCACATGGGCCATGGAGGTGGAGGGCAGGCAGTTGTCCGGCCACACCTCCAGAGGATTGACGTAAAAATACCGGTCGCCCTGATCCTGAACGCCTGCCAGGACGGTATTGCACAGGGCCCGCTCCACTGTGTCATAGTACGCGGCAGAGCCCGTCAGGGCGGCCATCCGTCTGCCGAACATCATCAGCCCAACGGAGGCACAGCTTTCGCAATACATGCGATCATTCGGCAGATCGTAATCCGTTGTAAATCGCTCCAGGTGGCCGGAGGAGCCGATCCCTCCGGTGATGTACATCCGCTTTTCGGTGACGTTCCGCCAGAGCTCCAGGCAGGCGGTCTTAAGCTCCTCGTCCTCGCATTCCCGGGCAATGTCAGCCATTGCGGAATACATATACATGGCCCGCACCGCATGTCCTTCCGCCGTCCGCTGTTCAACGGGGGGCAGATGGCTCTGGGCATATTTTTCATCATAGTCGGCAAATTCCGGGAAGATCCGGGCGTCACCCGTCTCAGCCAGCTCTCGCATCAGATAATTGGGCTTTTGGCCCCGAATGCGGAGGAAGTGCCGGGCCATCTCCAGATAACGTTGTGTCCCGGTCAGCTGATAGAGCTTCACCAGTCCCAGCTCCACCTCCTGGTGCCCAGGGTATCCATGGCAGCAATCCGGCGCGTCACCGAAAACGCAGCAGATCAGATCCGCCAGTCGGACAGCGACTTGAAGGATCGTTTCGTTTCCCGTCGCTTGATGAAATGCAACGGCAGCCTCCATCAGATGACCGGCGCCGTAGAGTTCGTGGCCCTCGGCCAGGTTTTTCCATTTCTGATCCGGGTGGTCAACGGTGAAGTAAGTCTGCAGATAACCGTCCTCCTCCTGCGCCGATTCGATCAAGGCGATCAGCTCCTCCGCCGCGGGGAGAAGCTCCTGCCCATGCCCGCACTGCAAACAGTAGGCCAGGGTCTCGAGCCATTTGTAGGCGTCCGTGTCACAGAAGACAGCACCGCGATGATGTCCCTGCTCCAACCCTGCGGCGATGCGGAAGTTGGAGATGCAGTAAGAGGATTTTACGTCGGGAAGTTTGTCGTTCAGAACATTCCACTGATAGGGCAGCAGCTGCCTGCTGACCTGGTCGATATAGCTGCCAAACAGAGGATCCGTAACTCTGATATGGCTCAGAGTTGGAACGAGGATATGGTTTTTCATAGGCTCCTCCTGGAAGTTAATCGTTTACCATACTGTGTGTAAAATTGGCCTCCAGGCGCAGAGCAGGGGGAGGCCGATTCAGATAACAAAAGATGAGCGGAGAAAAAACAGATTGAAGCGCACAAAATATTAAACGTTTACTCCATCTTGATTAATACTATACACCAGTTTGATTGATTTGTAAATTATTCATTTTGCTGTTTTTTTATTGATGATATTATGCACATTCAACAATTTCAAGAAACGCTCTTGATTTTTCAGTAAAGCGTTGTATACTAAAATATGTTGAACAGAATTGCATTGTTCCCATCAATCTTTTGGAGGCTCCACCCAATGGCTACAATCCGTTCCATCGCACAGCGGGCTAATGTTTCTATCGCCACCGTCAGCAAGGTTCTGAACGGGAAAACCGGCGTGAAAGAGGACACTCGGCAGTTGATTTTAAACGTTGCACAAGAGCTTAACTATCGTCCAAATCTCAATGCCAGAAGTTTGAAGTCCGGCATTGCTCGTACCATCGGCATCATTGCGGAGGATCTGACGGTTTTTAATACGCCGGAGATCATCGACGGGATCGCTGTTGGCTGTGACAATGTTGGTTATCACTATATTTTGGCAAACCTGCGGCTGTTCAAGCACTTTGGTCACAGAATGCCGGAACCGACTGTCCATGCGTCTCTGATCCGGGAGGCGCTTGATATGCTTCTTTCCAAGCAGGTGGCGGGTGTTATCTATATCGGCAGCCACAGTCATCAGGTGCCGCTGCTGGCGGAGTACAATGAGCTTCCCTTTGTATGCGCTTACTGTACATGCGAGAGCCTGCCCTCCGTGGTTTATGACGATGAGACTGCCTCCTATGATCTGACGGAGCGACTGCTGCAGAACGGAGCGACACGCATCGGTATGATCACCGGCCCCATGGACAGCCTCCACAGCATGTCCCGGGCCCGGGGACTGATGCGTGCCCTGTATGATCACAATGTTCCGTATAACCCTGTCCTTACCCTCACCGGTGACTGGGAACGGGACAGCGGGTATCAGCTCACCGGGCAGCTATTGGACGCGGGTGTCGATGCCGTTTACGCCCACAACGACAACATGGCCCTCGGGGTTCTGGATTGCTGCAGCGCGAGGGGCGTTGCAGTGGGCAGGGAGCTTCAGCTGGTGGGCTTCGACAACCGGGAGATTTGCCAGGTCTGTCGCCCCCGGCTCTCCACCGTGGCGCTGCCGCTGTTTGAGATTGGACAAACCGCTGCCGAACATCTGCTGAAGCTGATTTCTGACGGGGAGACGCCTGCTCTGCTGACCAAGCTGCCCTGTACGTTTATCGAACGGGAATCCACCTTACGAAAAGAGGAATGACAATGCGCGCCAGACTTCGAATCAACGGATCCCTTGCCCCCGTGGACGATCGACTCTACAGCTCCTTCATTGAGCATATGGGCCGTGCCGTCTATACGGGGATCTATGAGCCGGGGCACCCCACCGCAGACGCCGAGGGCTTTCGGGGCGACGTAGCGGATCTGATCCGCCCCCTGCGGCTCTCTCATATCCGCTATCCCGGCGGGAATTTTTTGTCTGGCTACCAGTGGAAGGATGGGATAGGGCCCAAGGAAAGAAGACCGGTCCGCCCGGATCTTGCATGGTTCGCTTTAGAACCCAATCAAGTGGGCACAGATGAGTTTCTGCAGTGGTGTGAGCGCTTGGAAATCCAGCCCATGCTGGGGGTCAATCTGGGAACGGGAACACCCCGGGAGGCCGTGGAGCTGCTGGAATATGTCAATGGAAGTCATTCCAGCTACTGGGCAGACCGACGGCGGGAGAACGGCAGGGAAGCGCCCTATGGCGTCAAGCTCTGGTGCCTGGGCAATGAGATGGACGGGCCCTGGCAGATCTGCGCCAAAACCGCTGAAGAATACGCAAGAACGGCCTGCGAGACTGCCAAGATGATGAAATGGCTGGACCCCAGCATTGAGCTGGTGGCCTGCGGCTCCTCCTTCCGGGCCATGCCAAGCTTTGGAAGCTGGGAGAAGACGGTCCTGGAGCACTGCTATCCTTATATTGACTACATCTCCCTGCATCAGTACTATACCAACGAGGAGGATGACCTGCCATCCTTCCTGGCGAAGCCGCTGGAGATGGAGGACAGCATTCGGGAGATTTCCGCCATCTGCGATCAGGAAAAGGCCGCCCGGGGGAGCAGCCGGGATATCCACCTCTCCTTTGATGAGTGGAATGTTTGGTATCACTATCAGAAAGCGGGGATCTTTCCGCCCAAATGGACTGTGCCCAGACCCATTGAAGAGGAGAATTACGACGATGTGGACCCGCTGGTTACCGGCGCCATGATGAACGCTCTGCTGCGGCATGCGGACCGGGTCAAGATCGCCTGCCTGGCCCAGCTTGTCAACGTGATCGCGCCCATCATGACGGAGCCCGGCGGCCCTGCCCGGATCCAGACCATCTACTATCCTTTCCTGCTGGCCTCCCGCTTTGGTCGCGGCACCGCGCTGACGCTGGAGTCGGAGGTCCCGCACTATGACTGCGCGTTCCGCAGCAATGTTCCGTATCTGGACTGCGCAGCGGTGGAGGGAAGAGACGGCAGCATGAATTTCTTTTTGGTCAATCGCTCTGAGGAGCCCGTGGAGCTTAGCCTGGAGTTGCCCCGTTCCTATGCTGCCGCGGAGCTGAGCACTCTGCGGGGGCTGCGGATTGTTTCCGAGCCCTGCGCGCTGCGGCCTGGACAGTCGGAGTCTCTGCTGCCGCCCCGCTCCTGGAGCATGCTGCGCGTCGTTCCCCAACCGCTGTAAGTCTGGCTTGAAAAACAGCTTCCGATTTTCGCAAGGCCATTCAAAAGAATATATAAGCCTGAGCGGGGCATTCAAAGATTTTAACGCGACGGAAAGATAAGCTCCCTCTATGAGTGACGGTGAACCAACAGGTCATCGTCCTCATAGGGGGAGCGTTGTTATGCGGCAAAGAATAAACTGAAGCGCAGAAGAAAGCCGTGAATGGTAGAGGACGGCATTCTATTGGATGGCCTCCAGATAACGCTGGTTCGCCTCTCGCATATCCTCCGGCGTAATCATATGAAATTCCTGATACATGCGTCCGGTTATGTCCAGACTGCAAAGCCAGGTTTTTCGGCACTGAAACTGCAGACATAAAAGCCCCAGCTCCCGCAGCAGAATAGAGTAGGTCGTGGCATTGTAGGCGAAAACGGTATCCACTTCCGGAGGCAGTGTCCGAAGCAGATATCGCAGAAGCTCCAGCGCCTCCTGGGACCCGCAGCGAATGCGTACGGAACGCAGCACCGGAATCCCGTTGTCGTTGCAGTAACGTCGACAGATGGCCTCCTGTGTGTCGACGGTGTTGAGATTATTGATCTCCGGATCCTGCCGGGCGAAGATCACAGCGCATTTGGGTTTGTGAGGTTCTCTGAAATACATCTTGCAGTCCTCCAAATCAGAGCAGAACAGGCATCCTCTGGTTCCAGTATACGTGAAATCAGACGAAAACACAAGTACTTTTCTTTCATGAGCAAGCGATTTGGAACATAGGATGCAGCAAAGGAGGGAACGCACTATGAAAAAAACGCTGAAAACCGGAAGGGGAGGGGCCCTGCGATCCCCACTGCTGCAGGGACTTGCCTGCGGCGGCTTGGCGATGCTGCTACTGATCAGCACCCTGGCGCTTGCGGCGCATAAGTCTGCGTTGAGCTTGGAGAACGTGCAGGGGATTGCGAAGTCGGCTTACGGTTTATCCTCGCTGCTCTGCTGTTACCTGACTGCTCGTGCTGCAAAAAGCAAGCGCTTTCTCTGGACCGCCGGGGCGGGGTGCTGTTTGCTGCTGTTGACGCTGGGCTGCACCATGGGAACAGGACTGAAGCAGCCGGCCTGGACCTGGGCGCTTCTGCTAAGCGGCGCATCCATCCTTTTGGGCGCCCTGCTTGGCGCCGGAGCACGAAAGAATTCCTGCTTGTAACGTGTTTGTGCTTATTGACCATGCGAATTTATCCCGGATTCGCGAAACCTGAATCAACATCTGGGGTCTTGACAGGTGTTTGCGGCACTATGGATTGATTTGGTTCAATAGTTAACATAACGCAATTTACATAATATATGTCAATAATTAACAAAATTTTAGTCTTTCCATAAAAGGGCTTGAAAAATCGCCTGTTTTCGAGTATAGTAACAGAGCATCACGATTGGATTATTGGTCAAAATAACGCCATTTGCTAATTTGTGCTCTGACACCGTACCCGACACAATATCTTGTTTTCGGAGGATGCTATGGCACAATTGCGGGTGTTCACCGGCGGGTTTCGCTTCAATCGGCTGGAACAGCACCGACTCCTGGCGTTTCTTTTGCTGGGCTCACTGATGGGCGCGTTCTGCGCGAAGCGGTCTGAATGTGTTTTGAACGTGTCCTTTTTGCCGCAGCTTCGATCCTTGCCGCTGCTCCGAATGTGGTTCAGAGCGCTGCTGTTTCCGATGCTGCTGCTGGGGGCGCTGACCCTGCGTGACAAATCTCTGTTCCGCCTGTTGTTTTTCGGCAGAGGATTTGCGGTTTCCTTTTCCCTCTGCGTTTTTGCGATCTCCGGCCTGCTCACCCGCCGCGAGCTTTTGCTTATGGTTTTGCTGGAGCGCGTTCTGCCTTTACCCCTGCATCTTATGGTGGGATCGGTTTGGGCTGCCGAGACGGACGATGGTTTCCCGGAGCTGTGGCTCGCGGTCCCATTGCTTGCTTCATCCTGCTTCGGCCCTCTTATGCTGACGTTTCTATGATATTTCGATCTGACGAAAGAGCGATTGAATATGACGGATTACATCAATCTGTATGAAAGCTACCTTCTTGAGGTGAAACACGCCTCCGCCAATACGGTGGCCTCTTACATACGGGATTTGAAACAATTTGATACTTACGTTTCTGCGAATCTCGGCTGCTCTCTGGAGCAGGTCACAGGGGATCAATCCACGGTCTACTTTGCCTGGCTGACCAACTGCGGCAAATCCTCCGCCACGGTGACCCGCAGCCTGGCCTCCATCAAGGGGTTTTACGGCTACCTTGTCACCAGCGGGATCCTGGAGTCCAACCCGGTCAAAGCCATCCACCTGGCCAAGGTTGAAAAGAAGCTGCCCCAGATTCTGACCGGTCGGGAGGTGGAGCTGCTTCTGGAGCAGCCCCAGTGTACCGATCCGAAGGGCTTCCGGGACAAGGCTATGCTGGAGCTGCTTTACGCCACCGGGATCCGGGTCAGTGAGCTGATTTCTCTGAACGTGGAGGACGTGAACGTTCCAGCCGGCTTTATTCGCTGCGCTTCTAACGGCAAATCCCGGATGATCCCCCTTTATCCGGCAGCCATTCGCGCTCTGCAGACTTATATGAATCAGATTCGTCCCAGCATGATCGCAGATCCCACGGAGCAGGCCGTTTTCGTCAATCTCAGCGGAGAGCGGATGTCACGCCAGGGCTTCTGGAAGATCATCAAGCATTATCAGCAGACCGCCAATATCCAAAAGGACATTACGCCTCACACCCTGCGCCACAGCTTTGCGGCGCACCTGCTGGAAAACGGCGCCGATCTGAAGTCTATTCAGGAGATGCTGGGGCACAGCGACATTTCTTCCACCCAGATCTATGCGCAGATCGTCAAGCAAAATCTGAAATCTGTTTACAACAAATTCCACCCCAAAGCATAATTCATTTCATCAGAAAGCGAGAAATCGTAACATGAAGATCAAATCCGGTTTTAAGCTTCGCGACATTGCCGGGGCTAAGATCGTGGTTGCCGTCGGCAAACGGACCACAGAATTCAACGGAATCATCAATCTGAACGAGAGCGGCGCTTTTCTCTGGACCAGATTGGAGCAGGGCTCCGACGAGGACCGGCTGACCGCAGACATTCTGGAGCGCTACACCGATGTGGACGAGCCCACCGCCCGGCAGAGCGCCCGGGAATTCATCGCCGCGCTGCAGGAGGCAGGCTGTCTGGATGAATGATCCGGAACAGAAGCTGCCGGAGTATACGCTGGAAGAGCTGCTTCCACGGATGCAGGAGGCCTTCCGGGAAGGGAAGGGCTTCTGGCTGCCGGTGACCGGCGTCAGCAATTACCCCACCCTGTTGCCTGATCGGGATTCAGTGATTCTGGAGGCCGTCCGGGCGCCGCTGAAGACCGGAGATCTTCCTCTGTATCGGCGGGACAACGGACAGTTCGTGCTGCACAGGATCGTTTCCGTCTCACACAACGGCGTTTTTTTCTGCTGCGGTGACCACCAGCACCAGAAAGAAGCGGTCCGACCGGAGCAGATGATTGGTCTGGTCACATGGGTGCAGCGGAAGGACAAGCAATTCTCCGTCCGGCAAACAGGATACCGTGTCTGGGTCCGGATCTGGGTCTGGCTGTTTCCGTGCAGAGGGCCATTGATTCGGGTCTTTCATGCGGCAGGAAAACTCCGCCGCGGTCTTTTCCGCGTGACCCACGGCAAAACAAACAGGAAGTGAACCAATGAAACGCAAAATAAACGCTTGGGATAAAAAGCCGATTCGGATCGCCTTTTTGGTGGTGCTGGATCTGCTTCTCATCAATCTGGCTTCGATCCTGGCGCTGTTGCTGCTGGAAAACTTCAACTGGAGCAGGATGATGTATCGCAATTACATGAGCTACATCGTCAACTATTCTGTCGTCAGCAGCATCCTTACCATACTGGTCTTTATCCCCTTCAAGCTGTATAACAGTCTCTGGCAGTTTGCCAGCGTGGACGAGCTGATGCACATCGTTCTGGCCGGCGCGCTGGTTAGTATTTTGAAGTTTATCGTAAATCAGTTCGGCACGCTGACGGATTTCCCTGTGAGCTATCCGCTGATCAGCGGTATTCTTCTGATCGCATTCGTGGGTTTGTCCAGGATCAGCTATCGTCTGCTTCGCTCCAAGATACGGCCGGAAAATGAACCGGTAAAGCGCCGTACACTCCTGATCGGCGGCGGCAACGCGGGCGCCATGGCCCTGCGGGAATTTCAGACCAGCGTGAAGTCCGCCAACAAGGTGATCTGCATCGTGGACGACGATTATACCAAGCGGGGCAGCTATCTGCGGGGCGTCAAGATCGTCGGAAATCGCTTTGACATCAAGGCAGTGGTTGAGAAGTACCGGATCGACGAAATCGTTCTGGCCATCCCCACCGCCTCAGCCAAGGATAAACGGGAGATTCTGGCCCTCTGCCAGCAGACCAAGTGCAGTCTTAGGACCCTGCCCGGCATTTTCCAGCTGGCAAACGGCGAGGTCACCCTGCAAAAGATGCGGGACGTGGACGTGCTGGATCTGCTGGGACGAGACAGCGTGAACGTGGACCTCTCCGGTATTTCCGCCTACATCAAGGGTAAGACCGTTCTGGTCACCGGGGGCGGCGGTTCCATTGGCAGCGAGCTCTGCCGTCAAATTGCGAAGTATGATCCGAAGCGCCTGATTATCTTCGATATTTACGAGAATAATGCCTATGACATCCAGCAGGAGCTGCGCCGAGGCTTCCCGGATCTGACTCTGACCACCTTGATCGGATCCGTTCGGGACAAGGACCGGGTGGAGCTGGTGTTCTCCCAGTATCATCCCGACCTGGTGTTCCATGCAGCGGCCCACAAGCATGTGCCGCTGATGGAGGAGAGCCCCAACGAGGCCATCAAAAACAATGTCTTCGGCACGTTGAACGTGGCCATGGCAGCAGATGAGTATCACGCCAGCAAATTTGTTCTGATCTCCACGGATAAGGCGGTCAACCCCACCAATATCATGGGCGCCAGCAAGCGGATTTGTGAGATGATTGTCCAAACCATGTCCAACCGCTCAGATACCGTGTTTGTGGCGGTCCGCTTCGGAAACGTGCTGGGCAGCAACGGCAGCGTGATTCCCCTGTTCAAGAAACAGATCGCGGAGGGCGGCCCCGTCACCGTGACCCACAAGGACATCATTCGCTATTTTATGACCATCCCGGAGGCTGTCTCTCTCGTGCTCCAGGCAGGCGCCCTGGCGAAGCGCGGTGAGATCTTCGTGCTGGATATGGGCGAGCCTGTCCGCATTGACGACCTGGCCCGGAATATGATCCGACTCTCCGGCTTTGAGCCGGACGTAGATATTGAAATCCGATACACAGGCCTGCGTCCCGGTGAGAAGCTCTACGAGGAGATGCTGATGAAGGAGGAAGGGCTTCGGACCACGGAGAACGAGCTGATCCACATCGGCAAGCCCCTTGAGATCGATGAAGAACGTTTCCAGAAGCAGCTTGTGCGCCTCTACGAGGCCTGCGAGGCCAACAGTCCCGAGATCCGGGAGCAGGTGGCGCAGATTGTTAAAACCTATCACAAGGCCCCCGTGGCTGTATAAAGCCCTGCCGCGTCCCGTAAAAAAACGGGGCGCGGCGCTTATATTTCTCTGGTTTTCGCATATACTTGCTTCGGGTGATCAAATTGAAGCATCGAAGACTATGGACCTATCTGTTTTGGATCTTATCCGCGGAGGCGGTGGGCGGCCTGGTCAGCTGGCTGACCCGGGAAGGCATGGAGCTCTACAAGACACAGGTGGTAAAGCCGGCCATTTCTCCGCCGCCCATTGTATTTCCCATCGTATGGGGACTTTTATACGCTCTGATGGGCATCGGCATGGCGCGGGTGGTGCTCTCGGCCCGCAGCGAGGAACGCAGCGACGCGATTCAGGTCTATTTGCTGCAGCTGGCGGTGAATTTCGCCTGGAGCATCATTTTCTTTCAGCTCCGATCCTACGGCGGCGCGCTCATCGTGCTGCTGTTGCTGCTGGCGTTGATCGTCTGGATGATCCTTCGCTTCCGCCGGGTGGACCGGCCCGCCGCCCTGCTGCAGATTCCCTACGTCCTTTGGGTAGCCTTCGCGGCGTGGCTCAATTACGGAGTCTGGAGACTTAACGGATAGGGAAATACCCGGGAAGCGAAAGCTGTCCCGGGTATTTTATCACATTCAGTCGAAGGCCGGATTCATATAGTAGACGTTCCGCTGATCCAGACGCTCCCGCAGATTCTGCAGAGCTTCACCGAAGCGCTGGAAGTGGACGATTTCCCGCTCCCGCAGGAACTTGATTACGTCGTTTACGTCTGGGTCGTCAGAAAGCCGAAGAATGTTGTCGTAGGTGACACGGGCCTTCTGTTCCGCGGCCAGATCCTCTGTGAGGTCAGCAATGGGGTCGCCTTTCACCTGCATAGAGGCAGCAGACCAGGGGAAACCGGAGGCTGCGGTGGGGTAGACCCCCGCCGTGTGGTCCACAAAGTAGGGAGCGAAGCCATCGGACCGGATCTGATCCTCCGTCAGCTTCCGGGTCAACTGATGGACAATGGCACCCACCATCTCCAGATGTCCCAGCTCCTCCGTTCCGATGTCGGTCAGCAGACCCCGCAGCTCCGGGTAGGGCATGGAATAGCGCTGGCTCAAGTAACGCAGGGAAGCGCCCAGTTCCCCGTCCGGGCCACCGTATTGGCTGATGATGACAGCGGCCAGCTTGGGGTTGACCGCAGCGATTTTCACGGGGTATTGAAGCTTCTTTTCATATACGAACATAGTCAATCCTCCCGATTCGCTCGATATTCCCAGGGCCATGGGCTGTCGTTCCAGCTGTAGGCGCCGTCCCGGATTGCCTGTTGCTGGAACAGCGGCCCGCAGTTCTCCTGATACCCGGCCATCCCGGCCTTGTAAAGCTCCGTGTATTGGCGGAACAGCTCCGCTGCCTCTCGATCGTCGCCGTGGGTATCCAGATACAGTCCCAGCTCCTGAATGGCAAAGCCCAGGGCCTGCAGCTGATGCATTATGGTATCGGACTTTTCCTCCGTGTTGACCATGCCCAGGAAGGGAAGGTCCAGGCCCGGGAACAGGGTGCCGCGGACCAAACCGACCGTTGCCGTGTATTGAGGCGGATCCTTCTCCTGGAAGGGCACATAGGGATTGGCCAGGGGCGCGCTGGCAGGCAATACGCCCATGCACCCGCGGTTCATTTTATGATCCATTCGGATTCCTCCCGATATTTGAAATTGAAACCGTCAATTTTTGACGTTTTCAAACTTATTCTATGCAAAACCGCTTTTTTGTGTTATACTGGTTTCAGAATGCTTTGCCTGCGTCGCGCATAGACTGCCGTGAGGTGGTATAATGCAGGCTGTCAAGCGGATGATTCCGCTCTATCTGTTTTCTCTTTCGGTTGTGCTGGCGTGTGCTGTCCTTACTTCCCGGGCTGTCGGCCTTCTGGCCCGGACGGCGTCAGCGGAACTGCCCGCCCTCCTGCCTACGGTGGTGGTGGATCCCGGTCACGGCGGGGAGGACGGGGGCGCGGTCTCTCCCGGCGGGGTCAAGGAAAGCGATCTCAATCTGGAGACGAGTCTTCGGCTGCGGGATCTGTTGGACTTCGTGGGGATCCCCACCGTAATGACCAGGCGGACCGATCTTTCCATTTTCAGCCCGGAGGCTCGTACCGTTTCGGAGAAGAAGATATCCGATCTGAAAAACCGGGTGCGACTGGTGGAGCAGACCCCCAACGCCCTGCTGATCAGCATCCATCAAAACATGTTCTCCCAGTCCAAATACCGGGGCGCCCAGGTGTTCTACCGGGATTCTTCCGGCAGCCGGACCTTGGCGGAGACAATCCAGGAGCTCCTGCGCAGGTCCCTGGACCCCGGCAATCACCGAAAGGCCAAGGAGAATCAAACGGCCTATCTGCTGACCCACATCCACTGCACCGCCGTGCTGGTGGAATGCGGCTTCCTCTCCAATCCCGAGGAGGAAGCGCTGCTGCAGACGGCGGCTTATCAAAAAAAGCTCGCCGCTGCCGTATGCGCCGGATTGTGGACACATTTGCAGGAGCAAAAAGAAACCTGAAGCCTCGAAAGGGAAGGCACTATGAAGACAAAAACGATTTATTACTGCACCAACTGCGGCAACGAGACTCTGCAGTGGATGGGAAAATGTCCAGCCTGCGGGGCCTGGAACACTCTGGCTGAGCACGTGGAGGCCCCCGCAAAGCCAGGCAAACGGGTTTCCGCCGCGGAGCGTTCGGAGAGAAAGCCCAAGCATTTGTCCCAGATCCTCTCAGGCAGCGAGCAGCGCTTTTTGACCGGCCTGGGGGAACTGGACCGGGTTCTGGGCGGCGGTGCCGTGACAGGCTCTCTCGTGCTTGTGGGCGGCGCTCCCGGCATCGGCAAATCCACTCTGCTGCTGCAGATCTGTAAGGAGCTCTGCCGGGATCGGACTGTGCTTTACGTTTCCGGGGAGGAGAGTGAAAGCCAGTTAAAAATGCGGGCCGAACGCCTTGGGGTCAACTCGGAAAAACTGCTGCTCTACGCGGAGACAGATATGGATGAGGTGCTGCGGGCGGCCAACGAGATCCGGCCGAATATTCTGATCGTGGACTCTATCCAGACCATGTACGCCTCTGAAAACGCCACATCTCCCGGCGGAATCTCCCAAGTAAAGGACTGCACCATGGCCCTGCTGCAGCTCTCCAAGCAGAGCGGCATCACGGTGTTTGTGGTTGGCCACGTCAATAAGGAGGGCTCCATCGCAGGGCCCAAGGTACTGGAGCACATGGTGGACTGCGTTCTATACTTTGAGGGAGAGCGCAGCGGGCCATACCGGCTGCTGCGGGCCGCAAAAAACCGTTTCGGCTCCACCAATGAGATCGGTGTCTTTGAGATGGTCAGCTCCGGCCTGCGGGAGATTCCGAACCCATCCGAGGTGCTGCTGGCGGGGCGCCCAAAGGGCACCGCAGGGACCTGCGTGGCCTGCGCCATGGAGGGGACACGGCCTGTGCTGGCGGAGGTCCAGGCCCTTGTGACCAGGAGTTTTCTGAACGTTCCGCGCAGAACCACCGACGGTTTTGATTACAATCGGGCGGCCCTGCTGATCGCCGTGCTGGAAAAGCGGGGCGGTCTGCGGCTGTCTGACTGCGATCTGTTTCTGAACGTGATCGGCGGCCTGCGGATCGACGAGCCCGGCTCCGATCTGCCGGTGGCCATCGCCATCGCCTCCAGCTTCCGGGATCTGCCTGTGGCGGAGGATCTGACCGCCATCGGAGAACTGGGCTTGACAGGGGAGACCCGCATGATCTCCAACCTGGACCAGCGTCTGGCGGAGATAGCCCGGCTGGGCTTTACCAAGTGCATCATCCCAAGGCACGGCACGGAAACGATAGCCGCTCCCAGGGGATTGCAGCTTCTCCGGGTACGCAACATCCGGGAAGCCATTGAAATCGCTCTCGTGTAAGCAATCTGATCAAATTTACATAGGAGGTCAAGCGCATGGAACGTAGTTTTGTTTTCAAATCTCTCCCGCAAAATCTGGAGGAGCTAAAGTCTTTGCCGGAATTCGCCATGTCCGATCCCTTTATGACCGCCGCCCTCACCGTAGCCGTGCTCTGCCGCTATGAAGCGGATCCCAACGCGGCGGTGGAGATGCTGAACGCCCTGAAGGGCCCCCGCCCCTTGTCCACCTACGAAATCCAGTTTCTGCGGGATCGGCTGGCAGGGAAGGGGTATAAGCCCTATTCCTTCTTCCAGGGCGCGTCGCCCGCCAACAACTACACGCCGGACCAGCCCTATACCATAACGATCCGGGACGATCCCTACAGCTATCAGAACGAGGGCTATGCCCGGCTGCAGCTGCAGTCCTTCGGCGCGGACAATCCCCGTCCCATAACGCTCCGGCAAAAAGGGGAGCAGTGGCTGCTCTGGGAACAGATGCTGCTTTCCGATATCCGTACTCCTGCCAAAGATGATCCCTGGGCATAATGAACAGGAAAGGCGCTGTTTCCCATCGCTTGGAAACAGCGCCTTTCCGTCCGGATCATATTTCGTCAATTTTGATTTTGGAGAGGGGGTTCGCTTCGGAAGCAATCTTCAGTTCTGTGTTTTCGATGTGGGTATAGATCTGCGTCGTGTTCAAATGCTCATGGCCCAGTACCTCCTGGACAGTTTTCACGTCCACGCCGTTCTGCAGCATCAACGTAGCGGCAGTGTGACGGAGCTTGTGGGCAGAGAGGGTGGAACTGTCCAGTCCGGCCTCCAGCAGATGCTTTTTCACCAGCCGATGGACCGCGGAGACGCTGATCCGGTTGTGATCCCGGGAACCGAACAGGGCCCGGTTATCCGTCAGAACAATTTGATTGCGCTCGATTAAATAGGCGTCAATGGCAGCCTTGCAGGCAGAGCCCATATAGACGATCCGTTCCTTGTTGCCTTTTCCCACCACGCGGATCCGATCTTCATATATATCACTTATATTTAAGTTGACCAGTTCAGAGCGCCGGATCCCGCAGTTCAGGAAGATCATCAGAATCGCAAAATCCCGTTTTCTGTTGGGCCCGTCCACAGCGTGCAATAGCGCCGTGGATTGCTCCAGAGTCAGATACCGGGGCAGCGATTTTCGGAGCTTGGGATATTCCATATCCTGCACAGGATTGTCACCGAGCTGCCTGGTTCGTACCGTCAGATATTTATAGAAGGATTTGATGGCTGACAGCTTCCGAAAGCGGCTGGCAGAGCTGATGCCGCGGCTTTCGGAGTAGGAGCCCTCGTGGACGATCCGGTCGTTGGCCAGGTAGGACAAAAAGTCGTAAATGTCCGTCACGCTGATCTGTCGGATGAAATTGAGATCCACATCCTTGATGGGAATGGTTTCCAGATCCGTATCGTAGGGCATTTCGTTTTTGATCAGCTTCATAAAGCGTAGGAACATTCGCAGATCCAGGTAGTACTCTGAGATGGTTCGCTGGGATTGACCCTTAATGGTCTCGTGATAAGAAAGGAACTCCCGCAGCAGCTGCGGACAATCCTGATAACGTTCCATAAAACCTCCAAAAGCGGCTGAAATCGCGTGTGCGCAGCGTAGAGCTTCCGCTGGTGCCGACAAAGCTATTATACAGCCCCTGCGTTGAAATTTCAAGCCTGAACGCAACAAAATTTTTATTTTGTTGCGTTCGTGGAACCGATGATAATCGGAGGCCGGACGCCTCCGAAAGCGCTCTCCGCCGCGTCAATTGCCCGCTTCCCTTTCCGGGCTTAAAAAACCGCCCCCAGCACCAGCCGAAAGCGGTAAATATGCAATTGCCCTCAAGCAATTACAGAACATATTTTACACCGATTTCTTGATTTTTCAACGTTTTTTTTAATTTTTTTTAATTTTTGTTCAATTAGTCTGTTTTCTGTTCAGGCCATACTATGATCTATGTGAAAGTTGTCTTTTCTTACCCTCTCACGTAATTTTTTTTCGATTGGTTATTTACTTTTGTAACGTTACGATGTAAAATACGTTCGAGGTGATTTATATGAACTCCGCAGTAAAACGAATCGCAGTCCTGACTTCCGGCGGCGACGCGCCCGGAATGAACGCCGCGGTGCGCGCTGTCTATCGCGCCTGCGTCAACTTCGGTATTGATTGTCTCGGTATTTATCGCGGCTGGAACGGTCTGATCAACAGCGACGTTCGGAGACTCAACCCCCACGACGTCAGCCACATCATCAACCGCGGCGGCACCATACTCTATTCTGCCCGCAGCAAGGAATTTATGACCGAGGAGGGCCAGAAAAAGGCTGTGGCCACCTGCAAGCTCTTCGGCATCGACGGCATCGTCGCCATCGGCGGCGACGGCACCTTCCGGGGCGCTCTGGCGCTTTCCAAATACGGCATTCCCGTCATCGGGATTCCCGGCACCATCGACAATGACATCTCCTCCACCGGCTATACCATCGGCTTTGATACTGCTGCCAATACCGCCATCGAATGCATCGACAAGCTGCGGGATACCATGCAGTCCCATGAGCGCTGCTCAGTGGTGGAGGTCATGGGCCGCAATGCCGGTTATCTGGCCATGTACGTGGGCATCGCTGTCGGCGCCACCGCTGTGCTGGTGCCCGAAGAGGACATCGACTTCGAGCGGGACGTCATCGAGAAGATCCGCAACGCCCGGCTCAATGGCTTCACGCACTACATGATTGTGGTGGCCGAGGGTGCGGCCAACGGCGCCTACGTTGTGGCTGACAAGATTCGCGATGGCTTGGGTCTGGATCCCCGGGTCACCATTCTCGGCCATATCCAGCGGGGCGGCGCCCCCACTGCCCGTGATCGTGTTACCGCCACCCGTATGGGCTACTACGCGGTCAAGGCCCTGATGGAGGGCAAGGCCAATCGAGTGGTCTGTGTGCAGAGCGGCGACATGCTGGACATCGACATCGAAGAGGCTCTGGCCATGACCAAGACCATCTATCCCCTGGACGCCGAAACCCTCCACGCCATGACCGGCATATCTCATAAATAAAACTGACATAAAACAAGCTCCCGGATCAACCGGGAGCTTGTTTTATGCTTATGCTTCAGATTACTCCTCGATCTTGACGATCTCGGCCTCAGGGGCATTGCGCTTGACGCTCTCGATGCCGTTGAGGCAACTGGGCTTCTTCACGTAGCCTTCGCTGACGGCAATGATCTCGCCGTTTCTGGCCTTCAGACGGAAGCGATATTCCCCTGCCTTGTCCTGGTAGACCTCGTACTTGGGGTGCTTCTGAACCTCAATGGGCTCCACGGTCTGATCCTCGACGGCGGAGAGAGCGTTGTTGCGGACGCTTTCGATGCCCTTGCGGCAGGCAGCCTCAGTGGTATAAACTTCGCTGGTGGCAATGACCTCGCCGTTGGTGGCCTTCAGGTCGAACTTGATGCCGGACTTGGTGGTCTTAATAACAAACTTACCCATGATATTACCTCCTAAAGTAGTGTAGGATATCTCGCTGTAGCTATAGTACCATACTTTTATGTAAAATTCAACAATTCCGCACATTTTTTCTGAGAAAAGTTTGTCCAAGTTTGCCCGCGTTCTTTTAACGGAACGCTTCCCCCCGCAGAATGTGCATCGGATTCTCATAAAAGAGACGCCTGGCAAGGGTCTGTCCGTATTTTTTTACGATATAGTAATAACATGGCCTCAGATCGGGGGATCGGCTTTGCATGTCATGCGCATCAGAGGCGATCAGATCCACCATACCCTCCTCCAGCAACCGACGGCTACGTTTTTTTGCCCCATATCCAAAACCACCCAGGAGAGACTGTGCGTCGATTTGGAAAATGGTGCCCCAGGTCTTAAGCTGCCTGAGCTCCTCTTGCCTCTTCTGCAGAGCCTCATAACGTTCTACGTGGGCCAATACCGGACGATAACCGCAGTTGATCACGTTCAGCATGGCCTTAACGATCATATCCAGCGCATCTCCCGAAAGGAAATCGGCCAAAAGATACTCTGTACCATTCAAGGTCCTGCAGCGTTTGGATTTCAGCCAATCGGAAAAGCTTTGCTCATATCGCAGTTCACTGCCCAGATACAGATGAAGATCGGGGTATTTTTGGCTGACGTAAGCGTTGGCTGTCTGAAAGGCGGCGTCGATTTGCTCCGGCGACGCTCCGAAGTAAGCAGGATGATAATGGGGCGTAAAGCAGAGTTCCCGTGTGCCGTCATGATAGGCTGCGTCCAACAGCTCCAGCATTTCCTGCTCTGACCGGGCACCGTCGTCCACACCGAACAAAATGTGGCAGTGAATATCAGCAAATACCATAGGCATTTGAGGATCAGGCATAATAGCCGTAGCCATAACCGTGCTTCTTTCGATAATAGCCGCTCCCTTTCTTTTCGCTATTGTTCAATACAGCGCCGAGAACGTTGCAGTCGGCCTTTCGCAATTGCGAAAGGACTTCCTGCGCCTGCGTATACTTTGCGTGGTTGCTGCCGATCACCAATACCGCGCCGTCTGCTTCAGCGGCGATAACCGCCGCATCAATCACCATGCCAAGAGGCGGCGTATCCACGATCACGTAATCATAGAATTCCCTGGACTGTGAAAGCAGCGCCTTGAAATATTTGCCCTCCAGTAGCTCAACCGGGTTCGGCGGATATTTACCGGAAAACAGTACGTGCAGATATTCAAATTGCGTCGTGTAGATGCAGTCCTTCAGATCGGCCTGTCCGGTCAGGACCTCACTCAGCCCCTCTACGTTTTTCGAGTCGGAGTTTCTTCCTGCCATTACGGATTTTCTCATATCCGCATCAATCAGGAGCGTTCTCTTGCCAATCTCCGCCAGGCTGTAGCCCAGATGCAGTGCAGTGTAGGACTTACCCTCATTCATGGTACAGCTTGTCAGTACGATGACCTTGATATCCTGTCCGCAGAACTGAAGATTCGTACGAAAGACGTTGAAGGCTTCCTGGGTAAAATAATTGTCTGTTCCGGAGATTTTCAGCTGTGTCTGTTTCATTTTACCCTCTCTTTCCGGTGCTCTGTTTTGTATATTTGCTGCTTGCGTACTGATATTTGCTTCGATCCCGATACCGGTATTTCTTTCTCATGGTGTTGCTCTCCTCGTTCGGGATTTCGGAGAGCAGACTGACGCCCAAATATTTGTTGATATCGTCAGCGGTTTTCAGCTTGTCATCCAGGAAAAACGCCATCAAAAAGATACTGTACACCACCAGCATGACGCCCAGACCGATGATCGCGTAGGCAAAGAGAGTCAGCATATTGGAGGGATTCCCGGGAATCCTGCCGTAGGAATACAGATTAACCTGATCAAAACCCATGGATTCCGTGATGCGAACAGATCCCTTGTCACAGAGGCAGTCTACGATCGCCTTTGCCATAGAAGGAGACGGATTGGAAACCGTGATCTCCAAAAAGCGGGTGTTTTCGGGGTTTTTCGTGGTAATGCTCTGGGACAGACGGTTGAGACTCATGTCCAGATTCAGGGCCTGCTGCACCGAAAGCAGAACGTCCGTGCTTTTCAGAACGTAGGTGCAATCGTTGACCACGTCCAGTGCCAGCTTAAAATCCGATTGGGTGTAGGTGTAATCCACCTCATTGTCTCTGCGAAGAATGTAAAGTGTTGCCGTGGATTCGTACATCGGTGTTTTGAAATGGGTCTCATAGATTCGGGTCCCGATCACCGCCACAACAGCAGCAAGCAGTATGATCCAAAGTCTTTGCGTGAACACGCTCCAAAGATCCGAGAGCGAGACCATCTTTGTAAAACTTTTTGTTTCCATTTAATGACTCCTTTTCCTATTGTCAGGATCTCTTGCGTTGCCTGGCGGCTCCGGCCAGGCGTGATCGGGATCAATATATTCTGTGGTGTGATGTCCATGCCGCTCGGATTCGGGCGGCAGGCGCGTATAATCGCCGTAGACCTGGGACAGCCAGGCACGGTAGTCGGAGGGAACCCGCAGCCGCAGCCCCTCAAAGGAAAGCTCCTGCCCTTGGCCATACCAGCTTGCTGGAACGATCTCCCGTTCCCCCCAGGCGCCGCAGTAATTGGCGACCCAATCGCTTTCCGGGTTCCGGGAAAGAAGCCGCTCCCGTCGGGAAACGGCGGCGGAACAGGATGGGAACAGCAGGCAGGCAGCTATTTGCCGCAGACGCATTTTGATGCTTTTTTGGGGATGATAGAAACGACAGCTCAGCCGCTGAAGCAGCAGATTGCTGTAAAGCAACAGGCGTTTCCGGGCCCTGCCAGGGGCCGGACAGTAATCCAGCGGAAAAATATCAATATAGATCCCATGGTGGATTTTGCGATTTTTCAAGCTGCGTTCGACAAAAGCGGTTCCGCTCCTGCGAAGCTTAGCGAAATTAGCGGGGAATTCGGGATCCGTACGCCAGGTCTGCAGAAAATCGTTTTCCGGCAGCAGAGCGGGAGCCTCCGTGAGTAATCGCTCATAGTCGCCTCGGGGCATCCCCACGTCGATATCGTCGTCCCAGGGAATAAATCCGGCATGACGTACCGCGCCTAATAGTGTACCGCCTAAAGCAAAATATTGCAAGTTCAAGGCGTTGCAGAGCTCGATAAAATCCCGCAAAAGAGAAAGCTCAATCTGCTTGACCCGCGCAAGGGATTCGTCCTGTGTCATAGTAACCTCTCTTAATCAGTTCTTTTTATCCCGTATTTTCCTCAGAAAGATCGCGTCCAAAATGAGCTTTCCGTTCGGACGCAGGTTTTTTATCAAAAACGGGATCACGATCACGGTGGACATCTGGGTCAGGAGCGAAGCCGACGCGGCGCCGGTGGCTCCCCAAAGCGGAATCAGGACGAGATTCAAGATCACGTTCATGAGCGCGGCAATCAGATAGAGCAGCTGCAGGCAGCGCTGCGCGTTTTCACACACCATCCAGGTATTCCTCGCCACACCCAGATAAGAAAAGGCCGTGTACCAGACGACCACCCGCAGCGGAGCAACCGCTGGGCGGAACGCCTCGCCGTATAAGAGTACGATGAGCCAGGGGGCCAACAGAGAAACCAGTAGGGATACGACAGCGGCGGTATAAAAAACGTAGGCATAGAGCTGCCGGTTCATACGGAGATATGCCTGCCGATCCACGCTGTGCATCCGCATGATCTCCGGCGCCATAGAGTCGATGATTGCGGACAGCAGAAAGCCCCAGGACGAACTGAAGGATACCGCCAGCGCGTAATAAGCCACCGAGGATTCATCCAGCATTTGCTTGAGCATCAGCCGGTCCGTACTGGCATAGACGGCGACCATCAAGCCCGCGATAATAAAGCTGTGGCTGTCCCGGAGCAGCTGCTTCGCCTTACCGACGGAACAGGAAAAGCCCGGACCGCCCCGCCTGCGATACTGCCAGAGCATAACGGCCCCCGCGATAAAGTATTCTACGGCGTTGGCCAGCGCGAACCATTTTACGCTTTTCTCCAGCGCGAGCAGCAGGATTTTATAAGCCGAAACGATGACGTAGGCAGCCAGGGTAGCGAAGGTATAATACTTCGATTGCAGGCGGACCTGAAACCAATAGTTCAACGTATCATAGATCTGGAACAGCAGTCCCACGCAATACAGGGCGACAACTGTCAGCGTCAGCGGCTCGTTGCGGTCGATGATAGAAACAATCCCGACGATCATCAGCCCACTGAGCAGGCTGGACAATCCCCGCAGCAGGAGCGTGGTGCCGACGGTCTCCCCTTCCTGCTCGGGATGATCCACAAAGTTTTTTACGATGATTGAATTGATGCCAAGGGTACAGAGGGCGGCAAAGAACGATGTATACGCCGAGGCGTAGTTAATGAGTCCGAAGTGTGCGGGCCCCAGATATCTGGCCGTGAGCAGACCCACCATAAAAGAAAGCACCATATGGATCAGCTTGCCCAATATTAGCCAGACCGCGTTTTTCGCCATGCGGTTCTGCTTCAGTTGATGAAATCCCATATCAGAGTCTCCGAATCTCTCTGGCCGGAACTCCGGCGGTCAGCGTATACGGCGGAACGTCCTCTGTTACGCAAGCACAGGCTGCCACCACCGAAGCTTCCCCGACCGTTACATTCCGTAAAAAGCTGCTTCTTCCCCCCAGCCAACAGCCGCTGCCGATCCGTATGGTATAGCTCTCCCCTGCACCCGCCCTTCGTTCCGGGCCGCCGATCACGTGTCCGCCGGTAAAAAACGCTGTTTCGGGGCCAAGATCGCAGCGGTCTCCGATGATCAGACAGCCGTTCCCGTGTACCTTGAAATCCCGTCCGATCCAGCAATCGGCGCCGATTTCAACCGACGCGCTGCAAGCTACAGGCCCAACGATCCGGGTCCCTTCCCCGATCTTCCATCCTGCCGCACGCAACAGATGCCGCTTCCTGTCCCAGGCCTCAGTTCCGGCGTAAACGTGGTTCACAAGAAAATAGATCCAGCGCTTATGAAGGGTTTTCAGACGCATAAAACCAATCCTCTTTTATGATTTCAGCTTTACTGCAGGGTCCCGCGGAAGCGGGCAGCCCGGCAGATGTTCCGCTTCGAAGGGCCTCGGCCAGAGCCAGTAAGCTGCGGGCCGCATATTCGGCGTTCCACTCCGTGAGGACGGTGTTTCTGGCCTCCCGCCCCAAACCTGCAGCGCTTTGTCTGCTGTCCAGCAGGGACTTCAGACAGTGGGCCATCGCTTCCCAATCGCCGGAGCGATATACAAGCCCGTTCTGACCGGGCCGGATCAAGTAGGGGGTCGCCCCTGCCGCGTGGCCTGCCACAATGGCACAGGCGCTGTCCATAGCCTCGTTCAATACGGCGCCCCAGCCTTCACAGCGGTCACTGGTAAATAAAAACAGTTCAGCCTTGTCCATCTCCCGGCGAACCTCCGCAGGCGTCATCGACCCGGGAAATGAGACAGAGCCTTCCAGGTCCAGTTGTTCCCGCATTTCCTGCAGCGCCTTCTCCATGGGTCCGGTCCCGATCATTTTCAGTAGAACCGGATATCCCTGATGCCGAAGCCACGCGGCTGCACGCAGCGCGTCATCCGGGTGCTTCCAATCCAGAAAACGCCCTACCCAGAGCATACTGCCCGGAGTTTTTCCTGCCAGCAGGCGTTCCGTATCAGCCTGCCGATTGCACTGCGGAAAGTAACCCCAGCGATAAGCACGGCCCCGAAAGAGTCCGAATTTCGCGTAATCTGACGGCGCGAAAGCGCTGGCGCTGAGCAGGCGGATCCCTTCCCTGCCGGGATTGCGCCATCGCCAACGGAGCAGCCGAGGCAGAAACTTCTGCCATTCACCCTGCCGCTTCAGGGGACGTTCTGTCACGCGAAACAGCAGCTTACCCTGCCCAAAGCAGCGTCGGAAGAGCTTCTCCGGCGCGGAACTGAACAATACCGTATCCGCCTCATCAATCAGCTTTTCACATCGAGCGGGCTCCTCGAGCCAGGAATGAACGTATTCCGGTTTTGGAAGCTCCTGATAGCCCAGAGCGCGGCGGTACTCCGGCATGGGCATGGTTTCCAGAAAGCTGTAGTCCGCGCCAAGCGCCACCATAGCGTCTGAGAACGGCTTCTGGTGGTGATTGAAGTAACAGTTTACGAAGACAATTTTCATTCCTTAGACTCCGTTTGCTCCGGTATTGGATATTCAAACTGCTCCTGGCTGTAGTAATGGCGCCCCCGCTTCATCATGAAGCGCCGGGCCAGTTCCACCGCCGGGCGTGGCATGTGGCGTACACCAAAGGTCCGTACCGCCAGAGCAAACTCATACCACCGGGACTGTACCGGTCGGTCTCCGTGGTACAGATCGTGCTTCTTCAGATAGCGATTGGCTCTGTTCAGAATCTTTCCCTTCCGCACCACGTCCAAGGTAACAAAATCCCTGGCCTCGTCTACGGCGCAGTTTGCCTTCAAAGCTGTGGCAGCCCGTGATAGTGAGGCCTCATAGCTCCAAGGATTCCTTTCTCCCACTGCCGTCCGCAGCAAAAATTCCCTGCGCCAGATCCCGGCGTAAAGGTTCACGCTGTAGCGGGTATCGTTCACAATATGCCGCAGCGTAGGATCCGAGGCCAGCGGCGCGGCGGAAGCCCGCTTCGGGCGATCGTAGAGACGAAGATAATCCAGACGCTCCTCTTCCATGATGGAGACCAGCTGCCGGATCCTGCCGCTGTCAACGGGCCGGAGCAAAAAATAATCATCCAGCGTCACGAACACATACTTGGTTCGTACTGTCTCGCAGGCACAGCGAACGCGGGCTGTGAAGGAGGCATCCGGTCCTGCGGCCAGGACAGAAACCCCATCGTACCACGTATCGTGAGGAGCGTCGGTCACAAGATAGCTGTCCATGCCGCGATCCGGCCAGTTTTCCTCCAGGAGCTTCACATGCGGATCCCAAAGATCGGAAAACTTTTCACAGGTAAAAATGAGCAGGGTCAAATCATTCATCGGATTCACCTTTTATCGGTCTTGCCAAAAAGCAGGAAGCGCAAAAACCGCGTCCGGCTGAAAAGCAGCGTTACAAATGCGGAAATACCCAGCGTCAGGCAAAAATTCAGCAGAATCAGCGTAGCCCCTGAAAGGCTTTCACAGTCTGGAGCCGGCGCTTTTCGAATCAGATTCAAGCAAAGATAATGGACCAGATACAGCTCCAAAGTATGCGCACCGATCCAGCGCAACACCCTGCGCGGCAGCGGATCCGACCGCCAACGCTTCAGCTCCAGAGCGGCAAGGAAGACTGCGCTGCAACCCAACACAGAGGAGACCCACCGCAGCGCTATGCTTCCGACACTGTCCGCGGCGGAGAAGAAATCAAACTTGAGCAAAAACAGGATCCAGCCCACAAAGCTGACCGCAAATACCAGTGTCCGCCCCCGACCGGAAGATGGCAGACGGTCCCTGGCACGACCAACCAACACGCCCAGAAAGTAAAAGCTTGCGTAATACAAGCTGAGCTTGGCGCCCAGAAATTCAACGCCCTGCCACAGGGCAACTATCCCCAGAATTGCGAGAAGCAGGCCGAAGAACAGCGTCACAGCGATCTGGGGTCGCTTCCAAATAACTTTGCCCCCAAGGAAGGATGCCAGCAGGTACGCCGCGGAGATCACCCAAAGGGAGAACAAAAACCAGTATCCGCTGTCCATGTGCCGCGCAAGCCAAGCCAGGTTCAGAAAGGAACGCTGCCCGAAAAGCAGACCTCGGATCAAAAAGCTCCAGACTCCGAAGGGAAACAGCAGCTGCAGGCTGCGGCGGCCAAGCTGACGCAGCAGGGCCCTTGCGTTCGGAAGCGGCTTTGCATATCGGGTCAGATATCCGCTGAGCAGAAAGAACAGCGGCATCTGCAATGACCATATGACCCGATACAAAAAGCTGTTTTGAGCCCCGACGGTGCAGCCGATCATAGTGTGCCCAAGAATCACCAGGAGCATTGCGGCGCCGCGAACCCGGTCAAGGACAGCGGAGCGGAACCGAATCGTACTCATCGCGCTTCCTCCATCTCGCGGATCGCCCGCTCCACGACCCTTCTGACGGTTTCTGTGCTGACCCACAGATCATGGTGCTCTGTGGATATCCGCATGGCGTTCTCATACATTCGACGCTGAGCTTGCGGATCCCCCGTCATGGCCCGGATGGTCTGCTCCAGTTTCGCCGGATCGGTACAAACCGCGGCAGCGCCGGTGCTGTGCATATATTCGATTACACCGCATTCGAATGAGCCGTAGGCCAGAATGGCCGCGCCGGAGGCCAGCGCATCCGCCGCCTTAGTGGATAAGGAGTAGCGGGATTTGTCTACGTCGGCGGGGCGAAAGCCCTCCACAATAACCGTAATATCGCTCTCAACAATCATACGGCAAACGCTTTCATAGGGAACAGAGCCATGAAAGCGTAGGTTCTCGCAGCTGGAAAAAAGTTTCGTTACAGAGGGCTCCCGTTCGTTGGAATACACGTCCAGTCGCCAGGCGGGATTGATCTGCCGCAGTGCGTTCGCAAGATCGCATAGGGATTGATTGCGGCCCATGCGTATGTTGCCAAAATACGTAATCCTCGGCTGGCTGAGATCCACCGGGTGGAAGGGCCTGCGGCACAGCTCGCTGCTCAGATAGACGGTTTCTCCCTTTAGGCGGAAGGCTTCGTTATATTTGTCCCGGATCTTGTCACTGATATAGACAGCGCTGCCCGGATGAGCCAATACCCGACGGACCAGGCGTTGATAAGTGCCCATGTAGAGCTGATACAGAGGAGAAAGCGAGCGATTGCGGCAAAAATAATAGTCGTCGCCAATGGCGGAAACAATGGGAATGTGATACCGCTGGGCCGCATACAGAGCAATCCGCAAAATAAAATAGTCGTTGGAGAAGGCCAGGAAAACGCATTCCGGCTGAAATGCGTCCAACCAGGCGTTCAGCTCCGCGGTACACCAGAAGCGCTTGCGCCACAGAAGGCCCCGCAGCAGATGCGTCAGCGGCGTATGGCGGCTGCCCAGTCGATAGGCGCGGTCTGCCGCGGCACTACCGGTTTCCAGGTCCGTGCTTTCCCAGCGTTCGGGCAGCTCCACTCGGCGAAAGATCCGCCCGGTCCGGGTGCGAGGGGCAAACCACCGGCGAAGCATACGCTGGTCGGTGATCTGATAAAGCTCCGCGCAGTGGCCCTTGCATGGTTTTTTTGTGTTCGAAAAGATCTGCGCCAGATTCTCGGGCTCCCAAAAATGGAAATAGGCGTCAAAGGCCCGGGAGGTGGATTTCCGATTGTAAGGGACAGTTCCGACAATTAGTACACGGGGGTGCATGTGGAGTCTCCCTCCTCTGTTCCGTTATCCGTTCCGGAATAATTGGACAACCATAAATAAAGCAGCATAAAGCTCACACCGGGAAATCCCCCTAAAAACATGGAGGATTCCCCGCAGGAAGCGACGCTGACAGCCAGCAGCGCCGCCACAGCGGTATGGGCAGTGGGATGCCGGACGTTTTTATTGTTCTGCCATACGGAGGGAATGAACAGAGCATAATAGAGAACAGCCCCGACCACGCCCAGCGAGCAAAGCACGGAAAGCGGTGCGTTGTGGGCGTTTTGCAGCGCCGCCTCACAGAAATTACCCACAATAATCTGGACCGGTTTTTTCAGATAGGACAGATAATAAACGAAGGTTTCCTCCCGCCCGGTAAACAGAGATTTTCCGAGAATACGGACTCCCCAGTAATTGCTGTGATCAAACAGCCACAAATAAAACGGTACGAAAAAAATCGGCAGGATCAGACAGCCAAGGACGATCCATCTTGAAATGGGGCGTTTTGAGCGCAGCACAGACAGCGCGGCAAACACGATACTGCCCAGTATACAGGTTCTGGAGCCGGTTTTCAGAATCAAGTACAGAAGGTAGGCAGTCAGAGGAAGTACAAGCCAATGGTACTTCTCCCCATAGGAGGAAGCCCAGAGGACGCAGAGAATATTCAGCAGCAGTACGCCGGTGTAGTTGGAATTGCCCAGATTCAATGTCAGTGTCGGCGCGACGGTACCGTTTTTTCGCAGGTAGGCAAAGGGCAGGAAAGAATAGATGCTTACGATCACGGCCATCAGCAGACAAACCCAAAACACAAAATGGATAAAATCCACCTGGGGCTTCTCATAGTTGTTGATCGAGATCATTACGGCCAGGAAAAAGAAGCAGACAAGAGAATACAGCAGGTCCGAACGCAGATGGCGATAGGAAAACAGCATGCTGACCAGGGCGGTGATGCCCAGCATCAGGATCATAAGCAAGCGTTTCGCGTTGAGTTCCCGGACAATGCAGATGCTCGCGATACAGTACATGCTCAAAAATGTACCGGCCAGCAGAATATAATGCGTGACCGTAGCATTGTTAAATGGGATCATCAGGAAATACAGCAGCACCATAATAAACTGCAGCTTCAGCAGTCTGTTGGAAAACTGGCCGTTGCCGATCATTCCGGATTGGCTGGGCTGATTCATAGCGGAGCCTCCAATCCATTTTTACTTGCCTGTACCAAACGCCTGTAGAGCCGAAGATGTGCTTCGTTCTGCTTGGATTGGGCATATCGCAGGCCTCTGGCGCGTGCGGCTTTACGATCCAATGAAATGGAGGTGATCGCCGCGCAAAGGGCCTTCACGTCGCCTGCCGGTACGATTGCGCCGCAGCTTTCATCTACCAGCTCCGGCACCGCGGTCCGATCATAGACCACAGCAGGCGTACCGCAGGCCAGGGCCTCCGCCGTGGTCATGCCCATGGTTTCCTCATAGCTGGGGTTGATGAAAACGTCAGCGGCGGAATAAAGCCGGGCAAGCGCCTCCTGGGAGGAGGTCCGCTCCATGGTGACGACCAGCTTCGGGAACAAGGCCTGCTGTTGCTTTGTAAGTCCTACCAGAACCAGACGCCAATCATCCGGCAGCAGTTCAGACAAGCGCAGAAGATCCTGCAGACCCTTTCGTTCATTCCAGACCGAAGCGACGCCCAATGCCATCTTTTTGCCCGTTAATCCCAATCGCTCCTTGACGTCGCTCTTGACGGGGCAAAACCGCTCCGTGTCGATCCCGTTTGGAATGGGGATGATCTCCAATTTTCCCAGAAAGGACTGCCGAACGATGCCGGCCAGCCAAACAGAGGGCGTGATCAGCGTAAGGCCCGGCACGGAGGTGAACAGGCTGCGCTTCCGGGCATAGTTCCGCTCCACGTCTCCCCTCAGCAGGCATTTTGGATAACGTGAAAGCTGGGAACAGCTGCGGCATCCGGTTTTCCACTGCTCACAACCTGCCGCGCTGAAGTGCGTGCAATGCCCGGTGAAGGCCCAACAGTCGTGCAGAGTCCAAAGCACCGGTTTTCCGCAGCCGGACAGGAAATGGAACAGCTCTTCCACGTTGAGATAGTAACCGTGCAGATTGTGCAAATGGATCAGATCCGGCTGATAGGCTTCTATGGCTTTGATCATCCGACGGGTGGCGGCGGTGGAATAAAAACCGGCGTGATCCGTCAGCCTGGAGACGGCGTTGTGCAGGTAATAATCCGCGGTACTGCCAAAGCGGCACGTGTCCTCCAAGGCAATGTCCTGGGCTTTGCCGATGCCGAAAAAAACGCGGCCATCGTCCCCTGCCCCACGCAAAGAACGCAGCAGACCGGTTACAATCTTACCGGTGCTGCCGCTGCCGCATACCGCGTTGACAAAGGCTGCGCGCATGGCTCGTCTCCTTTCGACCAAGGTGAAAAGCACTCATAGAAAGGGAGACGCTCTCCCCTTCTATCAGTGTTTTTGAGCAGGGATACGGGTCGAAACCCGTATCCCTGCTGTTGTTCATTGCTTCAGCGGGACAAAGCCCGCGCCGGAATCAGGGTGCGGCAGGCGTCAGCAGATTGCCATCCAGATCATACATCCTGCCAAGGTAGTCAAACTGATACCTTGCGGCCGGAAGCAATCCGTTGGTATAGCTTGCGGTGTACTTCACGAAGCTGCCCTCCGCGCCGCTGGTCTTGAGCTGGCAGGAACTGGTGACGTAGAAGTACGCGTAGCTGCCGGGGTTCGCGGGGTCCTCCAGGACGATCAGACCGGCATACTTTTTTACACCGTTTTCGTAATAGTACTTGACGCCGTCCTCTTCGTAAACGCCGTTCTTCACCTCAGGCTGCGGCTCCGGATCCAGGGGGGTGCCGGTGAGGATCATCTTGCCGTCTTCATCGAAGCTGTAGCGGCCTGCGGGAACCAGGTCGTTATGCTTGGTGACCCAGTAATCGGTGCCGTGGACCAGCTCGCCGGTCTGACGGACGTAATAGTAGTCACCGTCAATCTCAATCAGTCCGGCATAGTTCCTGGCACCGTCCACATAGTAGAACAGGCTGCCGTCCTCGGCCACGATGCCGTTCTTGGGCTGCTCCAGAATGAGCTTGCCGTCGTCCGCAAACTGATAGCGGGCAGAGGGCAGCAGACCGTTGTTCTTGGTGACCCAGTAATCGGTGCCGTGGACCACCTCGCCGCCGTAGCGGACGTAGTAGTAATCGCCGTCAATCAGGATCAGACCGGCATAGCTGCGGACGTTATCCACGTAATAATACAGGCTGCCGTCCTCGGCAACGATGCCGTTCTTGGCCTGCGGGTCGCCGGGCAGAATCATGCGGCCCTGCTCGTCAAACTCGTAATTGCCCTCGGGGAAGGGATTGCCGTTGGGATCTTTGACGGTTTCCGGGTTGGTCTTGCTGATCCAGTATCTGCGGCCAACGATATGCAGGCCAGTTGAATTGTAGTAGTGGTAGCTGCCGTCGGCTTCCTGTACCAGACCCAGGTAAACGCGAATACCGTCGATGTAGGTATAGCCGTCTTCCTGCAGCCCCTCCCAAGTGACGTCCACGTGCTCGATGGCTCCGGTCTCGGTAAAGGTGTAGGCCCACACAGGCAGCAGGTCGTTGGTCCGATCAATCCAGGTACGCTGGTTCTTCAGAGCCTTGTTGTCCTCGCCAAAGTAGAAATACTCTTCTGTCTCGGGAATCCGGACCAGGCCGGGATTCTTGACGACCTTGCCATTTTCAGCCAGATAAGTGTCCTCCCCGACGTCGGTGACGCCGTTGGCGTCGCTGCGGAAAGCGCCGGTTTCCAGATCAAAGATGTAGAACTCGTCCTCGATCTCATACACGCCCCTGACAGGCGCACCATCCGCGATATAGTACCGCTGGCCTTCCCAGGCGATCCAGCCGGCCTTGGGAACGGCAGTGAATTGAGCGGTATAGGTCGCCGGGCCGGTCACGACAGTCAGCTCGGGCTCCCAGCCTGCAAATTCGTAGCTTTCCAGCATCGTTTCCGCCTTGACGGGGACATCATGCGCAGGCATCTGACCGTAGACGTAGGTCTCGTAAGTTTCGACGCCATCCACGCTCCAGGTCACCACGAAGAAAGACGTATCGATAAAGATGTAACCGCCAAAATCTTGCCATTCATTCTTACCGTCGGGATTGAAGAATACGGTATGCGATCCGGCGTGAGCAGCGTCAACGACGTAATGATTGTCCATTCCATCGGGGAACCAGCCTGTAATCTCGCCATACTCCACCCGGGCGACTTTTAGGGTATCCCCCTCGCTGAGCAGAACCTCATTGATCATGTACTCGTTCTCCGCATTGGGGTTCACGACGAATCGGTCATCTGCGGACAAAGACTCGTAATTCCAGCCGCGCAGACCAATCAGGTAGAAACCGTTGCGGAGGAAAGCCTGGAACTTTGCGGTGTAAGTGACATCGCCGGTGACACTCTCAATTTCAGGATCCCAACCGATGAATTTGTAACTGCCGTTCTCGTCCTCGTAGTTCGCCGGGTTTTCATGGCTAGGCACAGCGCCGAACTCGTATTCCTCTGTGGTCTCTTCGCCGTTGATGCTCCAGGTGACGGTGTACTTGTTCACGGATTCCCGGAACTGAGCGGTATAGGTAATATTGCCGGTTACCTCCTGGATGTCCGGATCCCAGCCGGTGAACTCGTAGGAATACTGGGCATTGCCTTCCTTGACAGGGGTCTCTCCCTTATAGGACGGAGTGTCGCCGTACTCGTATTCCTCGGTGGTCTCGTTGCCGTTGATGCTCCAGGTAACGGTGTACTTGTTCACAGTTTTGTTGAAAACGGCGGTGTAGGTGGCGGGGCCAGTGACCGGGACAATCTCGGGCTCCCAACCCACGAAGGAGTAGCTGTACTGGGCGTCAGACTCCTTGTCGGGATCCGCATGGGTGGGCATGGTGCCATACTCAAGCTCCACAGTTTCCCTTTCCTCGCCCACGACCCAGGTGATGGGGTAGCTGTTCACGGATTCGGTGAAGGTGGCGGTATAGACAGCTTCGCCGGTGACGGGATTCAGCGTGGGATCCCAATCCTTGAAGGTGTAGCTGTACTGGGCGCTGCCCTGCTTCACGGGAGTGTCACCCGCGTACACAGGAATCTGACCGTATTCTACCGTGGTGCGGTACAGCTCGGTGCCATCCCAGTTGTTGAAGATGATGAGATAGCTGTTGGTGTGCTCCGCAAAGACGGCGGTGTAGGTGGCCTCTCCGGTGACCGCAGCAATCGCAGGCGTCCAGCCGGCGAAGGTGTAGGAATGCTCCGCGTCGCCCTGTTTGACGGGGATCTCGCCCTGGTATTCAGGAATGGACCCATACTCAAAGTCTCCTGCCCATAGGAAGCTGCTGTCCTCATTCTGGAAGGTAATGGTATAGCTTCTGGTGTGAGGCTCGAAAGTAGCAATGTAGGTCACGTTGCCTTTGACGGTAGAAACTTCCGGAGTCCAGCCGATGAAGCTGTAGGTGAACTCGGCGTCCGCAGGCTTTTCGGGCTCATCGCCGTCATAGCTGGGAGTCGCGCCGTAGGGTACATCCTCGTCTTTTTCCAGAACGTCGCCGTTGTAGTTGACCCAGGTGACGGTGTAGGTGTTGGTGGCTTCGGTGTAGACTGCTTTGTAGGTAGCAGGGCCGGTAACCTCGGTGACGTTGGGCTCCCAACCGGCGAAGGTGTAGGAATGCTCCGCGTCGCCCTGTTTGACGGGGATCTCGCCATGGTATTCAGGAATGGACCCATACTCAAAGTCTCCTGCCCATAGGAAGCTGCCGTCCTCATTCTGGAAGGTAATGGTATAGCTTCTGACGTGAGACCCAAAGGTGGCGGTGTAGGTTACGTCGCTGGTGACGGGAGCCAGCTCGGGGGACCAGCCGCTGAAGGTGTAGGTGTACTGGGCAGTGGCCTCCTTCACAGGATCCTGATCCCCAAAGCTGGGCATGGTGCCATAGGGAACGTCCTCGTCCTTCTTCAGCTCATTGCCCTGATCGTCGTTCCAGGTGACGGTGAAGGTGTTCAGCGGGATAAAGAGGAAACCGTTGCAATCGGCGTACTCATCCAGATATTCAGGGCTGAAGAAGACGGTCTTCAGGCCCTCTCTGCCCTCAGGAAGCACGTAGTTGTTGCCGGAGCCATCGGGGAACCATTTGAACGGGGCTCCATCCCGGAACCCTACAACCTTCATTTCGTCGTTTACTGCCAGCGCGATGTTCTCCAACAGGTACTTACCATCCTGATGCTGGAACTTGTAGGCGTTCTCCGCCTTCCAGTCGTTAAAGCTGCCCACCAGATAATAACCGTCGGAGATCAGCGGGGCGGCGGTGAACTTGGCGGTATAGACTGCGGGACCGGTGACTGCTGCGAGCTCGGGATCCCATCCGGCGAAGGTGTAGCTGTAGCGCTCGTCGTCGGGCTTCTCAGGCGTCGGGCCGTCGTAGGTGGGTATGGTGTCGTAGGGGAATTCGAAACTGAACAACTCAGTGCCGTCCCAGTTGTTGAAGGTGATTTCGTAAGTGTTCAGAATCTCCCGATATGTGGCTGTGTAGTCGGCATCGCCGGTTACTTCTGCAACCTCGGGACTCCAGCCGGTGAATTCGTAGCTGTACTGCGCAGTGGAGGCCTTCTGAGGCGTCTCGCCAGTATAGGCAGGCGTTACGCCGTAGGCCACCTGGTCACTCTGCAGCACGGTTCCATCATCGTTGAGGAAGCGGATCAGATAGGTTCTCGTGGCGGAGGTAAAGGTGGCGGTGTACTCCGTGTCGGCCACGGCAGCCACGGGAGCGGGCGTCCAACCGGCAAAGCTGTAATGAAATTCCGCACTGCTTTCCTTTACAGGATCCGCATGGGTGGGGATTTCACCGTGTTCTACGGTGGTGGTGTCGATGACGGAGCCGTCCTCGTTCTTCCAGGTAATGGTATACCGGTTTTTGGCCACGAAGATGGTCTGCTCGTGCCAGTCGCTGCCGCCGTTGGCGTCAGGCCGGAAGAAGACGGTCTTCCCTGCCCCGGCGTGGGCGGCGTCCACGACGTAGTTGCTGCCGCCGGGATACCAGGTCACAACACCGTCCTCATACCCTACGACCTTGAATTCTTCAGTTTCGGTCAGATCCAGGGTCAGCTGGTACTCGTTTTCGTTGGAATCTTGATTCAGCTGGAACATCAGGTTCTGGTCCGGCGCGTCGGTATTCCAGTCATTTCTGCTGCCCACGAGATAATAGCCGTTCTGCACGGCGGGAGGCACCTTGCCCCACTCTCCCTCGTAATAGGGAATTTCCGTACCGGCGGCCTTGCCCGCGGTTTCAAAGTAGCTCCCATCGGCGTTCTGAAGCCTGGCAGCGGTTATGGGGATACTGACATAGGTGATTTCCTTACCTTCTGATCCACCCTGTGTCGCTTGGTAAGTGTTACTCTCAGTTCCAGGGGCGCTTTGCAAAATGTACTTACCCGTACCCTGTGAACTGATAATCTGAGCACCACTCTCGGTGGTATACGCAGAACCATAGGCAGCAAAAGTTCCGTTGATATCAATCTTTGCATCAACAAGGCTATTAACTGTCCGCTTGGCCGTAGTACCGTTTACAGTAGAATACCCAACGGGCACCAGTTGTTGACTGGCTGCTGCGTATGCGCCCCACTGATCCTGGTCATAGATATATGCCTTGTGGCCACTGGTAAGCTCTACTGTGGCGCCATTGGCAATATTCATCTCTGTGCCGGGGAAGAAAGCGACATCCTGGCTGATTATAGTGTTTCCGGTATCCACATTGATGGTGATGTTGCTGTTGATGGGCAGAACATAGTCAGCAGTATTCAGATTTAGGTCACCAATCAGAGGAAGTCCGGTAATATTCAAGGACATGGGTGTGATAGAAAAATTGCCATCCACGTTCAGCTCCAACCGATCAGAAGCACCGGTGAAGCGCTTGGTGACACTGCCGTCATTGATTGTGAACATACCTCCGGAACCAATGAAGGTAGCAGAGGCCGCAAAGGCCTTGCTGCTCATATTCACAGCGGTATATACCTTCTCGGTTGCGCCGGGATAGAAGGTCAGAGGGGCTTCCACATTCTGAACGTAATACTGGTTCAGGGGGAAAACCTTCTGCGTGTTATCTGCCATGCCGGAGGTGGCCGTACCGCCTCGCCAGCAGCGGATCTGGAAGCACTCCCAGATCTCGGAGCCGGACCGGGCGTAGACGTTGCCGGAACCGGAAATGTAGCCGTAGGCATAGAGCTTGCCGCCGGACTGTACGTCGATGGAGCTGCCGGCATTCATGCTGATTCTGCCGTGCTTACCGGTTGGCGTTCCGTTCCAGGAGCCGCTGCCGGTCCCTGTGGCGGAGAGCTTGGAGGGCACGGAGAGTACAGCGCCGTTGGACACCACAATCTTCGCGCCATTGGCCATGGTCAGTGTCCGGAAAGCGGAGGGATTTTCGTGCGCTCCGTAGACCACCTCCGGTGTGGAGGTAAAGACAGTAAAAGCGTCGTCGAAGGGAATCAACAGCGTCTTCCCGCTGGGAATGGTGTAGGTCCCGGCAGGCAGGGTGCCGTTGGAAACCAGCACAATCTTTGCAATGCCGCTGCTCTGGGAATAGCTGATGGCCTCGTTCAGATCCGTAAAGAGCTTGGAGCCTACCTGGAACACGGGGATGCTGCTGGAAACAAATACCGGGTAGATTGTCTTATTACCGGTGAAGCTGGTGGTCAGAGAAGCTGTTATGGAGAAGTAGATTTCCTCAGTCTCACTGTACCAGCCCAAAAACTTATAGCCACTGGCAGGGGTTGCAGCCAGGTTAACACTGTCGGTGGTCAACCGTGAGAGAGCGGTATCCGCAGTGATTGCCGTGCCGTCCACAGTGTAGCTGCCGTGACTGGGAGCCTTGCAGGTCAGAGTAATGCTCTGTTCGGGGGTCAGAGCCAGATTACTCAATACAATGCTGGTGGTTCCCTCGCCACTGGGAGACGTGATCGAAATCGCAACATTGTCCCCGGCCGCCAGCTTCTTGGCAAAACCGGATCCAGCAGAGACGGCAGACCCATCTACAGTGGCGCTGCCACCGCTCAAGCCAAGGGCGTAATCAAAGCTCAAAAGAGCGGTAGCGCCCGAACTGTTGGTGAAAGTCAGCGTGCCGGTTTGGGGCGTATACGAATCTCCGGCGCAGCCAGAACTTTTGCTTGCTTCCACCGATCCGGTGACCGTTCCGCCGGAGCTGTTCCAGCTTGCGCTGCCGCTGCTTTCAGCCGTCAGACCGGAGACGCCGGTATTGACGCTGGCAGCCAGAACGGTGCCGGGTAGCAGCGTGACGACGATCAAAATCGCCATCAGACACGCGAGGAAACGCTTTGACAGGTTGTTTACCATATAGATTCCTCCTCTTCAGTTTTTCCTGGCCTTGCGTTGGAGGCGCTTGGCCTGTTTTGTTATGAACACGACTATCGCCAGTCCTACGACGAGGGAAAGAATTGCCCACGCGTGGGACAGATGAAACGGATGATTTGTGGAAGTGGAAACACGCAAGAACTCTACCACAAATCGGAATAAGCCGTATGCAAACATATAAAGCGGATAGACCTCGCCTCGTGTTTTTCCCTTTCGCACCTTCGGCGCTTCAACCAGCAGAAACGTCAGATAAAACAGCATTTCCGCCTCCCGGGTCGGCCAGCGCAGGCCGGTGCTTCCGATTGGCAAACCAAGACAGCAGCCCGAAAACAGGCAGTTGACCCGAGCACACAGCAGTGTGAAAATCATCGGTACAGCGAAAATATCAAATATCTCCGCAGTTTGCCGTTTGAAGAGCTTTGCGCCAAGATAATAACCGATCGGCATGAAGAATACCGCGCCGAAAATACTCATGGCCCCCGCATCAGCTCCCTCAAGCCTGGCAAAGACCCGAACGCAGGCGACGCCGAATACGACGTGAAGGAGGCTGAGCGGCAGAGCCGCCTGCCAGGACATCCGCAGGCGTTTGCGGAACTGCATCAGCCAATAGAAGGTAAAGACAGCCGCAAACAAAAGGATCCACCAAAGGACGTGTTCCTTCACAAATTGCAATACCATGATAAGCTGTCACGCTCCTTCCCCGAACGGGTATCCGCAGCCGGGTTCTCTCCCGCCCGCGTCTGAACGCGGGCGGGTATCGTGAGGTTTTACGGCAGGATCAGCTTGCCGTCGTCGGCGAAGAGATACTGCTTGATGGGCAGAAGGCCGTTATTTTTGGAAACAGTGTAGCGCTTGCCATGGACCACCTCGCCGCCGGTACGCACGTAGTAATAATCTCCGTCGATGATGATCAGTCCCGCGTAGTACCGGGCGCCGTTCTTGTAATAATACAGGCTGCCGTCCTCGGCGTAGATGCCGTTCTTTACGTCAGGATCCGGCTCCGTGGGCTCCGTAGGCGTGGGAGGCGTCTCATCCAGAATCAGCTTGCCGTCGTCGGCGAAAAGATACTGCTTGATGGGCAGCAGACCGTTGGTCTTGGAAGCGGTGTAGCGCTTGCCGTGGACTACCTCACCGCCGGTGCGGACGTAGTAATAATCTCCGTCGATGATGATCAGGCCGGCGTAGTACCGGGCGCCGTTCTTGTAGTAATACAGGCTGCCGTCCTCGGCGTAGATGCCGTTCTTAACTTCAGGTTCCGGCTCCGTGGGATCCGGTTCCGTGGGATCCGGCTCCGTGGGCTCAGAAGGTTCGGTAGGCTCGGGATCCGGCTCCGTGTGCAGAATCATTTTTCCGTCCTCCGCGAAACTGTATCGGGCCGAGGGCATCAGACCGTTGGTCTTGCTGACCCAGTAATCCGTACCCTGTACCATGTAATTCTTGGAAGTGAAGTAGTAATAATCCCCGTCGATCTGAACAAGTCCGGGATACTGGACCATAAAGCCGTTCTCCGCCAGGTAAGTCTTGCCGTCAAGATTCAGATACAGACCGTTGGCATTCTCCTGCCAGACTCCGTGATCGTCAAAGAGATGGAAGCGGACGGATTCATTGCCGGATTCACCGAACTTTTCCACGTTCTGGATGCCGGTGTGCAGATTGCCGCCGCGAATGGCAAAGTATTTCTTGCCTTCCACAACAAACCAGCCCTTGGCATACCACTGACCGGCCCAGCGATAACGCCAGGCGCCGGTATCCAACTGGCGGAACTCACCTCGGACAAGGACGTAATCCTCAAAGAGATAGGTAAAGCCGTCAATGGTCTGCGTACCGGTAACGGAAACGCCGGTCGCGGGATCGAAGTAGTGGATCCCGTCGTCCAGCTCATACCAACGGGTGACCTCCTGGCCCAGCACCACGTAGTGCAGCCCGTCCTCCAGCTCCAGTTTGCCGGTGTATTTCCGCAGCAGTACGCCATTTTCGGCAAAGACGTAATATAGCTGCTTGTCCCCTTCCGGCGTGGGCAGCTTCTGCAATCCGGTCAGCTTCTTATTGTTGACGTAATAGAATACCGTGCCGTCTTCGGTGGTAACCCAGCCCTCATAGTCCGTGCTGTCGAGGATGAAGCTGTCGGAAAACTCAGTGTGCTTGCCGCCGAACATGGCGCCCTTATCGCCTTCCAGATTCGCGGTATTATCATAGGGGTACAGACCGTACTGCTTCCCCAGCGCGCCGCTGGCCAGACTGTAGGCCTGGGAGCTGCGGACGCCCACCTCATAGGTGATTTCACCGCTGTTCGTAATGGTGAGGCGGTCGTTCGCATCCCACTGGGCGCCGGGCTTTACGTGGGCCTTGAGACCGGAAACGATGCACAGTGGATTCGCGGTGGCCGCCGGGATCGGGCCGTAGACCTTGATCCAGTGGGCTTTCAGCGTGAGCGTAGAGCTTTCAGAGTCGAATTCCTTATCGGTCAGCTCAAAATAATCGCAGTTGATCTGCATATCGCTGATATCCAGATCCAGTCTGGGGTCTACGAAGACCTTGACCGTGACAGTCGTCAACGGGCTGACCCGTTCCGCCAGTGCCAGCAGCAGCTGCCAGGCACCAAGCTCAGATGCGTCAACGCCCAGGAACGATGCCACGACAGGCAGAGCCTCGGCGATGTTGTCCGGGATCTCCAGGTCGTTCATATCAAGGGCGAAGGTATAGGAAATCTCCATGGGGACACCGGGCTCCACGAGATTGTAAACATCCAGAGTACCATTTTCATCCCTGGTCATCTCGGAATTGGAAACGACCCGGTTCCAGGCAAGCTTCCGGCTTCCGGCGGTGGCGTGGTTAAAATCGAACACCGCCTCGTTCTCGTGATACAAATACAGCGTGGTCCGGGCGTAGATGGAGTTGTCCGCCGCAAGAGCGGCGCCGATGTCCGTAGACCGGACGCCGCAGGATTCGTCTGCCGCCGTCAGCACCGCCGCGGTGATGGAGCCCGCGTTCGGATTCATCAAGCCATAGATGAGCAGATCGGAAGCAAAATTCATTGCGATCTTGTTTCCGTTGTAATACCCCACCAGAGGCAGCTCAACAGTCTGTCCGTAGATCGCGGAAACCTCGTTGGTATCAAAGGCCAGGGCATCCGGGATCACAACGTGCAGCGTCACAGAGCCCAAAACGGCATCGCCGCTGATCGCGCTGAGGACCACGTCCCCGGTCTCGCTGCCTGCGGTGAAGCAGCCGTCCTGGAAGCTGCCAAAGTCAGGCTTGTCCAATACGATCTGAAGATCCGCCGGAAGCTCGGCAGAGCCGCCGGCCGCGTTAACGCCGATCTCAGACACGGAAACACTTGCGCCCGGCATCAGATATTCGTTTTCCGGCTGCAGGGAGACGTGATCCAAAACATTGGAATTCGGCGCGGTAGAGACCACCATCAAGCTGGTGGAGACCCGGCGCTCATATCCGTCAGAGGGCCTGTTGATGACCCGAAGCTCGTCCTCTCCCTCCGGCTTGGAGACGAAGGTGGTGGAGCCGCCGCCGTCCAGGTTCATGGCCTTGACGCAGCCCAGAGATATCATGGCTGCCGCCATTTCCTGGGAGGAAGCGCCGCAGGACCAGGGCTCCTGGCGGCCGTCGATACACATGACCACGACCTTGTTGTCCGCGGTGATGCCGATGCAGGTACGAGGCGCCCGGCTGTTGTAATAATTCGAAGAAGAGGAAACCTTGGTCTCGCCGTTTTCCACCAGAAGCGCGCCGCCGCCAACCGCCTCCTGGCAGTTGTCGCGGTAAGTGTTCCAGGTGCTGTTTCGGCTGATGATCGGGGTGCCGTCCTTCAGAATCGCGAAGAAGTAGTTGCTGCTGCCAGATCCGCTGGTGGCGGCGTCCGAGTAGACGACGCCCTCCATCACAAAGGCGCTGGTGGGCTTGCCGTTGGCCATGGTGAAGAAGTCCGCGTTGGAGCCGAACACCACGTTATAATTCTCCACGTAATGCTCCGGGTCGGCGGGATCCGTGTGCTTGGCCTGGGCCGCCTTCATCTGATCAGATACCGGAGAAAGCGTAGGGATGGTGGTCGGATCGTTTTCGTTGTAATTGGCCTGCAGGGCTACGTCCTGCCGGGAGACGTCGATGGTAGCGGCGTAGATCACCATCTGCTTGTTGTCTCTGGTGCGGGTATGCAGGATTCTCTGCTGGACGCCCGGCGCCAGGACGGAAGTATTATTATAGAAGATGGAGAAATAGCTGTTATCCGGGACGGGATCCGGCTCCGGTTCGGGATCGGGATTCGGCTCTGGGTCCGGGTCGGGATCGGGATCCGGCTCGTCAATGGGCTGTCCGTCTACGATCACAGGCACGGAGAGCTCTGTTTCGCCGAAGTGGAAGCTGTCTGCAGGGGTGAAAACCGCAGTATAGTATCCACTCTGCTCCACGACCGTCTGCGGCTGCTTCCAGCTGAAGCTGCCTTCCACCGGATCGCCGTAAAGGCTCGCCGCGCTGCCGCTGACAGGGGTCTCCTCCAGGGTCTGACCCGCGTTGAGCGCGGCCTCGTCCGTCTCAAACGCCGGACCGTTGACCAGCATGTACAGGTAATCGGCAAAGGCGTACACGCAGGCTTCCCGTTGGGCGTCCACATTCTCCAGCCCCTCGTTGCTTTCCAGGGCCGCCAGCAGGATATTGCCGGAATAGGCGCTCTTCACCGCGTCCCGCAGCGCTTCCCGGCTGAGATTCCCGGAGAAGCGATGCTCCGTAAAGAAGACTGCCCGATCCTTCATGGAAAGCTCAGGGGTATAATACTCCCGCATGATCTGGCTCAGAGAGCCCTGACCGGCCCCGGCGGTCTGCATGAAGTAATAGGCGTCAAAGTCCCCGTAGACGTCGTCGATGTCAAAGGACCCAGGCCCGAGGTCGTTGGCAAAGCGGTTCCAATAGACTTCCCGGATCATCTCGTCTTCCGTACCGGAAAGGTCCGTACACTTGGTCAGCAGATCCACCAGATCTCCGGCCCAGCCGCCCAGATCGGCGTAAGGACGGGCGGAGAGCTCCGGATATCGGCTGCCCCAGTAATAGCTGATATTCATGGTGCCGAAGATATGGAACAGGTCAATTTTGTTCCCGTTGGCCACGGGAATAAAGTCCTTTCCGGTGGCGGAGTAGGTCTTGATCTCCCCTACGCTGGTCCCATTTTCCTCGTCCTGCTGAGCGACGTAGTCCCGGAAGCCTTCGTTTTCCTCACCTGCGAGACTGGACCAATTGCTGGAGGTATAATCCTCCTTGGCGGTTCTGCAGTAATTCAGTACCAGTTCAAAGGCGTCGCTGCCGCAGTCCGGGTTTGCCGCCGCGTAATCCGCCGCGTACTGCTCCAGGCTGACCAACTTCTCAAGAAACGCTTCAAGCGCGGATGCGTTGTTCTCTTCTGCCGGATCCGCGGCGCTGGCCAGGGGGGATCCGTAGCCCAAAGACAGGCACAGTACCAGCAGAATTGCGAGAATTCTTCTGAATCGGATGTTCCTCATTGCATTTACGCTCCTTCCTCGTGACATGGGACTGTAAATACTCCTAAATCATTTCAAATGATCGATCAGATAATTGATATCCTCCTGCATGGCAAACAGGCGATTAGCGCTCTGCTCGTCAACACCCTCCGGGTGCAGCTCACTGATCACCATCCGGACGCTGCGGACCTGACCGTTTTGATCGGTCAGCTTTCCGATCTCATCGCCTTCTCCCCCGCCTATGTTCAAGGTGAAAAGAATAATTTTTTCACCCTCCAGCTCCGTTTCAAACACCACGCTGCTGCCGAATTCGGTGGTCTGTTCCCGGACGGCGACCGCGTCGTTCCATTCCTCCGGGAAGTACAGATCGCCGCAGGCAGTTTTGATTGCGTGATTCGCCCGATCATCCTGGCTTGGACTCAGGCTTGGCTGCGGGCTGTTTTTTCCACAGCCCAGAAACAGCGCCAGTACGATTCCACAGACCGCGACGAGCAGTTTCTTGTTTCGCATAGGCAATCAACCTCCTGTCAGCGAATACTCTTTGTCAGCACGTCAAATTTGACTCCGTCATAGATATTTGGATACGCCCGGTAGGAATGGGCGGGATCCACAAAAAACGCGTGATTCTTCTGCGCCCGTGCGTTCGCGTCGGGTATCTCCTGATAATTACCGTACAGCAGCCGGAGGAAAGCCTCATAGTGCGCGGAAACAGGATAGCTCCCACCCTCAAAGGGCAGCTCTGTCCGCTGCTCCAGCCAGGAGCGGGGAAACACGCTCTTGCCGTAACGCTTTGCGCCGCCAAAAAAAACGTGAACGCAGCTTGTACCGGTCCGGCTCCGCAGCTGCACAAAGCGGACCAGGGGCTTGCCGGGAATCAGGCGGGAAACGGCAAGAAAGATCTTTTTGGCGGGGCTGCGGGTCAAATAGCCTCTTGCGTCCAGAGCCTTTGCGATCACGATCTTGGAGGCCAGAAATTGAAGACGCGCGATCAATGGGCTGTCGGACAGATTATCACAGGGGAACAGATCGATGTAGATCCCCATGTGGGTTTCCGGGTCCCGGGGATAATATTTCTCAAAGCAGGCGGTATCATTTCTCCGCAGCTTGGAGCTTTGCATGGGCCAATGGGGACTGAATTCCCTCTGCAGATAATACTTCTCCGGGTCCAGCTCCGTTTCCGCAGCGGCGAGGAAACGATCGTAGTCCTCCCGCAAAAACAACAGATCCAGATCGTCGTCCCAAGGAATAAAGCCCCGGTGCCGGACCGCGCCCAGCATGGTCCCGGCGAACAGAACGTAAGGAATTTTATGGGCACGGCAGATCGCGTCCGCCTGCCGCAGCAGCTCCAGCATCACCCGCTGATGGGCCAGGAGCTTTTCGTCTGGGATGAATCCGCCCATATCAGGATTCCTCTGACGGAAGCTTTTTGTGCAGATGCTTTTGATATACCAGCCCCCGAAGCCGGTTCGGCAGCAGAACTGTCCCTGCAAAGCGAACTGCCAGATTGCGGCAGTAAGCGGCAGGGCCGAGCAGCCCGCAGGCGCGAAGCTGCTTCTGCATACGGACGCTCTGTCTGAAATAGTCCATGCCGCCGCGTCTTCTGTAGGAATCCGGCGCAACTCTGGCGTACACCAGAACCTGATCCAGATTCCGGAAACGCGCTCCCCCGGCCAGCATTCGCGACCAGAGATCATAGTCCTCAAAACGGTCAAACGACCGGTAGCTTCCGGCGGCAAGCACAGCGCTTTTTCGGAACATGACCGTCATGTGGTTCATTGGATTTCTACTGGCAGCGAAGGTTCTGATCGCCTCGTTATCACAGGGTACCCTTCTGCTCCCGGAGATTCGGTCCGGAGAGATCCAGAATTCCGTGATCTGCCCGCCGAGAACGGAAAGTGACGGGTCCCGGTCCAGCTCGGCCAGCTGCAGCTCCATTCGGTTCGGCACAGCCAGATCATCCGTATCCATACGGGCCACCAGTTCACAGCTGCAGGATTGCAGCCCCTTCTGCAGTGCGCTGCCCAATCCGCCGCAGGCAGGCAGCCGAACGAGCCGCAGGATATCCCTCTGATTCTCCTGCAGGGCCTCCAGCTCCTGTTCCAGCCCGTCGGTCAAAGGGCCGTCGCAAACCAGTACGATTTGCTTCGGTGGAATCGTCTGCCGCAGGATGCTTTGGATTGCGTCATGGAAAAAGGACGGCTCTTCTTTTTGATAAACAGACATCAGGACCGAATAGTCCGTTACCATTGCCTATCTTGCTCCTTTATGTGTGATCAAAAGTCCAAAGGTCAGGAAAATACAGTGCAGATCCTGACTGAACGATCTGTTTTTGATGTATTCCAAATCATAGATGATTTTTTCCTCCGGAAGCAGTTCATAACCGCCGTGAACCTGCGCCAGCCCGGTGAGTCCCGGCGTCACCAGCATACGCTGGCGGAATCCGTCGATATACGTATCGAAGACGTCATAAAACTCGGGGCGCTCCGGTCTTGGTCCCACAAAGCTCATCTGCCCGGCTATTATGTTGATCAACTGGGGAAGCTCATCCAGGTGAGCATGCCGCAGTGCCCGGCCAAGTCTCGTACTTCTGCTGTCGTTGGGCTTTGCCCAGCGCGGACCATCCTGTTCAGCCAGGAGGTGCATGGTTCGGAATTTGTAGATCGTAAACGGCTTCTGGTTCTTGCCAAGGCGCGTTTGCCGATAGATCGGATTGCCGGGAGAATCCAGCCGGATCATAACGGCGATGATCAGCATCGGAAGGATCAGAACGACCAAAAGCAAAAGCGAGAAGCAAAGGTCAAAAATACGTTTTACCTTCTCGTAGACAGGCTTCGGAGCTATTCTGCCCAGCTTTTCTGTACAAATTTTCGGCCTTCTCTCAGAAAAATGGAGGAGATCATACTCTTCCGATTTGACCGCGGATGGCATGATTGAAATGCACCTCCATGGGAAAAGAATGCTTCGTTCGCTCTGAACCCTGTTTCTGCGCGAAAGCAAGGGAGCCGCGATTGTGTGAATTCTATGAATTACATCATAATAGTAACATAAATTTTTTCGTATTTCAACAATATTTTAATTTTATAATTATTAATTTATAAAGAAGTTCTGAATTCTGACCCAGATCCCCGATATACCCGATATAATTGAAATCGAGGAGAGAAATATGAAAGAAATTAGATTGAAATCACGAGAAGAAAAAGCTTGACAAATCTGTTCCTCTGTGCTATACTACTTGAGCAATGAGGAATTCAATATCGCGGGATAGAGCAGTTCGGTAGCTCGTCGGGCTCATAACCCGGAGGTCGGGGGTTCAAATCCCTCTCCCGCAACCAAATAAAATCACCGCATGTAGATACATGCGGTGATTTTATTTGGTTTTTCGAGGTTTTTGCCTATTTTTTCACCTTTTCATTCTCCTTTATCTTTGGCGATTTTGACGGAAAAATTTTTTGTAGGCAATTTGTAGGCACAACGCAGCAATGAAGTATGATATATCCGACAAGAGCCTGCAGTACAACCCTTTATAGGTTGAGCTGCAGGCTCTTGCTTTGTCCCACAATGCCAGGACTAATAATTCATAAATACTTCCTTATCAGCCTCTTGCAATACTACAGTGTTTAATTTGAATTTTTGAGGTTAAAAGTTTTCTGTATCTGTGCAAGGAAGCGCTCTGCGATGGGAGTGAAGGTCTGATATCTGTTCCAGATCAAGTAAAGATTTGTTTCAAGCGTAGGCGAGAGCGGTCGAAATACAAGCCCGCTCTCCGCCGAGGTATCAACCAGCTTTGCGAAGGTAAGCTGACAGCCGAGTCCTTCTCTGACAAACATGGAAGCATTGTAGGCAAGACGGAACGAGCCTTCCAATTTTAGCTCAGACAGCCGCTCTCCACACCATCTTCCGATATCGTTTCGCCATGACTGTTCGGAGGTAAATATCGGTATTCCGATCAGATCCTCCACTGTTACGGACTCTTTTTTTGCAAGAGCCGCATCTGCCGGAACAACTACGCCCCAAATATCCGCTTCGGGAAACGGCAGATAGGCGTACTTCCGTGAATCGGGCAGTTCACAGACGACTGCAAAATCCAGCAGACCTTTATCCAGCTTTTCTGTGACCTGTTCTGTATCGCCGCTTGTAATATGATAGTGCAGATCCGGGTATATGTTCTTCAAGGCGCGGATCTCCTGGGCAAGATAGCGGATTTGATAGGATTCGGCAAGCCCGAGGTATAACTCGCCTCCGGTGATGTCGTCCAATGACAAGAATTCTTTCTCTATTTTATCAGCCATCGTGACAAGATCTTCCGCTCGATTCCGCAGCAAAATGCCTTCCTGCGTCAGAGAGATGGAAAAACTGTGTCTTACGAAGAGCTTTTTGCCAAGCTCATCCTCTAACGCTTTCAGTGTTTTTGAAAGTGTTGGCTGTGTTACGTGCAGAATTTCTGCAGCTTTTGTCATATTTTCTTCTCGCGCCACTGCGAGGAAATATCGTAAAGTGCGAATTTCCATGGTGATCCCTCCACCTTGTGATATTCAATCACGCAATATCATGATATTCATTATAACCATTAGCGCAATAGAAATCAAGGAAGTATAATGAAATAAAGCGAAAGCCGTGGGAGGGATGACATTGGACGAAGCGCTCCGATATCTGCGCGATGATATGCTGGAGATCGGCTGCAGTGCGGAAGAAATCACAGACGCGGAAAGACTGCTGCAGACCGGAAGCTATGAAGCGCTTATAAAGCATCTGAGAAAGTGCCGCAGCTCCTTAATGGATGAAATGCATAAATGCGGCAGAAAGATCGACAGAATAGATGATCTGATTCGTCGGTCGGTGGAAATTGCGAAATAACAAAGAAAGCGGGATTCAGTTCAATCCACTTAACCATTGCCGCAAAACCGCGATATAGCGCTCGGTGTCCTCCGCAAAGCACATGTGGCGGCAGTCACGGAACAGCTCCCATTGGGCGTTGGGGATCCTGTCAAACATGGTTTTGGCAATGTATGGCGTACAGAGATCATTTCCGCCGCTGAAAATCAGCGCCGGGACCCGGATCCCGGAGAGCAGCTCCGTTACGTCATAGTCCTTTAGCGTGCCGGTGGGCGTGAACTCATTTGGCCCCCAGCCGATCAGATAGCTCTCCCTCCCCTTCTGCTTGGGACGGGTCAGACATTCCGGCGCGTCGGGACCCGGCTTACCAGCGGAATGGAGCTCCATATAGAATTCCTCCGCCTCCCGATAATCGGGAGCGGAATAGTCTCCGCTTTCCGCAGCGGTGCGGATGGCGGTCTGCATAGCGGATGGAAGCTGGCGGATCATTCTGGCCTGTTCCTCTCCCCACAGGCGGCTGGAGGGCAGCGTGCTGGACAAAACGATTCCCCTGACGCCCTCCGGCGCGTGACGGCAGACGTATTCCAGAAGCAGCATGCCGCCCCAGGACTGGCCCAGAAGCACAACTTCCTTCAGACCCAAGGCATGGCGGATCGTTTTCAGCTCCGAGATCCAGGTCTCCATGGTCCAGAGCTCCGGATGACCCTCAACGTAGGAATTGCCGCAGCCCAGCTGGTCGTAGCTGATCAGAAGTCTGCCGTCCTCCTCCGCCAAGCGATCCAGAATCTCAAAATAATTGTGAGTGGAGCCGGGGCCGCCGTGGAGCAGCAGAAGCGGAGTTTTCCTGGAGCTGAGCGGACCCGCTATGCGGTAATATGTCTGATACTCCAAAAAACGAACGTAACCGTCAACAATCATGGTATCTCCTTCCGTGCATGCAAAAGGCACTTGCATATGCAAGTGCCTCTCGGTGGTGGAGACTGCTGGACTCGAACCAGTGACCTCCTGCGTGTGAAGCAGGCGCTCTAACCAGCTGAGCTAAGCCTCCGTA